>JBLNEL010000214.1:0-7770 GCA_050262615.1 Bacillota bacterium
TTATTTCTGCCTCCATCATTTTATCTCTCTGATCTTAAATATATCGGAAAAACTACTCCCGAAGGCTAACGAAGGAGTCCATGTCCCAGGCTCAACTGCCGCATTTGCAATCCTAAGTGCACATTCAGTTGCAGCTAAAGCTGTTAAGGTGTATCCATCTGGAAATTCGCTTACTCTTTCTACAAAATTTCCATTTGCATTTTCAACTTTTCCCCATATATACGTAGAAGAAGTTATTCTCTGCTTTTCATCAGGACCTGTCAAAATTATATCTATCATCTTATCAATTATTTTTTTTACAGGTTTTACAGACATGCTCAGCTTAATTAAACCAGCAGCTGTCTTGTAGAAAGAAATTACTATATTTGGCATAGCCATATATACCTGTATGTCATCTATCTTAGTCGAATAAAATGCATTTAATACATCTGCCCAGGGTATTGCAGTGGTACCTGAACTAAATTCTCCGAAATCAATCTTTTTTACCAAAGATCCGGCTCTAATCTTTATTACTTCCCCTTTCCTTATCAGTGACTCCTGAGAAAGATTCAGAAGTGTCGATTTCAACGTCCCTTTTGATATCCTTCCATTTTTTGTCGCAAAACCCAGCATGAGACTTTGAGCATCAGGAAGCTCTTCTTTTAATCTTTTTGCCATACAATCTGTAGGGATCACATCAAATCCTGCCCCGGGTAATATAACAATTCCACTTGTCTTTGCAGCTTGCTCTCTGTTCCATGCCGCCTGGAAAACGTCAATTTCCCCGGTAATATCCAGGTAATTTGTCCCTGATTTAAGACATGCATCCATTAATGCAGCAGCAGTAGAAGAAAATGGTCCGGCACAGTTTAACACTGTATTTATTCCATCCAGATTCCTTTGGATTTCCTTACTTTCAGATAAATCAAAAATCCGGTACTCTAAGCCAAATTTATTCGATAACTGGCTTACCTTCTCCCTGTTTCTTCCTGCAAGCACAGGCTTTATTCCCCGCTTTAAGAATTCCTGCAGAATTAAACCGGCAGAATAACCATTTGCACCATAAATAAGTATTCTAGGGTTATGTATTTTCATTTGTCAGATAAAAATTGAAGAAGAATAAAAGTAAAAAAATACCGGGTAAGAGAAAATGTAAAACTCTGAAATAATTTTTTTCAGCTAATTTTACAATTTTTCTTAACCCGGTACAAAAATTCAAATTCGCTATGCCTATACTCTGAGTTTCTAATCTGAAATCCCAGAAGTCGATTTATATTTCAGAAGTCAGCTCCTAATGAGAAATAATACCTTGGTTCAGAAAATGAATTCAGATTATATTTCCAGGCAACGTCAAACCGCAATAAAAAATAGAGGAAAAACATTCTGGCACCAAACCCTGTACCTGTAAGCAGATCCTGAGTCTTTGTATAGCCTGCATCCCTGTTGAAGAATTTCAGACTCTTGTTATTGGTCCATGCTGAACCCATATCAATAAAGGCAACACCCAGGATATTCTGAAACAAAATGGGTATTGGTCCGGTTACCAGATATCTGATTAACGGCATTCTGAGTTCAAGATTCATTAAAGCATACTTGGTTCCTATCTGTTCAGCATAATCATATCCTCTTAATGGTAGCCCCGGAGTCAAAAATGCAAAATCAGAAGCCGAGCTGATTGGTATATCTCCCGAATTAAACGAACGGTTTATCCAATTGTCTGTTCCACCGATAAAAAATCTCTGTGGATTTGCACCGCCGGAATAACCACCGGAAATCCTGAAAACAAATGAATTATCATACCAGAAACGGTTGTAATTCCTGAAATCCCATGCCAGTGAGTAGAAACTTAAATTCTTTCCATCAATTCCGCCTTTAAGAGGATTCCCAAAGACTGTCAAATTATATCTTGTACCATCTATAGGCGAAGTATAACCCCAAAGAACATTGTCATGAACAAAACTTAATGATGGTATCAGATAGCTTATTTTTTCAGTAGGCTGACTAGCATTGTCCAGGTTTTCTGAAGATACATTAAGCCAACTGAATGTTCCATCGAGTCTGTAGAATTTGTTCAAAGGATAACTTGCTGAGAATATAGCTCCGAAGTTCCTGAACCTGTAAAGATTGCTTTCAAAAGGGTTTGGACTTAAGTAAACAAATCTGGCAGTATGAAATCCTTCTATTCCATAATGTGTCCTGTTTGCCAGATAGTAATATGCCAGCCCGTAGTCACTGTTCTTAAGGTCTATCTGAAGGCTTGTAATGCCGACAATCCGGTGATTTCCCAATATATCGCTGAAAGAAAGTACGGTTGTACCAAGCAGACCATATAAAGTACTATATCCTGCATTAGCATAAACAAGATCAGGGGAGAAACTTACTTTGTATTTATTTACATAGTAGTTCCCATTTTTATCCAGATTGTTCTTCGGCTCAAATTCAGAGATCTTGCTCTTTGTTGAATCATTGATGAGGTCCGACTGTCCGCCGAAAACATACTTGCTGTAATCATTCTTCAGAGAATCACTTTTATGTACATCAACAAACTGCCCTGTGAAAATCTGTGAATGAAGAGCCACATTTGCAGTATCCCTGGTCGAATCAACTGCACTTGCTGCTAAGTTGTTGTTTGGATTAAATATATCCTTTTCAGGATGCTGAAGCTTTGAAACATAAATTGTAGGCTCCAACTGCTTTTTTGTAGTTTTGGGTTCAAAAGGATTATTCATCAGGAAAATATTATATCCCTGATTATAATAGGAGCTGAAAACAAGTTTTTTCCCATCCGTTGAAGTAGAAAGCTGAGAAATACCATTAAGTGAATTGGTTATCGGCACAACTTCAGACCCTGTATCAGCTTGCAAAGAATCAGAATTTGATAGAGTAAACTTCATTTTGTAAATATTATTTATTCCATTCATATCTGAGACAAAAAGAATTTCTTTACCATCAGCAGATAATACCGGCGAAGAGACACTCCCTGTCTGATAATTTGTAAGCCTTGTTATTGTTTTGGAGTCAATGTTCATTGCATATAGATTTCCAGCATGATAGTTTGCTTTAGCTATATGAAATGTATCTGCTAAAGCAGAAGCATTGGTGTAATGCCCCCTGTCAGAAACAAAAACAATGGTTTTGTTGTCAGGAGTCCATGTTGGCGATGAATCTGTGAAAATATCATTTGTAAGATTCCTAATGGTTTTGCTGTCCATATTATAGATATAAACATCTGACTGTGCACCATTATGCCCGATAAAGAGAAGCCATTTACCATCAGGAGAGAATCTCATCGAGGAAATTCCGTCTAACTTGATTGGGAGCGATTCCCTGTCCTCTGATTCGACATCAATTAAATATGCTACATCATAACCGCTGCTTTTTGCCGTAAGCACAATTTTCTTACCATCTGGAGACCAGCTTAAACCCGGGGAAAGGATATTTAACTGTTCAAATGCATTACTCCTGTTGCCTTCCACAAGTCTCTTAATGATCTTTCCGTCAATTGCACTCATTATATAAACATCAAAAAATAAATTCTTGTTTGATATAAAAGCTATCTTATCTCCCTGAGGCGAAATAGATGGAATAACATTATATGACCCGCCAATGTCTTTCTTCTGATCGGTTAATTTTTTTGCAAATTCATCAGGGTCATCTCTGGTGGCTATATCAGGCCAGTACATTTTTTTGAGATCCTTTTTCCATCTTTCATTTAATTCTTCATAATTAAGACCAATAGATGCTTTTACTGCTTCTTCCAGATCCCCCATGCCACGTGTTTTATTTATTATTTCACTTATCTTTTCTTTCCCATACTTCTGAGAAATATAATAAAACAAAGACTGCCCGGCACGATATGCATAATATCCGCTTATTCCCTGCAGATCAGGAAGATATTCATTTATTATGGCATCCCTTATGAACATATCTGTGTTTATATCCCAACCTAAGGATTGATACTCTGCCATACCTTCATTAAACCAGGATGGGAGCTGAATCTGAATATTCTTGGAAATTATATTCTGAAACGACCCGCCATAAAACATATCATTTACAACAGCATGAGATAGTTCGTGGTGAATAACGTGCCTGAAATTGCTGTATGAACCGTCAAATGGTAGCACAACCCTGTTCTTGAACAATTCTGTGAACCCGCCTATTCCTTCATCCAGATATTCATCAGTTACGTTTGTTTCCTGGAAATCATTAAGTGACTTATATAAAATTATAGTAATTCTGTTGTTTATTGAATATCTGAAACTGCTTTGCAACGCCTTAAGAGCGTCTTCTGAAGCTTGTGCACAGAATTCTGCAATTTTCTCCCCCCCGTTCGGGAAATATATATCAAAGTGCTTCGTCTGTATATAATACCACGTAAAATCTTTGTATTGTACCTTATTTTGTCCGAATTGTGCATCCTGAGCTAATAAAGGAACAGCGGTAATTAAAAAGGCGATGATTAAACAGATTTTCTTTATCATATCTCGCTCAAAAGTATTTATATTGAATATTAATTATCTAAAATGAAATTCTTTAAAACAGCTTGGAACGGGTAAATCATCCAGTTTACTAAATTAGACACAGGAAACAAAGAAAAGGTTTCTTACTTATTAACAATGAGGAATGTGTTATTAGTTCTGATCAATGATAAGGAAATCAATTTCCCTTTTTTCGGTATCAACACGGATCAATCTGACGTTTATTTTGTCCCCTAGCCTGTAAACTCTATGATTACGCCTTCCAATTAAAGAATATTTTTTTTCATCATAAATGTAATAATCGTCCTCCATATCCCTAAGTCGGACCAGACCCTCGGCCATACTCTGTGTTAATTCGATAAATATGCCAAAATTTGTTATACCTGAAATCACACCATGGAATTCCTCACCAACATGGTTCTTCAGGAACTCTGCCTGCTTTAATTTAACTGACAGCCTTTCAGCACTTATTGCGCTTCTTTCGGTTGCTGAGGTATGCTCACACATCTCTTCTAATTCATGATATGTATAATAATTGGTTCCATTATTTTCGATGTAATGGTATAATAACCTGTGAGCTATTAGATCAGGATACCTCCTTATAGGTGAGGTAAAATGTGAATAATACTTAAATCCCAGTCCATAATGCCCAATATTATCTGGAGAATATACTGCTTTTGCCATCGAACGGATAGCTACTTCATTTATAAGGGCTTCCTCTTCAGTCCCCTTCGCACTGTCAAGTAGTTTCTGAAACTGCTTTGTCTTATTTGCAGAATTCGGATCAAATGAATACCCAAGCGACTTTACAAAATTTGAGAATTCAATGATCTTCTGTTCATCAGGAAGATCATGTACACGAAAAACAAACGGCAGTTGCTCTTTTTTCCGGGAACTGCCCACATGCTTTGCTACTATCTGATTTGCAAGCAGCATAAACTCTTCTATAAGCATATGGCTTTCTTTTACAACCTTCTTTTCAATATTGATAGGTACACCATTTTCATCCAGGAAAAATCTCACCTCCGGAGTTATGAAATTTATACTCCCTTTGCTCATTCTTTTTTTCCTGAGCATCTTTGCAATTTTATTAAGCAGCGCGAGTTCTTCCCAGTAATCACCAGATTGACTGTCTATAACAGCTTGCGCTTCGTCATAAGTAAAGCGCCTTTTGCTATTGATCACACTCTTTCTTATCTGATACTTCTCTACTTTTCCAAGCGGGGTCAGTTCTGCAATTACTGAATATGTCAGCCTGTCTTCAAATGGGACCAGCGAACATATTCCGTTTGATAGCTTTTCCGGCAGCATTGGAATAACTTTTCCTACAAAGTAAACACTGTTACCCCGAGTGTATGCATCCTGATCTATTATTGAACCATCTTTTACGTAATGGCTTACGTCTGCAATATGAACGCCTATCTCATAATTGCCGTTAGCTAGCATCTCAACTGAAACTGCATCATCAAAATCTTTGGCATCTTCAGGATCAATAGTAAAAATAATCTTTTCTCTTAAATCCAGACGTCTTGTAAGTTCTTCTGCACTTACTCCGCTTTCAATTTCTTCTGCTTCCTTTAGTGCACCCCTCGAAAATATGTATGGTAAATTAAATTCTCTGGCTAATGAGGATATTTCTGCATCATAGGAACCTGCCTTGCCAAGAATTTCCTTTACCCGGCCTTCGGGATTTAACTCAGGCGTATCCCAGCTTATATCACTAACGACTACCTTATCCCCGCTCTTTGCACCATTCAGATTCTCTCTAGCAATGTAAATATCCCGGTTGATCTCAGGCTCATCTGGTTTGAGGAAATAAAATGACTTTGATTTTTCCAATACACCGACTATCTCATCCTTGTTCCTCTTTATTACATTAATTACCTGCCCTTCACTGTTCTTCCCCTTCCGCTTTGCAAAAAGAGCAACTTCAACCGTATCACCATTTAATGCTGTCCCAAGGTTTTTTGCAGCAACAAAAATATCTTTCATTCCGCTATTCTTCATTATAACAAACCCGTAGCCCCCCTCTGTTATACTTATCGTCCCGGTAAGTTTACCATCACTTTTAGTATTAAAGCGATATCTTTTCCCAACCTTAGTCAGAAAGTTCTCTGCTGTCAGATCATGCAGCATAGCTTTAAGCGCAGCATATTCATGATCATCCTCAATGCCCAGATATTTAGCTATCTCGTTAGACTTTAGACTCTTTCCAGAGTTATTTTTGAAGAATGCTTTTATTTTCTTTTTCATTTAAAATATAAATTTATATCTAAGACCAAGTTCATTCATTTTTTCGTTACTTGTGCCGTTTGTCTCAAGTATGTTGTCTTTTCTCTCAAAGCGGAGCCAGAAATAGTCCCCAAACGGGAATTCAAACCTTATGTTTGCTTTTGAAAAGTCCTGCAACGTCTCTGTGGTTCCGCCAATTGAATAACGGACATTCTGAACCTTACCGCTTATTCCAACTTTAGTCTGCCCGTTACCTTTATTTTCAATCTCCACATCCTGTACCGCATCGCCAATATATGAACCTGCAAGCCCGGAGACAACACTGCTTAAGACTGAAGAAGCTGCCTCAGCATATATATTTGCCTGCTCACTTTTATCTTGTGCTGTAAGTTCAGGTGTAAATTTGCCTGAAATCATAAATGAGATAGCATCTGCTGCACCATACTCTGTCGAGGCAATTCCGTTCTTTATGTTGCTTTCACCAATATAGATCTCAAAATTCTGACTGTTAGCCGAAAGGTTCTGACCTAATTCTTTTACAGATCCTTTTAACGGAAGTCTTACTTCAACTTTTTCAGTGTTCTCAGCATTCGAGGAATTGTTGTTTGCAGCTGCAGTACTGCTGCTGAGAGCTTTGGAATGATTTCCTGTATAAGTCGCAATAATATCCAGCCTCGGATCAGTAATATCACTCTCAAAATAGATCTTCCCCTCGGCATTTAACGTCTTAAAGAGTGCAAGATTTGATCCCTCCTCTAAAGTAAATTCTCCCTGGGCTACACCGTTGCTGTTATATATTATTTCACCGTCTAATATTGCTGTCAGCTGTGAGTTGACCTCGGGACTAATAACAAAAACTACTGTAGCCGGATCATCTTTATTTATTCTTAAACGTACGTTGTAGTCAAAATTAGTCTCCTTTGGAGTCCTCGACATAGCAACTGCAGATGATTTTTTGGAAAGCGCAAGCACCTGATTGAACTCATCCTGCGACTTGTCAACTTTTGCTGAATCTACAACATAATTATATATTATATCCTGTCTTTTTGTTTTGTATGATGACTGCGGAGGTGTAATAGTT
>JBLNEL010000215.1:0-5853 GCA_050262615.1 Bacillota bacterium
AATTGCTCTTTCCAAAGCTTTCGCAGAAATGCCTGTGCGTCCAAAGCGCAGTATTTTATTTATTGCATTTGCCGGTGAAGAGATCGGGCTTATGGGGTCCAAATTCTACACCGAAAATCCCCTTCTTCCTTTATCTAATACAGTTGCTATGATAAACCTCGATATGATAGGCAGAAATAATCCCGACAGTCTATGCATGATAGGCTCAAAGCGCTGTCCGGAGCTTGCTGAGATATTCAGACTTGAAAATAAAAAGACGGGTTTTATATTTGACTATACCAAGGAGAAGTTTCTGCCATACAGTGACCAGGCTAATTTTCTTAAAAAGAAAGTCCCCATTCTATTTCTGACTACAGACGAATCAAAGGATTACCATAAAGTTTCAGATCATGCTGAGCTTTTAGATTATCAGAAAGCAAGCCGTGTAACGAAACTTGCCTTTTACAGCATACTTCATATTGCAAATGATTATGCTCATTATCAGATATTATCAAGTGTAATTTCATTATTTTAACATCAAAAAAGAGGAAAAATGAGGAAGTCAGCAAAACTAATGCTTCTGCCTGTAATGGCACTTTTTATAACTGTCAGCCTTCAGGCTCAGAATTACAATCTGAAGTACAATTATTCAAAGGGGAAAATTTACAAGTACAAGAGTGAATTTACAGGTGATTTCACACAGCAGGCAATGGGACAGGAAATGAAGATGTCGAACGGTGGAGAAATGGTAACAAAGTTTATAGTTGAAGATGTAGATAAAGAAGGAAACATGATCATTATCGGCTCTTTGGATTCAGGGAAAGTAACCACAAAAAACCCGATGAAGGATACAACAATCTCACTGAATAACTTTGCCGATAAGAAGACCAGATCTTTCCTGGCGCCAAATGGCAAGATCTTTAAGAATGAAGCCATTGAAACAGTTAAAGGCGGTCTAGAGGCAATGGGAATTTCCCAAAAGCAGCTTTTTAATTTTGCCAGACTGCCTGAAAAGCAGGTAAAGGTCGGCGATAACTGGAACACTTCCGACTCAGATACACTTACTATGATGGGCGGGAAAATAGTTAATACATCAAATCTCATCTATACATTAACCGGTAAGGAAAACAAGCAGGGGCATGACTGCCTTAAGATAGATTATGCCGGTGATGTTAAAAATGCAGGCAGTGCAAACGCAATGGGTATGGAATTCTTCATCGAAGGAAGCGGAAAAACTAACGGAACTGTTTACATTGATCCAAAGACAGGAGTAATGATTGCAGCCGAAGGACTTTCGAATATGGAAATGACTATGGCAACAAAAGGCGAGCAGAGCATGATTATCCCAATAACACAGTCAGTTAAGATGTCACAGAGTCTGATAAGTGAATAAAAGGGATTAATTGCCAGAGCTCACTAATGCAAAGGCCATTTTCTAAAGGCACATAAAAAGACAACTTTGCCAATGTTCCG
Organism: Bacillota bacterium; assembly: GCA_050262615.1. Lineage (GTDB taxonomy): Bacteria > Bacteroidota > Ignavibacteria > Ignavibacteriales > SURF-24 > JAUZPB01. Next base: position 1,453 of record JBLNEL010000215.1, read on the forward strand.
GATATTGAAGTATCCACTTTGCCAAAGCTCAACTTTTTACTCTGCTATTTAAGCAATAAAAAAACCTGCTGCCGTATTCTCCGGAGCAGGTTTTTTTTGTGTAATTTAATTATTTAGTCTGACTAATAATTTAACGCTAGTAAGGGTTTGTTCATATCTGCAAGTGCAACTTCTTCAACCTGAAGTTTTACTACACCTTTTTTTACAATCCCCAATGCAGTGGCAGCTCCTTTTGATAAATCCAGCTGTCTTCCGCCAATATACGGTCCCCTGTCGTTAATTCTTACAATAACAGAGTTTCCGTTTTTAGGATTTGTGAGTTTCAGCAGTGTACCGAACTTAATCGATTTATGAGCTGCTGTAAAGGCCATCTGGTTATATATTTCACCATTGGCCGTAAGTTTACCATGAAATCTGGGTCCGTACCAGGATGCTGTCATTCTGCCTTTGTCGAGAAATTTTATGAATGACTTTTCCTCGACAGGAGCAGGGGAAGAATTCTCCGCCTTGACAAATCCTCCTTCAGACTCTTTCATTTCAGCTTTCTTTTCAGTATTTTTCTCATCCCTTAGTTCTTCGCGTAAAATTGTAAATCCAACCAAAAGTATCATGGTAACTAACACTAATGCTTTTGTAATAGATCTCAAATTTACCTCGTCTTTTTAGTTTAATTTAACTTCTATTATAAATATTCCCCTTTCGGCAAAACTTTTCAAACTTTTATGGCAATATTCTGCCCATATGGGAAATATACGAATATTCGACTTATTATATTTATTATTCGTATTTTTTGGATTTTTGAATATTTTTTTTGGAAGGTTCTTTATTTTTAAAGAAGAACTTTCTAGTATAATATTTCCACCCCTCATGTATTTTAGACATCTTTAGGTTAAAATTCACTTACTTCGGAGCATGAAAGAGTGATTCTCCAGCAAATGATTCTATTCTAAATGGGATATTTGAATATTTTTATTTAAATTTAGTCGCATTAAACAAATCATTTTTGGAGCATTGATGAACAGGAAAATAACAGCTTTTATTCCCTACAGCGGACAGGATTTTACAGAAAGGACAATAAGTGATCTGCGAAAGTCCTCACTGATCGATAAAGTCTACCTGCTCGTAACCAGCGATTTTGACAAACAGATAAATGGCTGCGAAAAGATCAAAGCAGATTCATTATTCGGCAGCCAGGCTATTAACCTAATTAACGACAAATCGACTGAAGGGTATACTTTATTTATATCCCAGGATAATCTTATAGAGTTCGGCCAGTTCGGCATTGAAAGATTTCTTCAGGTAGCTGAAGATACAGGCGCCGGACTCGTATACTCAGATTATTATGAACTCAAGGATGAAGTCAGAACCCAGCACCCGGTAATTGACTATCAGGTTGGAGCTTTAAGGGATGATTTTAATTTCGGTTATGTTTACTTCTTCAATTCAGCAGCTATGCATGAGGCATTAAAGGATCAGGAGAAGAAGGACTATCAGTTTGCGGGTCTTTATGACCTCAGGCTTAAAATTTCGCAGTCATTCTCATTAATACGTGTACCGGAATTCCTTTACACTACAATTGAGACAGATACACGCAAGTCAGGTGAGAAGCAGTTTGACTATGTAAACCCAAGGAACCGTAATGTCCAGATAGAAATGGAAATTGCAGCTACAAATCACTTAAAAAAAGTAGGCGGTTATTTAAAGCCTGAATTCAAAGAAATTGACCTTACAGCAGGTTCATTTGAATTTGAAGCTTCGGTAATAATCCCGGTAAGGAACAGAGTCAAAACAATTACAGATGCAGTCGAGTCGGTTCTGAAACAGAAAACTGATTTTCCTTTCAATCTTATTGTAATTGATAACCATTCAACTGACGGCACAACTGAGATACTGACATCAATAGCAGAAAAGAATCCTTTAATGATACATGTAATTCCGGACAGAGAGGATTTAGGGATAGGCGGATGCTGGAATGCAGGCGTATTCCACCCAAAATGCGGAAGATTTGCAATTCAGTTAGACAGCGATGACTTATACAAAGATGAAACCACAGTTCAGAGGGTTGTAGATACATTCAGAAAAGAAAAATGCGCAATGGTAATAGGGTCCTATCAGATGACCAACTTCAAATTAGAGGAAATTCCTCCGGGAGTTATAGATCACAAGGAATGGACACCGGATAACGGAAGAAACAACGCTCTGAGAATCAACGGACTTGGTGCTCCAAGGGCATTCTATACACCGGTATTAAGAGAGATCAAAGTGCCAAATGTAAGTTATGGTGAAGATTACGCACTTGGACTGGCTATTTCAAGAAATTATCAGATCGGAAGAATCTATGAGCCTATATATCTCTGCCGCAGATGGGAAGGCAATTCTGACGCAGCTCTTGATATAAGCAAGCAGAATACCTATAACCTTTATAAGGACAGAGTAAGGACGTTAGAACTTTTAGCCAGACAGAGAAAAAATGCCAAGGGTTGATAACATGTATATAACTGATAGTGAATTACAAACATTTTTAACAGATGAAACTCAGGCAGGCAAAGCAAAAGCTTTGCTTGCCGAGCAGAAGACCGTATGGGAATTACTTAGAAAAGGCTATGAAAGCTTAGATTCAGTCGAAACCAGGACATTTGATTTTGACGGTTTCCAGATAAAAATACAGTTTAATCCGGGCAGAATAGTCTCCTCCTCAGCAAAGGTCGACGACAAATCGATAAAAGAGAGGAAATGTTTTCTTTGTCCGAAGAATCTTCCGCCTGAACAGCGTGGAATATCTGCAGAGGGGGATTATGTAATCCTCTGCAATCCATTCCCTATTTTTACCGAACACTTTACTATTCCGAATATAGAGCACACAGCTCAAGATATAAAGAGTTCATTTGGGAAGTTCCTGGCATTCGCCAGGGATCTTGGTAAGTTTTACACTGTATTCTACAATGGTCCAAAATGCGGGGCTTCAGCTCCTGATCATCTGCATTTTCAGGCAGGCAGCAAGTATTTTATGCCTCTGGATTCCGAATATGATTCAATTAAGACCAGGCTGGGAAATATTATTGTTGATAAAGCTGACTTAAAGGTTTATGCTGTTGATGGTTATCCGGGAAAGTTCTTTTCATTTGAATCAAAGAACAACTCTGCATTAGAAGAGGCATTCGACCGGTTCTATGATCTGCTGAAAGAAAAAAGCCTTTCAGAGGAAGAACCTATGATGAATCTGATCGGCAGCTATGAAAACGATACCTGGAGAGTAATGGTATTTCCAAGGGCAAAACACCGTCCGTCTTACTATTTTGCCGAAGGTGATGAAAACATTCTTTTAAGTCCTGCTTCAGTAGATATGGGCGGAGTACTTATCACCCCGCTTGAAAAGGATTTCAAGAAGATAACAAAGGAAAATATACTAGATATATTCAATCAGGTTAGTTATCAGGCAGAGGATTTCGCACTAATTAAAGATAAATTAGCTGAAAAGTTATAAAAGCCTGATAAGTCCGAATTACAGCAAATAAAAAAGGTCCAATTAGTTTGGACCTTTTTTGCTTTATCTAATACATATTCTATTATCCTGTCTGGCAGACCTAGCGGCATATCGATTTTCTTCCACACCGGGACCTCTCCGGAACTTCTGACTACCCAGCCTTGGACTAAATACCTTTGAACTAAATGACACTGCACTAAATGACTTTGGACTAAATGACTTTGGTAACAACTACCATACTAGTATCATCATCAAAATTGCCGCCTGTAAAGTCATTAAGCTCCTGTTGTATTTTCAACAGCGGGTCATCGCTGGGATTCAAACCGTCAATTAACTGGACTAATCTTTCCATTCCGAAGGCCTCTCCCGATGAATTTCTCGATTCAATCATTCCATCTGTTAAAATAAACAGGCAATCTCCGTTTTCTGAAAGATCGATTTGGATGTCGTCAAAGCCTCCATCTTTTGAAAATCCGAGCAATAGTCCATGTGACTTTTTCTGCTCAGCTTTCTGAGAAGCTTTTTTACTAACAACAGGCAGGTCGCCTGCCCCTGAGTATTTGGCTTTTGCATTTCTGCGGTCAATAATAATAATTGAGAGAGTAGCAAAAACCTCGGAGAACTTAGTATCGTTATAAATCGATTCATTAATCTTCTGCAGAACCTCAGAAGCAGCAATTTGGCCTGAGACCGACTGAAGTGCAGTTCTTACCACACTGCGTATATAACCGGCATAAGCTACTGCAAAGAACCAGGCGCCCCACCTTTTTCCCATTACATCGCCCAGCACAACTGCCAGGCGGTCCTCATCGAGCCTGAAGTAATCAATAAAATCTCCGCCCGGAATCCCTTTATACGGAACATGCCAATGAGTTATCCGGAATCCCTGAAATTCAGGGAGTTCATCCGGAACGACC
>JBLNEL010000216.1:0-3175 GCA_050262615.1 Bacillota bacterium
GCAATATTCCTTCAGTTAAATCATTATCAAATTTGGACTGCAATGGTTAATCTCCAACGGCTAAGATTAAAAAACAGAGTAAAAAAAACTTCTGCAGAGCGGAATCCGCTCTGCAGAAGATCATCCCATTGATTATCATTTTTCGTGTTCAGGCACTAATCTTCTTATTTCGTCAAGGTGGATACAAATCTCATCAATAATTCTGCTTATCGATGACTTTGTTTCGGGTTCAGTTGCCACTGCAGGAATATCGCCAATGCATTTAATTGCATCCCTGATTGAACCGAAGGCGTTTATTACCTGATCGTTGATTATTCTTTGTTTTTCGATAAATTCCTGAATATTGACATCTTCGGGACTTAAGGTATTATTCATTCTGCTGACAGCCATAAAACCTCCTAAATATTATTACAAAATATTCTTACAGGCCTCTGACAACAAGTATATTAATTTTTTTTCACCAAATTAACAACTCTCCTATATGCAAATCCGCGACAATTAAAAATGCCTTGAAAGATAAAAATTGATTTTAACCATATAGCTTGCTAAATTTTTAGGTTAAGCATTTAAAAACGGGAACCAGGACTATGCAGAAATCAAGCAGAAAATAATATAATATGTGGAATAAGGAGGTTTTATGAAACACAGGAAACTTGGAAGCCAGGGGCTCATAGTATCAGAACTTGGCTTAGGCTGTATGGGGATGTCGGAATTTTATGGTACGGCAAATGAAAAAGAAAGTATTGGAGTTATTCACAGGGCATTGGAATTGGGAATAAATTTCCTTGATACATCTGATATGTACGGTCCATATAAAAACGAGGAACTTGTAGGCAAGGCAATACGCGGCAGGCGGGATAAAGTAGTATTAGCGACAAAATTCGGAATTCAGCGGGGACCAGATCCATCGCTCAGGGCAATTAACGGCAGGCCTGAATATGTAAAGTCTGCATGTGACGCATCATTAAAAAGGCTGGGGGTTGATCACATAGATCTATATTACCAGCACCGTGTTGATCCCAATGTGCCGATTGAAGATACTGTAGGTGCAATGGCTCAGCTGGTAAAAGCCGGTAAAGTATTATATCTGGGACTTTCAGAAGCGGGTATTAATACAATAAGGCGAGCGCATAAAGAGCATCCAATAAGTGCACTGCAGACAGAATATTCACTCTGGTCGCGTGATCCTGAAGACGAAATATTTCCTGCAGTAAAAGAACTCGGAATAGGATTTGTCGCATACAGTCCACTCGGCAGGGGATTTCTGACTGGTCAGATCAAAAGCTATGATGATCTTGAGCCGGATGATTTCCGTAGGAACTCACCAAGATTTCAGGGAGAAAACTTCAAAAAGAACCTGCAGTTAGTTGATAAAATAAGTGAAGTTGCAAAAAGAAAAGGGGTTACTCCAGGGCAGCTAGCTCTTGCATGGGTTCTTAAGCAGTCTGATAATATTGTACCAATTCCAGGTACTAAAAGAATGAAGTACCTAGAGGAAAATGCAGCTGCAGTAAATGTTGAATTAAGCAAAAAAGATCTGGAAGAGATAGAAGAATTTTTCCCGAAAGGGGCAGCAAGCGGAATGCGCTATCCAGAAGCTGCCATGAGTTCGTTAAACAGATAAGCAATTCTTTTGTAATAAGGCTGTCATTAATGCCGGAATTTGAGCGTATGTTCATATAAGAATATATTTCATGTAAGAATATAATTTAGTATATGCTGGAAATATGATATGTAAACTGAATTCTGAGCGTAAGATATTCAGAATTTTGGTAAAGAACTTTTGCCAAGATATTCATCGGATGCGGAATTATTCATCAGATCCGGTTTTTACGGCAGCTTTATTTTCTCTCTTTATACAGAGCTGATTTTTCCATAAGTTTGCATTTTGTAAAAAATAACCCCAAAGGTAATTTTCATATGCGCAAATATAAACCTGCAGTCCCGAAAGTCTGGCTTTATGCTGTTGCCGGGCTGATGTGGAGTCTTGTAGGCATAATGCTTATCCGTTTAGCAGCTGAGTGGCTTTCATCGTTTGATATTGCTGCGGCCCTGCCTTTTATTGTGCCAGGCATACTTCTGGCTTTTATAGTATATAGGTTTGGTTTTTCCAGAATTGTTCTTAAAAACATAGACAGGCTTGATCAGCTTCCGGAGAAGCCATGTATATTTGCTTTTCAGGCATGGAAAAGCTATCTGGTCATAGTTTTTATGGTGGCACTTGGAATAACTCTGCGTCATTCACCCGTTCCAAAGAAGTATCTTTCTGTAGTTTATAACACTATTGGGGGAGCATTATTTCTTTCAAGCCTGCATTATTACTCATCCTTTATAAAGATCTGGAAAGAAACTTAAAATAATTTAATGTTTATGTATTTATAATCATTATTTAATTTTTATTTCAGACTTATTTGTAATAAAATCCCTAGATTTGTTCCTGGAATTTAGGGGGTTTCAAAGTGAGATATACGGAAGAAAGCAAAATTCTGCAAAAATGTTTTAACCAGAATACTGAGCAGTCAGATATACCAGAGCTTCATTTAAGGATACAAAATCTGACCTTCAGTGCTTCAGATTATTTTTCTCTGCCAGGGGTTTCTAAAGGAATTATTGAAAAAGAACTTTCAGGCGGCCTGATGACTGCAGGCACGGCAGTAAATTATAAAAATCCCAGACTTAATGAAATATTCAATGCTCCTGATGCACTAATTGCAGAGAACAACATATTTAAATACATTCTGCTGACAAATCCAGATAAGCAGGTATATGATGAACTAATACTTCTGTTTCATGGGTTGAATGAGAAAAGCTGGGCAAAGTATCTTACGTGGGCTTCAGTGCTTCATAAGAAGACCGGAAAGGCTGTGATCTTATTTCCGATCACTTTTCACATGAATCGTTGTCCAGAGACGTGGAGCAACCGCAGGCTAATGAACGAAGTTTCTATAGAAAGGAAATCTCTTTTTCCGGGTCTCACTGAAAGTTCATTTGCTAATGCTGCAATAAGTACAAGACTGACATTCAGGCCGCAGAGGTTCTTCTTCTCAGGTTTTCAGACATATTATGATCTTATGAAACTTCTTGGAGATATAAGGCAAGGGAAGCTGCCTTTTGTAAAGGCTGACGCTCAAATTGACATATTCAGTTATTCAATAGGTGCGTTTTTATCAGAAAT
>JBLNEL010000217.1:0-19673 GCA_050262615.1 Bacillota bacterium
AATATTGACGAATATGGGTTTATATTTACTTTTTTCTTTTTGTACTTTATATCCTTAATTTTAGAAATTAATTATTTTAGAATAAAAGCATTACGTAAAAACAACTGAAAACATGGTTACATATATACAAGCTGATTCAGTAAAAACCGTAAGTGATACACTTTCACACGCAGCAGCAGCAAAAGGGGGAGATTCCGGCAGCAGTTGGATCCTCCATCACATTTTGGATGCTAATTACCTCGATTTCGAACCATTCGGGAAAATTCCATTGCCACAGATACATATGTTTGGGATGGATCTCTCTATTACCCGGCATGTAGTCTTTATGTGGCTGGCGCTTGTGCTTTTGGTATTAATATTTTCAAAAGCAGCAAAGAGCTACAGGCAGTCGAGAATACCTAAGGGGATGTCGAACCTGATGGAATTGATGGTCGTTTTTGTGCGTGATGATATTGCCAGGCCGACAATCGGCAAGGGGCATGAAAAGTTTCTGCCCTATCTGCTTACAGTATTCTTTTTTATTCTCACAGGCAATTTTATTGGATTATTCCCATATAGTGCCACATTCCCAAGCAACATTTCTGTAACTGCCACATTAGCTACAATATCTTTTATAGTAATTCAGGCTGGCGGTATTATGAAAAACGGACTGTTTGGATATTTTAAAGGGCTTATTCCTCATGGGGTCCCATTATGGCTTTTGCCTGTTATGTTTGTAGTTGAAATCCTGGGCTTGTTCACACGACCTTTTGCCCTGGCTATTCGTCTTTTTGCAAATATGACTGCAGGTCACATTGTAATACTGGCTTTATTAGGATTGATCTTTATCTTAAAGACGGCATTTGTTGCACCTGTTTCAATAGCCTTTGCATTGTTTATTTATTTGTTGGAAATACTAGTGGCTTTAATTCAAGCATATATATTTACAATGCTGTCATCTCTGTTCATTGGAATGGCAGTACATCAGGAACATTAACATTTAATCAATAAAATATTATTTAGGAGGAGTTCAATGAACTTTGCACACTTAGCAGCCGGAATTGGTGCAGCTTTAACAGTTATTGGTGGTGCTTTAGGAATTGGTAAATTAGCCAGTGCAGCTATGGATGCAAGCGGCAGACAGCCTGAAGCTTTAGGTGATATCAGAACATCAATGATCATTGCCGCTGCGTTGATCGAAGGTATTTCGCTTTTCGCATTGGTTATCTGTATTTTATTAGCTCTGAAGTAAGTTTGGCTCTTACGTGTGGAGTGTGTTTTTTTTGCACTCCATCTATTTTAAGACTCAATATTCGAAGGGAAGTTTATAATGTTAGCTATGTTTAATTTAGCATTTATTGCATTGCAAGAGGCTGAGGAGCATAAGGGCGGATTACTTGATGTAAATCCCGGCTTGATCTTCTGGACAGTTATTACTTTTGTAATTTTGCTCTTTATTCTTAAAAAAGTTGCCTGGAAGCCAATACTTGGTGCTTTGGAAGAAAGAGAAACTTTTATTAAGGATTCTATAACAAGGGCAGAAACCGCCAGAAATGATGCTGAAAAGCTGCTTGAGGAAAATAAAGCAAATTTAGCCAGGGCAGAAGAGGAAGCTCAGAAGATAATTGCACAGGGCAGGGAATTTTCTGAAAAACTTAAAGCCCAGATGCTTGCTGAAAGCAAAGAGCAGGCAAGGAAAATGATCGAGGATGCGACCGCTGAAATAAAAAGAAAGAATGTTGAGGATTTTGAAGCCTTAAAGAGTCAGGTTGCCCAGATTGCAGTTCAGGCAGCCGAGAAGATTTTAAGGGAGAACCTGGATAAGGAAAAGCAGGAAAAATTAGTTAACAAATTTATTGATGAATTGCCGAAGAACTGATTATGAGTAATTTGAATATCGCTAACCGCTATGCCAGAGCTCTGATGGATCTTGCAGTGAATGAGAATTCGCTTGATGCAATTTCTGCAGACATTGAACTAATTAATAATACGCTTCGTTCTTCCAGGCAGTTACAACTGACTCTTACAAGTCCGGTTGTAAAATCCGAGGTTAAACATTCAATTCTGACTGAAATATTCCAAAACAGAATTACACCGGTTACTTTAAGTTTTATTCAGTTTGTTATTAATAAGAACAGAGAGGATCTTTTAACAAATATTGTTAAACAGTTTTTGGCCTTCCGCGATAGAAAGCTGGGAATTACAAGCGCCGATATAATTTCAGCCGAGCCTCTTAATGACGAACAGAAGAACAGACTTGTTAAACGACTTGAAGGAATTACCGGAAAAAAAGTCAGGGTTAACTATTCTTTAAATAACAGCATTATTGGCGGCTTTGTTATAAGAATAGAAGACACAGTCTATGATGCTTCAGTAAAGCATCAGCTCGATTTATTAAAGGACAAATTGTTACAAGAAAATTACTCAATGAATTAATATTGAGATAAACTTTAAAGGAATGAAAGATGGCAGAAGTTAGACCTGATGAAGTATCTGCAATTCTGAGGAAACAACTTGCTGGTTTCGAAAATGAAGTGGATGTCTACGATGTTGGTACTGTACTCCAGGTGGGTGATGGTATTGCTCGTGTATATGGACTTTCAAAGGTAATGGCAAGTGAATTAATTGAGTTTCCAAATGATGTTTTTGGAATGGTACTGAATCTTGAAGAGGATAGTGTTGGTTGTGTTTTGTTTGGTGATTATTCTTTGGTAAAAGAAGGAGATACGGTAAAGAGAACTAAACGTGTTGCTTCCTTCCCGGTAGGAGAAGCAATGCTAGGCAGGGTTGTTAATCCTCTTGGTATTCCTGTTGACGGAAAAGGTCCGGTTCATACCGAATCATTTTTGCCGATTGAAAGAAAAGCTCTTGGTGTTATTGCCCGCCAGCCTGTGAAGCAGCCGCTTCAGACCGGAATTACAGCTATTGATGCTATGATCCCGATTGGCCGCGGTCAGAGAGAGCTTATTATCGGTGATAGGCAGACCGGAAAGACAGCTATTGCAGTTGATACTATTATTAATCAGAAATTTACACATACAGAAGAAGCAAAGAAAATTGGTATCAGACCTGTTTATTGTGTTTATGTAGCCGTAGGACAGAAGAGTTCAACGGTTGCTCAGGTTGTGGCTAAACTCCAGGAATATGGAGCAATGGATTATACCACAATTATAGTTGCTTCGGCTTCAGAAGCTGCTCCATTGCAGTTTATTGCACCTTATTCGGGTGCTACTCTCGGAGAGTTTTTCCGTGATAACGGCAGGGATGCGCTCTGTATCTATGATGATCTTTCAAAACAAGCAGCGGCTTACCGCGAATTGTCTCTGCTTTTAAGAAGACCACCGGGACGCGAAGCTTATCCGGGTGATGTTTTCTATCTGCATTCAAGACTGCTTGAGCGCGCCTCAAAGCTCAGCGATGCTGAAGGCGGCGGCAGCCTGACGGCACTTCCTGTTATTGAAACACAGCAGGGTGACGTATCGGCTTATATTCCGACAAATGTTATTTCAATTACTGATGGTCAGATCTATCTTGAACCAAACCTCTTTAATGCCGGTGTAAGACCTGCTATTAACGTTGGTATCAGCGTTTCCCGCGTTGGCGGCAATGCGCAGAATAAAGCAATGAAAAAAGTTGCCGGTTCACTTAAGCTTGATCTGGCACAGTATAGGGAATTAGAGGCATTTGCTAAGTTCGGATCAGATCTTGATAAGGCAACCCAGAGAACTCTTTCAAAAGGTGCCAGACTGGTTGAGCTCTTAAAGCAGGGATTATATCAGCCAGTGCCGGTTGAAAAACAGATCGTCAGTGTTTTTGTCGGAACTAACGATTATCTTGAATCAATTGCTATAGAAGACGTAAAACGTTTTGAAAGGGAGTTCCTTGAGTACGTTGAACTTAAATATCACAACGAGATCTTAGAAAAGATCAAAGTTGAGAAAGTTCTGGACGAACAGACAGTTTCATATATCAAAAAAGCTGTCGAGGAATTCTTACCGAAATTCAAGAAAACTGAACACGCTGTTGTATAATTTATAACTGCTTGTCACGTATTGATGATTAATTTGCAAATATAAATCTTGCCCCTTAAAAGGCAAGATTTATATTTTCAGGGATAATTATAAACCGCCCTAAACAGGTGGTTTTTCCTTGTTGTTGATTCGAAAAATGATATATTAAAAATTAAATATTTATTCCCGGGGTTACCGGATTTCACAATACAATAAAATTATGGCAACACTTAGAGATATAAAAAGAAGAATTGTCGGAGTTAAAAGCACTCAGCAGATCACCAAGGCTATGAAGATGGTGGCTGCAGCAAAGCTTCGAAGAGCTCAGGAAAATATTATTAATGCCAGACCTTATACTAAAAAACTTTCCGAGGTTCTTTCTAATCTCCTCGAACGAGGTAATTTTTCGAATAATCCACTGCTTAATTCAAGGGAGATTAAAAATATTGCTGTCGTTGTAGTGACCTCCGACAGGGGACTTGCAGGCAGTTTTAATATGAATATTATCCGTGAAGCTACTAACCTTATTCACGGGGAGCTTGAGAATTATTATAACAGCGGCAATTTGTATGTTTATTGTGTTGGTAAAAAAGGCTGTGACCATTTTTCCAGAAGAAACTATAAAATATCGGGCCAGTATCCAGGTTTCTTTTCAAATCTCAAATTTCAGGCAGCCTCAAGCCTGGTTTCTGAACTGAAGAACAGATTCCTAAACAATGAAATTGATAAAGTACTGGTTGTTTATAATGAGTTTAGATCAGTAATGCAGCAGAAAGTAGTTGTTGAGCAGCTTCTTCCGGTGCCGCAGATTGCTCATGAAACAAATACAGCAAAAGAGGAAAAGAAACTTCATGCAGTAGTGGATTTCATATACGAGCCCAATGAAGCGGCAATTATTAATACTTTGCTGCCGAAACACCTTAATTCTCAAATGTGGAAGGTTCTGCTTGAATCTTATGCTGCCGAACTTGGTGCCAGGATGACAGCTATGGATATGGCAACAGAGAATGCAAAAGAGCTGATAAGGACACTTCAGCTTACCTATAATAAGGCAAGGCAGGCTGCAATTACCAAGGAAATTCTCGAAATAGTAAGCGGTGCAAACGCTCTAAAAGCAGATTAATTGAAAAAATTTGAATTAGATCAGGAAAATTGCTAAATTTGTAGTCATTTTTTTCGGCGTGTATGTTTGAAGATTTAACAAATAAATTAGAAACGGCTCTTAAGAAGATTAGCGGGCAGGGAAAGATTACTGAGAATAATGTTTCCGACAGCCTGCGCGAGATCCGACGTGTACTTTTGGATGCGGATGTAAACTACAAAGTAGCCAAAAAGTTTATTGATGATGTCAGCGTTAAAGCTGTTGGGCATGAAGTACTTAATTCAATTACTCCCGGACAGCAGATAACCAAGATCATCTACGATGAGCTTACCTCTCTGATGGGGGGCAATCTTAGCGAGATTAAAATAAATGGCTCCGGGATTACAACTATTCTTGTTGTAGGTTTACAGGGCTCGGGTAAAACTACCTTCAGCGGCAAGCTTGCCCGATCATTAAAAAATAAGAACCGCAGAGTTCTTCTGGTTGCCTGTGACGTTTACAGGCCTGCAGCTATTGAACAGCTTAAGCAGCTCGGCAGCCAGATAAGCGTTCCTGTTTTTACAGCAGACCATAAGGATGCAGTAAAGATTGCAAAGGACGCAATGCTTTATGCTAAAGAAAATGGCCTGGATACTGTTATAATTGATACTGCAGGACGTCTTCACGTTGATGAAGATATGATGAATGAGGTTGCATCAATTAAGCAGAATATTGATCCTACAGAAACGTTGTTTGTTGTAGATTCAATGACTGGTCAGGATGCTGTAAATTCAGCTAAAGCATTCCATGACCGAATTGATTATGACGGAATTGTCCTTACAAAGCTCGATGGTGATACAAGGGGCGGGTGTGCTCTTTCTATCAGGGCTGTAGTAGATGAACCTATAAAGTTTGTCAGTCTTGGTGAAAAGCTTGACTCACTTGAAGTTTTTCATCCAGACAGAATGGCCTCAAGAATACTTGGTAAGGGTGATATTGTTTCTCTTGTTGAAAAAGCACAGGAGCAGTATGATACTGATGAAGCAGAAGAGCTTGAACAGCGTTTAAGAGAAAATAAATTTGATTTTGAAGATTTCTTAAAACAAATTAAAATGATAAAGAAGATTGGCTCATTGAAGTCCATTCTTGCTATGATCCCGGGAATTGGCTCACAGATAAAGGATGCAAATATTGATGATAAAGAGCTGGTAAAGGTTGAAGCAATTATTCAATCGATGACCCGTGAGGAAAGAAAATCACCCAAGATACTAAACGGTAATAGAAGGAAAAGGATTGCACGCGGCAGCGGGACTTCTATTCAGGATGTAAACCGGCTGGTTAAGAGATTCCAGGATATGCAAAAAATGATGAAAATGTTAAATAGTGCAGGTGGAAGAAAAAATCCCCTTATGAATTTTAAGAATTTTAAAGTAAATTGATATATAGAAAATTTTGATATATACAAAATAAAGAAATATAATTTGGAGGAACAAAAATTTGGCAGTTAAGTTAAGATTAAGAAGAATGGGAAAGAAAAGGCAGCCAATTTATAAAGTGGTAGCTGCTGATTCACGTGCTCCTAGAGACGGTAAATTCTTAGAGGCTATAGGTATCTATAATCCTAAGACAGATCCTGCTACAATTGACATTAAAGAAGACAGAGCACTTTATTGGTTAGGTGTAGGTGCTCAGCCGACTGACACAGTAAGAAACCTCCTGAGCAAAAAAGGAGTTCTTTTAAGGAAGGAACTGCTCAGACAGGGAGCTACTGAAGATGAAGTGAATTCAAAAATGGAAGCATGGTTGAATCTTAATCAGGCCAAAGTGAGTTCTGTAAAAAAGAATTCAGATGTTAAAAAGGAAGGGAAAACATCAGCAAAAGAGCAGCCTAAGGAAGTAAATGCAGAGGAAGTAAAGGGTACTACTTCCAGTGAAAATCAGGGCTAGAATTTTATTAAGATTCTTTTCGGGATTTTCAGCCATTATAATCCAGTACTCGTAGCTCGAATAGTTAAGAGGGTTAAAAAATGAAAGAATTCATCGAATTTATTGCAAAACATCTTGTGGATAACCCGGATGGTGTATCGATAGAGGAAAAGATTTCTGATGATAAAAAATCAGTTCTTTCTCTAAAGGTTAGCGCAGAAGACGTAGGAAAAGTAATCGGGAAACAGGGTAAGACTGCTCAGGCAATGAGAACATTATTGACCGCAGTTGCTGCCAAAGAAGGGAAACGAGTAGTTCTTGAAATTTTGGATTAAATTTGCTCTTTGATATATACAATATATGGGATGAGTTCTGGTGGACGAATTCTATTTAATAGCAGAGATAAGAGCGATTCATAATAAAGAAGGTTTTCTTTCTATAGTTTCTTATACAGATGTACCGGAGCGATTTAATAAGCTCCGGAAAGTCTATATTGAAATTTTTGGAGAGAAAAAGGAGTTCTTTATTGAGAAGGTACTGCATCTGAAAAATTCCGCAGCAGTGAAATTCAGGAATTTTGACAGCGATAAGGACGTCAGCTTTCTGATCGGGAAAAAGATGTTTGTAGATAATGAAAGTCTGGTAAAGCTTTCTGAGAACACATACTTTATTCATGATCTAATCGGAAGCAGTGTATTTCGCAATAATGCGCAAATAGGCCTGCTTACTGATGTATTGGTTCTCCCGGCTAATGATGTGTACGTTATCACGGAAACTTCAGGTAAGGAATTACTCATTCCTGCCATTAAGGATTATATAGAAAGCTTTGATCCGCAAAATAAGATCTTAGTTATAAAACCAGGTGATGATATCTACGACGAGGAATTCAGCGACAAAGATGATGAGGATTGATATAATATCGGCTGTACCTGATTTGCTTTACAGCCCTTTACATACGAGCATAGTTAAACGAGCCCAGGATTTTAAGAAAGTAGAAATTTTTGTGCATGATTTGCGTGATTATGCACATGATAAACATAAATCTATTGATGATAAGCCTTTTGGCGGTGGAGCCGGCATGTTGCTAAAGCCGGAACCGTTCTTTGAATGTATTGAATCTTTATTAAGCCAAAGAAAATATCAGCATGTCATCTATTCTTGTCCAAAGGGAAAGATTTTTAATCAGCCAATGGCAAATAGATTTTCGATTGCAGAAAATCTGCTTGTAATTGCGGGACACTATAAAGGGATTGATGACAGGGTAAGGGAGGCATTTGCGACCGACGAGGTCTCAATCGGGAACTTCGTTCTAAGCGGCGGTGAGCTGCCTGCTCTTATTATTGTTGATGCAATCGTTAGGCTTATTCCCGGAGTCCTAGGTGACAGTGAGTCTGCACTTAATGATTCATTCCAGGATGGCGAAATTGTTGAACCTCCATATTATACAAGACCTGCCGATTATAAAGGAATGAAGGTCCCTGAAGTTCTTCTCTCGGGAAACGCAAAAAAGATTGAGGATTGGAAGTCAGACCAATCAAAAGTTTTAACTGAAAAATGGAAAAAAATAAATAGTTCGGAGTAGGACATGGATAACTTAAAAGAATTTGTAGCAGATCAAATTAAAACTGACTTGCCGGCATTTAATCCCGGTGATCATATTCGCGTTCACGTTAGAGTAATTGAAGGTGACAAGGAAAGAATTCAGCCTTTTGAAGGCGATGTTATCAGCATCAGAGGCGGTGGACTTAGCAAGACATTTACTGTCAGGAAAATTTCAAGCGGTGTTGGTGTTGAGAGAATTTTCCCAATGAATTCACCAAAAATTGCTAAGATTGAAGTCTTAAAACAGGGCGATGTACGCAGAGCTAAGCTCTTCTACTTAAGAAGCCTTGCTGGAAAAGCTGCCAGAATTAAAACTAAGACTCCTAACAGATAGTCCTTCAGCAAATAAGGTATTAACAATAAAAGCCGCCTTTAAAAAGCGGCTTTTTTTTAAGGTTTTATCATGAAAATAATCTTCCCCAAAAATGTCTTTACCTCTGTATTAACTGCTGCAATGCCTGATGAACTTAGAAATGATGTAATTTTTAAAGATGCATCTCTTATAAGTACTGAAGTAGAGAATAATAATGCTGATATTGCTCTAATGCCTTCATTTGATTTGATAAAACATCCCAAATTATTCGTTTCAAGTAAAATTGCTATTTCCTTTGATGGTAATCTGTCTAATTCTTATTTATATTTCCTCCCGGATCAGAATAGCTTTTCAGATATTTATCTAAACGGCGACATATCTTCAAATGAGATAATTCTAAGCAAAATTCTTTTTAATGAAAAATATGGATCTGATATACAACTGCACCTTGAGACAAGTAAGCTTGAGAAAGTTGATAAGAATTACTTGCTTGCCGGAGATGTTAATCTGGTGAATAACAGATTTATGAAAGGCATGAGCTTTGCCGACGAAATTTCCGAAATGCTATTCCTCCCTTATGTAAATTTTGTAGCTGTCGGAAAAGACAGTGATCTATTGAAAAGCTTCAATAATTTATTAAAAGATATGGATGCTATTGTTGAAGATAATTTGTCAAAATATCTTTCTACTTCAAATCTTACTGAGGAATCAAGGGACTATATCGAAGAAAACATGAATTCTGTTTATTTTGAAATGACTGAATCAGAAGAAGATGGACTTAAAGAGCTTATACAGATGCCTTACTATCATGGTATATGGAACGACATGGTCGAATTAAAATTCGTATAAAAAAAGCGGAACAAAAGTCCCGCTTCAATTCATAATTCTTAATTCTTAATTAAGATCATATTGCCACATGTGATATGCTCAGTATATTGTCATTATTTCTAAGTTCCTCGAGCATTTCAGGAGTTGCTGCTTTGCTTAAGCGCATTGTGCAGCAGGCTGCAATTCCTCCCTCAAAGATAACGTTTTCTACTTCTTCAATATTAATATGACCTTGTCTTAAAATGTCAAATATTGCAGCTAAGACACCAGGTCTGTCGAAATGCTTAACCACAAGCTGATAGTGAGCGTCTGTTCTCTGGGCGCGGTTAACCCAGTGAGCAATTACTCCGCTGTTAATAAAATCGCGTATGATCTTTACTGTCTCTTCAGCAACTGCATTTTGTGCCTGCTCGGTTGATGCCCCTATATGATGAGTAACATATACATTATCGAGCTGCTGAAGCGGGGAGCAGACTTCACCATCCTTTCCCTCTGGCTCATCTTTGAATACATCCAAACCAACACGGAGGTTTTTTGATTTAATGGCATTGACCAGTGCGGTTTCGTCAATTATTTCAGCACGTGAGGTATTAATAAGAATTGCATTCGGTTTTACATAACTGAACATTTCTTCATTGAAAAGATTTCTTGTTTCATTGGTAAGAGGAAGATGGATTGAAATCACATCCGCTATTGGCAGTATCTTATCCATTTCGGAAAAATCCTTAATAGGAACTCCTTCTATTCTTGAAATATCTTTTCCGTAAACATTCATTCCAAGTGCCAGAGCTCTTTTAGCCACCTCTTTTCCTATATTACCCACACCAATAAGAGCCAGTGTTTTACCATATAAGCCTTCAGCTTTTGAGTATTCAGCTTTATTCCATTTGCCGTTCTTAAAATCCATAACATTATGAGCTATTCTTCTATCGAGCGAAATCATAAGTCCGATTGCAAGTTCAGCTACCGCAATTGAATTTTTACCTGGGCAATTAGCAACATAAACACCTTTCTGATTTGCAGCGGCAATATTAATGTTATTTACACCGGCGCCGGCTCTGACAATTAAATTAAGAGAATTGCTGCTGTTTATTGTTTCAGCTGTAACGTTAGTCGAGCGGACGACAAGAATATCCACATCCCGGATATTCTGCGGCAGGTCATTTTCTCCCAGTTTCGGAGAATAAATGACTTCAAGTCCTAGGTTCTTAAAGTCATTGATGTACTGTTCGGGGAACTTATCGGCAATTAAAAGTCTCATAGTATTTCTCCAATTTGTTTATAATTATTTATTATCAGAGAAAATAACAGAGATAAAATTATTTAAACTTTCATCAGTAAATACTCAGCAGTTGACAGTTTAAATAATTTAATTTCCGCCTATTTTCAAAATATTAATACCCGTTATTTCAGCATTGGTATATTTATACCCATTGTCTTTGCATTGTCGATAGCACTCTGATAACCCGCATCAGCATGACGTACTATGCCCATTCCAGGATCATAGGTCAGGACGCGCTGGATTCTTTCTGCAGCTTGCTTTGAGCCATCTGCTACTACGACCATTCCTGCATGAATAGAATTTCCAATACCAACTCCGCCGCCATGGTGAACAGATACCCAGCTTGCGCCGCCAATCGAATTAAGCAGGGCATTAAGTATAGGCCAGTCTGCTATTGCATCACTTCCATCTAACATCTTTTCAGTTTCTCTGTTAGGTGAGGCTACAGAGCCACAGTCCAGATGATCACGTCCGATTACAATGGGAGCTTTGACCTTTCCGGCAGCTACCAATTCATTAAAGATAAGCCCCATTTTAGCTCTTTCCCCATAACCTAACCAGCATATTCTTGAAGGAAGTCCCTGGAAATGAACTTTCTTTTGTGCTTTTTCAATCCAGTTAATAAGGGGTTTGTTTTCCGGGAAAGCTTCAATTACAGCCCGGTCGGTTTCATAGATATCTTCCGGGTCACCTGAGAGCGCAGCCCAGCGGAAAGGACCTTTACCGTCACAGAAAAGGGGACGTATATATTCAGGTACAAATCCAGGTATATCAAAAGCATTTTCAAGGCCGTTATCTTTAGCCTCTCCCCGGATATTATTCCCATAGTCAAATGTAATTGCTCCGCGTCTTTGGAATTCAAGCATAGCTTTTACATGTTCTACTATGGTTTTCTTTGCTAAACTGATATATTTCTGAGAGTCTGAACTTCTTAATGCCACAGCTTCCTCAAAGCTCATTCCCATAGGTACATATCCATTCAGAGTATCATGGGCAGAAGTTTGGTCGGTCAATACATCCGGGATTATTCCTTTTTCAAGTATTTTCGGAAGAAATTCGCCTGCATTTCCAACTAAACCGACAGAGAGGGGAGTATTATTTTCTTTTGCTTTTAATACAAGGTTAAGAGCTTCGTCCAGGTCTTCTGACAGGATATCAACATAGCCAGTATCAATTCTCTTTTGAATTCTGGTTTTATCCACATCAATACCAAGGAAAGCAGCCCCATTCATAGTAGCAGCAAGCGGCTGAGCTCCGCCCATGCCACCTAAGCCGGCTGTCAGCAGCAGTTTTCCGGAAAGTGAGCCATTAAAATGTCTGCGGGCGCATTCAGCAAATGTCTCATATGTCCCCTGAAGTATGCCCTGGGATCCAATATAGATCCAGCTGCCGGCAGTCATCTGGCCATACATGGTCAGTCCAAGAGCCTCTAATCTGCGGAATTCATCCCACGTAGCCCATTTAGGCACAAGCATTGAATTTGAGATTATTACCTTAGGAGCATTTGTATGTGTTTTAAATACTGCCACAGGTTTACCGCTCTGAACCAGCAAAGTTTCGTCATCTTCGAGTTCCCTTAAAGATCTGACAATTGCATTATAGCAATCCCAGTTTCTGGCAGCTTTGCCTTTACCTCCGTAAACAATCAGGTTCTCAGGATTCTCAGCTACATCTGGATCCAGGTTATTCATCAGCATTCTGAGAGCTGCTTCCTGAATCCATCCCTTACAAGTTAGTTTAGTCCCGTGAGGGGCTCTGATTCCGGTCTCTGTTTTTGTTTCCATAGTGCGAGTTATTGGTTAAAATGAGTTGATAAAATATTGTTATACTGTTTATAAAGAGATTTATGCAGCCATTTCATTAAGAACCAGCTTTTTTCCGATTTATTTTTAAGGAATTTCACATTTTCCTTAAGCTGAAGTGTCAGTCTTGTATATTCATCTTTAGTAAGCTTTACGTTTTCCGATGAATCGCTCAGTTTGTCTAAAATTGAGTTAAATGCTTTAACATCAACTGCGAACCTGGAGTTTGACTGCATTTGTCTGACGACCTGTTTGCAGAAGTTCATTAATAATCTTTTTTCGTTCTTGTCAAATTCAAATGTGTAATTTTTGAATAGTTGTTTCATAATCCTCAGCAGTAATATTTATAGTTTATATTTTAAGCGATAACAAACTTTCTCTTATCGCCTGGTATCCGGGTTTGATAACATTATAAATATAGTGTAATCTTTCCTTATAAGGAATAAAGGCCGATTTCATAGCGTTTATTGTAATTTTTTCAATATCATCGAGTGTGATATGGAAATACTGAATTGCGGTCATAAATTCCTTAGTCATTGTAGTATCACTCATCAGTCTGTCGTCTGTATTAATGCAGACGCGAAATTTTTCTTTGTAGAGGTAGCCGAACGGATGATTTTCAATTCTGTCGATTGCACCGGTATGTACATTACTCAAAAGGCAGATTTCCAGCGGGACTCTTTTATCAAGAATATACTGAGCGAGGTCGCCCAATCTGACTACATTATTATTGGAATCCAGAACAATATCTTCAGTCAGTCTGGTAGCATGTCCGATCCTGTGTGCTCCGCACCACTGAAGGGCCTGCCAGATAGATTCCTTGCCAAAAGCCTCACCGGCATGAATGGTTATATTAAAATTTGAACGTTGTATGAACTGAAATGCATCGAGGTGTTTCTTAGGCGGGTAGCCGCCTTCTTCGCCTGCAAGATCAAATCCAACCACTCCCTGGTTACGGAAGTTTACTGCAAGTTCAGCGATTTCGAGGTTATTTGTCATATTTCTCATACCGCAAAGGATTAAGCCATAACCTACGCCGAAATCCCTTTTACCTTTTTCAAGTCCCTCAAGCACAGCAGTAACGACGTCATCGAGGTAGAAGTTCTTAGAAGTATGAAAGACCGGTGCAAAGCGGGTTTCGACATAGCAAACGCCGTCTTTTTTCATATCTTCAAGCATTTCATAGGCAACTCTTGAAAGGGATTCTTTGTTATTCATAACGGCACATGTATGTTCAAAGCCCTGAAGATATTCGACTAAATTACCTTTATTAGCGCCCCGGTGGAACCATTCGGCCAGTTCACCTGAATCTTTTGTAGGGAGTTTTTTATAGTTGATTTCATTAGCCAGTTCAATAATAGTCTGAGGTCTTAAGCCTCCGTCCAGGTGGTCGTGCAGCAGTACTTTTGGTACTGATCTGATGATTTGTTCAATGTCCAAGAATACCTCATTTTTGATTAGTTAAGATATTCTTTTTAGCAGGGAAAATCAATAATTTAGAGTTCCATCCGGCATCCGGGTTAAAGTCTCGAAATATTGCTTGATTTTCGGAGCTTAAAGTAGTAATTTTTCGCAGTATCATTAAAAAATTTTATGCAATTAAGGAGATTAAATGAAACGTTTATTTCTATTTTCCATGATGGGAATGCTGCTCGGCCTTAGTTTAATGGCATTTCAGTGTTCATCCACAGAAATGACCAGTGCTAAGCTGTATATTCAGCAGAAAAACTATGCTAAAGCCAAAGAAGCATTACAGAAGGAAATCCAAAAGAACCCAAATAGTGACGAAGGTTACTATATGCTAGGTTATCTTTACGGGGAAGAGGGTGATTTTACAAAAATGATGGAAGCATACACAAAATCACTATCAATAAGCCAGAAATTTGCAAAAAACATTACAGACTCAAAGAAATATTACTGGATGAACAGCTTTAATAAAGGAGTAAATTTCTTTAACAAAGCAACAAAAGCAAAAGCTGAAGACAGTGTTAAGACATATTACACAAAAGCCATTCAGTCATTTGGTGATGCTATTATGATTGAGCCGGATTCAGCAGACACATACAAGAATCTTGCTTTTGCATCAATTCAGGCTGGAAGACAGGATGATGCAATAAAGCCGTTAGAAAACCTTTTGAAAATAAAGAAATCTGCCGATGCTTATAAGATCCTTGGTCAGATCTATAGTTCAAAGGGTTCAAACCTGATGAATCAGTATAAGACTTCAAAGAATGCTGCAGACAGTCTTAGCGCAATAGAAGATTACAACAAAGCAATTACTGTACTTGAAGAGGGCAGAAAAGCTTTCCCAGAAGATCAGGATATTCTTCTTTATTTCTCAAATGCTCTTATAGCTGCAAATAAAACAGACGTTGCAATGGAAACATTCAAAGCAGGTGTTGAAAAAGATCCTGAAAACCAGTACTACAGGTACAACTACGGTACACTGCTACTGCAGGCCGGGCAGTTTGAACAGGCGATTGCGCAGTTCAAGAAAGCAATTGAAATTGATCCTAAGTACCACAGTGCAGTATTCAACCTTGCAGTTGCTTATGTAAAGTGGGGCACTTATTTAAGAGAACAGGCAGATAAAGCCGGAAAAGAAGATCCTGAATACAAGAACAAGTACAAAGAAGCTCTTCCATTCCTGCAGCAAGCTGTTGAAGTTAAGCCTGATGATCTTTTAAGCTGGGATACACTTGCAAAAGTATATGCAGTTCTCGGAATGAATAAAGAAGCACAGGAAGCATACAACAAAGCTGATCAGCTTCGTAAGTAATCGGATTTAAAAGATTTTAAGCCTGCACATTAGTAAATTAAATGTGTGGGCTTTTTTTATTTAATTTTACAGGTGGAAAATATGAGTCAGAACAATGAACCGCAGCAGCCTCAGCAGATAAGTATCGAATTAGGCGAAAAGGAAGCTGAAGGAATATATTCAAATCTTGCAATTATTACACATTCGCCGGCTGAATTTGTAATCGATTTTACACGCGTTGTCCCCGGAGTTCCAAAGGCAAAAGTACATGCCAGGATCATCACTACACCGCAGCATGCAAAAATGCTTTTGCTTGCCTTAAACGATAATATTGAGAAATATGAGCAGAGGTTTGGTGAAATAAAGATCGAAGGGCAGCCAAATCCAGAGCAGTTTGGTTTTCTGAATGTGAAGAAGGACGAGAAGGTGAATTAGAATTAAGAATTAAGAATTAAGAATTATGAATTCTTAATTAATTCATAATTGATTCAAAATCAGAGGTATTTCTATTGAAGAGGTATTAAAGAATTATGCCTGTCTGCCGAAGGCAAGGCTTACCTGTCGAAGGCATGGATTACCTGCCGGAAGGCAGGAATTAATTCAAAATTAGAGGTATTTCTATTAAAGAACATGTAAGGAATTATTCCTGAAGGCAGGAATAAAAAAAACAGCCCCTGTTGTAGGGGCTGTTTTTTATGAATTGCAACAGAGTGTTATAAGCTTAGAATTTCCATCTTGTGTCGATTGCTACTGAGGCACGTTTAAAATCATTTGATAAGAACTGGTGGAAGTCTTTTGTTCCGATTCCAAGATCAAACAATCCGGCATTAAATCCAATACCGAATGTCCAGTTAAATTTATCAATTCCACCCATAGATACGCCTGTTCTAATAAAAGGTATCCAGTTCATTGGTTTCCATTCCAGTCCAAAAGCTGTGCGGGCTTTTGTGCTGTTGCCCGGAAGATCATTGAATCCTTTGAGGAAATCAAACGTCAGCAGCAGCTGTCCCGGGAATGCATTTCCGATAAAAGGAGCCTTATCGAGCTGATAAGCAACACCGAAGCGGAAGGCACCGGGCAGGGCAGTAGAGAATTCAGAAACGTATTCGCCTTTATATTTTTTCATTTTATCAGATAAAGAATCCCTCTCTTCTTTCTCAGTAAGTGAAGTAAGTTCAAGCGAGTTATTATAAGCAAATCTGGCGGCATTAGTATTCCAATTTATATTTCCAATGTTAGTAAGAGCTGCGCCAACAATTAGAGCATCATTTAACTGGGCGGTAATGCCAAAGTCAAATCCCAGGCCTGTTCCAGCAGTCTGTGGAAACAAACTTGCATTAGCTTCTTTTCCGTAGGTAGTTGAGTCAAATTCATATTTCATTGCAAGGTCTGGTGAAAATGCTGTTAGTCCAACTGCATCGGAATTAAACATGATCTTTTCATCATTTGTAGTAATATTTGCATTAAACGACTCACTGCCTACGTAAGCAAATCCCTGGACATACTTAACAGTAATACCAAGGGAAAAGTGTTTGAACAAATTTTCAGGGACACTGAAGAAATTTGTAAGCAGGTCGTTAATATCTCTGGAATAAGAAAGAGAATAATCTCTCAGCCACCATGATTTCATCTGCATATCGGAAAAAGACACAACAGAATCAGAAGTATTTCCGTTCATTGCAAAATCAGCAAGACCTTTGGGAAGATCGAGATACATAGCAAAATTTTCATTAGCTGACACACCAAATGAGCCGGTCTTTTCACCTGCGTTAACTGTAAGAGCGAACCAGGGGATGTTGACAGAAGTGAATATTTTTCCACCATCTGAGAAAAGATCAACGAACTTCTGTTTATCTTCAATAGTAAGATAGCGGCCGACCTTTTTAGCCGGGTCAGCCGGGTCAGGCACTCCGCCAAAGAAATAGTTAAAATCTTTGATAGTAAGGAAGTTAGTCCCAACGCCAGCAGAAATTGAAGGAAGCGGCAGCGGCAGCAGGTTTGTTAAAATTTCGAGTCTTCCGGTTTCACTAAACGAAAGATTTGCCGGATTTTTCCCGATAGCGAATATTCCTCTGGAGCTGGCAGTTCCGGTATTTCCCATACCGGCTGACCGGGCGTCAGTTGCCGAAAGTGAACCTCCTATTTGAGCTGCAGTGCATACAGTGATCAACAGGAGCAAAATGAAAGGCATTATAAATTTCATATATATGACTCCGATATTAACTTTTTATCTGAATTCTTTTTTTAGCAGTCAAATCTGCATATTTATTTATCGTCTGATACCTTATAAACGATCTGGCCGGTTGCCTTAATCTTAACAGCATCGGTTATCTTAAATTCAACAGGCTGAAGCGCAGAGCCAGCGGCTGCACCAGCTGTGCTGATTGATACTTTTGAGAGGATATATTTTCCATTCAGGAATTTTCCAATATCGCTGCCTGTAAGTTCAATTTTCTCAGTGAAATTTGAAGGTGCAACGACCTCTCCGTTTGAATTTACCTGTGCGGCAGGCACTTCTATATAAGCTGGAGTTCTGTTTGGTATCAGGTCAAGCAGTTTTTGACCAGTTGCTGAGTCGAGAATTGCTCCTTCATATCTTACGCGTGCAGCCAGGCCATTTGAAATCTGAACAGTAAGTTTAACTGATTTAATTTTTGCAATATCTTCCTTATTATCTTTTAAATCATAGTCAGTTGTATCAACAAACTGTCCATCTTCAATTCCAACATTTAGCGGGAAGTTTACTTCTGCGTGGCCTGTGACAGAATCTGTATTTGAAATTGTATAAGGGACCTGTTCATAATCAGGATTAACAGTTGCAGAACCGCTTATATAAAGCTCTTCAGGAAGGCTGGGCGAAAAACTGGAAAGAAAGTCTGCAAGTTTCTGAGACGGAATCTGAATCAGACTATCGACAGAGGAGCCGGACTTCGAGATATAATCTGAAAATGTAAGTTTATTTGACGTACCCTTTGCACTTATCTCACCATCAAATCTTACTTTGAAATTTGAGGATGGTTTCATATAGATCTTTACATCAGGATCTTTGAAACTGACCCTGTTAAATTTAAATTTATCCTTCAGGCTTTTCAAGTCCAGTGAAAGAGATGTCTGTTTTACATCAAGCTTAGTGGGTTTAACAATTCCGCTAAAGCTCTTTACTGTGAGCTGACTTATGGCGATAGTATCAGTATAACTATTTGAGCTGCTGATTACCCTGTAATCACTGGTTTCATCTGTTGAAACAAGTACCTGGTAAGAAATAGCAGATGAAGGAGTATTTGATTTTAAGATAAAATCATCCAGAGGCTGGGTAATAACCGTACTGCTCAAGCGTTCTACTCTTACAGGCAGTTCAAAAGGAGCAGTGCTTGAACTGCTGTTGTAAAGGTTGTTTAACCTGATCTTAGCACTGAAACCCACGTCAATATTATTTTTTATAGCAAGTCTAAGTGAACCTTTATCTATCTGAATATAGCTATATTTTGTCTGTTCATCTATCTGTACTGAGCCATTTGTAGTTATAGTATTACCTTTAAGTTTACCGTTTACTTCCTTAACAATCAGATTATTCAGCATTGCATCTACAGTTAAAGCAGTCTGAGGAATCTGGATTGGTGTAAGTCCGCTGCCGGGGGAGGAAAGATTGAATTTCAGCACAAGTTTATTATTTATCTTTACGTTTGGCACTAAGCTAATGGAAACGCTTTTAGTCTGACCTGCAGGAATTGTAATTGAAGAAGGAAGGCTGCCTACAATCTGTACAGGAGCAGTCTGGTTTTCAAGACTAATACCAGAAAGAGTAAGGTCAACAAGTGAAGGAATATTATTCTTAAAGTTTACATTCAATGTTCCGGAAGAAAGCATAATGTAGCTATACTGGTCCTGTTGAGGTAAAGAAACATTGATTGAAGTATTTGGTACAGGAGGGAAGGGCAATGTATTTCCGGGTTTAATAGCAGGATCAAAGCTAAAATCCACACTAGTCTGAATTGCCGGCGGGTCCTGGATTTTTATCTCACCGATACTTTCTGAAATGACAGAAGTCACGGCGTTATCAATTTTAACTTTATCGCCAATGGTCACAGGTTC
>JBLNEL010000218.1:0-11634 GCA_050262615.1 Bacillota bacterium
ATGGGAAGCGAAAGGCAGTAAGAATTGAAGACTACCCTCTTTGGTTTTGTTGTAATCCGACCCGCTCGTACTCCACAAGCATGGGGAGATCCGACATGGTTTCCTGTATTTGATAAAAGCCTGGTAGAAAAGGTATTTATAGGAATAGACAAATTAGGCGGGAAGTTTGACAAAGGCAATGTTATTGCCGTACTGGCTCAGAAACCCTATTAAGTATAATAATCAAAAGAGGCAGAATGGTTCTGCCTCTTTAACTCTTGGTTACCTTTCCAGGTTTACTGCGTAATATAACAGGCATGAAATGCCACGTAAAATCGTGTAAATCCCGGATTTTATTCTTTTGGAGCGGAAAGAGCGGGATTTTCCGCACATGTCCCAAATTGTTCGAATTTACTTTATATTCAGCATTTTTAGAAAGCCGATGTCATAAAAGTGTCATGAATATTTTTCAACAAAAAAGCCCTCAAAGTTAAACTTCAAGGGCTTTGAATAGATATCTTTGATGCTACTTCATCAAGATAAACTTCTTTGAAGCATTATAATCACCCGATTCCAATCTGTAGAGGTATACTCCGCTCGGGAGGCTACGACCGTCAAATTTCACGCTGTAACTTCCAGCGGATTTATATTCATCTACAACAACAGCGACCCTTTTTCCGAGTGCATCAAATACTGATAGCTTAACATTACCTGCTGCTTTAATAGAATAGTCTATTGTTGTCGAAGGGTTGAAGGGGTTCGGGTAGTTCTGGCACAATAAAAACTCATTGGGAATGTTGTTGTTTGCCTCAATTCCTGTGGGTTCTGTAAAACGGCATATTTTTTTATTACTGGCAGTTAACCATCCATTATGGGCATCAAAAAAATAAATATTGAAAATTGCATTACCACCTTGAGAACTAGTCAAAGGAGTAGCCTGTCTCGTCCAGCTTTTACCGCCATCTGTTGTATGCTGAATGACACCATATCCATTTCCGTCCTTGGTGGAAATCCAGCCGTTGTCTGCATTTAGAAAG
Source organism: Bacillota bacterium (assembly GCA_050262615.1). GTDB lineage: Bacteria > Bacteroidota > Ignavibacteria > Ignavibacteriales > SURF-24 > JAUZPB01. Next base: position 1,017 of record JBLNEL010000218.1, read on the forward strand.
AAGACTGTTTTGCTTCGGTCATTCGGGTTTATTCCGCTGTTAGTAACATAATTCCAGTTAGTGCCGCCATTAGTAGTTTTTAGAACCTTGCCTTGATCACCGACAATCCATCCATTATTAATGTCAGAAAAAAAGATCGCATTGTAAGTGCCGGCCGAGTTATCGGAAAATTGTTCTGTCCAGTCGGTACCACCATTTACAGTATGCAGTATTTTGAATGGGGGCTGGGTTCCATCCAAACCGGATCCGTAAAATGCCCAGCCATTATTCACATCTGTAAAATAAAAAATCCCGGCTCCGTTAAATGGCACCCAATTACTTCCGCCGTCCGAAGTTTTAAAAAATGTGGAGACCTGTGTTGAGAAATTAAAACACAAAAGCCATCCGTGGTTTACGTCAACAAATTGAATCTGGAAACCGAAGTCGCCATTTTTTGTAGAAAGCACTTTCTTCTGCCAGGATTTGCCGCCGTCTGCAGTTTGATAAATTACAACGCCGTAGGAAATGCCAAACCTGGTGCCGATAGAATTGATTTGCCAGCCGTGAGTCTGATCAGGCCAGGACATAGATAATGCCGGATCAGAAGAACACCAGACAGTATCGTCAGGGAAAGGTGTTACCATAGTCCAGTTTTCCCCTGCATTAGTTGTATGAAGCAGGCGGCCGCCGGTGCCTACTGAAATCCAGCCTTCGGTGGGGCTAACAAATTGAACTTTGCCTATTTCGGTTGTATCCCCGGAAGCTATCGGATTTGTCTGAAAAGACCAGGACTGAGCCTTTACAGCTGCATGTGCTAAAATAAAAGCAGCAACTATAAATAGATATGTACCATTTTTCCAGAACATATTATTATCCCCCATTTGTTAGAACTTTTATTTATAAGTGCGGAATTGTTCTTAATAATATGATCAGTAAATGAGCAAAAATAATACTATGTATTATTTAATTAGTCATGGACCATGTTTGATGTCCGATAGCGATTTCTTCAAATCTAAGGCCTTTGAAGTTCAAAAACAATAGATGCCCATTGTTAATAAAATAAGACAAACCATCCATGAATTTGAGCTGTCAGGCTGATAGAAAAAAGTGGAGTTGATGTGCGCATAAACAAAAATGCGCAACCAGGTAAAATCTGGAGGGTTTCGGAATACAAAAAGCCCGAGATCAGTTTTATTCTGTTCCCGGGCTTTATATTTTTTCTTTGGCGGAAAGAGTGGGATTTTCCACACATTATCCAAATTGTTTAATATTGAACTGTTTTAATCATTTTTCGAAAGACGGTGTCATTAAAATGTCCTGAATATTTTACATATAATTATTTCTGCTTTTGGAGTTAAAATATCCACTAAATGGCCGACAATCTTATAATCTGAATTTCACTCCTCAGTTAATGATAAACCCTTCCAGCGGTGCCCAGATATCGGAGAAAAAAGGATTAGAACGCTGTCCTCTGATTATATTCCCAAACCTGCTTTGCCTTGTATCTGTCATATTTTCGAAGTTCAGGAAGAATGTAAAAGGAGCAAATTGTTTTTCTGCCATTATTCCGGCTATCCAGTACGGCTTTGTGAAACTGCCATCTGAAAGCCTCTGCCTTCCGGTATAATAAGCCTCAAGACCGATCCTGAAATTTTCATGCTCTTCAAAGAACAATGTTGCCCCAAGCTTATGCCTGGGCGTCAGTTCCAGATCACTTGTTAATATTCCATTGTTCTGCCTGGCGTATATGTAGGTATAAAAAGTATAAAGCTTAAATTGGTCATATGTGAATTTTAGATTTGTTTCAAATCCGCTTGTGGACATGCTGCCTTTTGAATTCTCATAGTAAATTAAATTCCTTAGAAGGGAATCTGTATTTGCCAGGACTGGAGACGAAATGCGTGTATAGTAAAATGCCTGATTAATTGAAAAGGTCAACTGGTTAAATAACAACGTTTTATAATTAATATCCAGACTCAGGCCTGCAGATTTTTCAGCCTTAATATCATTTTTTAGAGGAAGTACATTCAGGTATGCCGCTTTTTCAGATTTTTCAAGAAAGATAGTAGGAATTTTATATCCAAGGCCGCCGCCAACCCTGAAGCTGAAGGAACTGCTGAAGTTATAAATTGCTGAGAGTCTTGGTAAAATGAAAGTTCCCTGCCTGCTGTTATAATCTGCTCTTAAACCTGTCTCAAGTCCAAGCAGATCTGATACTTTCCAAATGTCCTGTATGAATCCGCCAAAAGTGTAATAGCTGTAATCCCGGTTAAGATAAACTGATCCGTCTTCCTTAAAAACTTCAGTCTGCAGGTTGGAGCCAACAACAATATTGTGTTTACCTGCATTTTTCATATAGCTAACCTCGCTATAACTGGAGAGGTTGATTCCTGAGAACTTTGTCGAGGGGAGCGAAAGGGAACGGTCGAAATAGCTAACGCTGTTTTTAACAGTAAGTTCATCCCCCTCCTTTAAGCCAGCATTCAAGTTGAATTGTGTAGTGATCCTCTGGGATTTATTTTTTTCAGTGTAACTTCTTAATGAGTCCCCGCCGTTATCGATTGCATAAATATCACCGCCATTTCTGTCCTCAGTAAGAAAACTTACACCAAAGCTTATTTTGGATCTGTCGCCAAAATAATAATATAGCTTTGGCTCTGCTGAATACCTTTCAATTTTGGGAAGGTCTGAAAAATTATCCTTGTCAGCATCATACCTTCTTTGTGTATTCCTGCTGGCAGAGATGGTCAGGCCAAGCTTATCGTTTTTAGCGGAGTAAAAGCCGGATGCATCCATTCCTCCTGCAGTGGTCACATTATAGAGTAAAGACAATTCCGGTTTTTCTCCGGGTTCTTTTGAAATCAGGTTTATCATTCCTGCAATTGCATCAGCACCGTAAAGTGTTGAGGCTGAGCCTTTTATCACTTCAACCTGCTTAAGGTCAATCGGAGGTATCTGCATAATACTAAGGCTGCCTGAGAACCCGCCAAAAAGAGGAAAGCCGTCTTTTAATATTTGTGTATACCTTCCTTCAAGCCCCTGGATGCTTATGGCAGAATTTCCCCTGGTTGCCGAGGTCGGCTGCACATAAATTCCGCTGGATTCATTGAGCAGCATGGAAATATTCGATGGTTCCATACTGATCTTCTCATCCAGTTCTTCAGTTGCAATTATCTCGACTCTTGTTGGAATATCCTTTATCGTCCTGGAGGTTCTGCTGGATGAAACTGTCACTTCCTCAAGTTCCTCGGATTCCTCTTCCATATTAAATGTAAGCAGGGAATCCTTATTACTCAAAGGCAGGGGTATTTCTAGAGAAATATCCTTATACCCAATGTAGGAGATATTTATCTGTACGGGTCCGTCAGGAAGGTTCTTTATTTCGAAATATCCTCTTTCGTCGCTTGAAGCTCCGGTCCTAAGTTCAGGCAGTTTTATATTTACACCGGCCAGGGCTTCCTTTGAATGCTTATCGGTTATGAACCCTTTTATCTGGTTTTGTGAATAGGTGATTGTTGCTGTATATAGAAAAATTAGCAAAAGCAATAAAGTCATGCGCATAGTAATTCCTGATTATTATGAAAATTGGATTAAATCTTTTTACGTAAATAATTAAAAAGAAATAAGGCAATTTGGGGGATTAGGCCTTGGCTCAGGGGTATTTGAAATTAACCTTGGGGTGAGATACTGGATTCTAGGAGAATTATTAATATAAACATTACAATTAACACCCGGCACCGGAAAAACAAACGATATGCAGCAGATGCAGCAGCAGAAACCTTCATGGCAGCAGTCTTCATCTGACATCCCACCGCCGCTATCTGAGGTATTTAGTGCATATATACTTCCTGACATAATGTCAAGCCTATCGGTTTCAGAGCAGGCAGATCCAAGTGAAGAAAGAGTAACAAAGAAAATAATTAATAATTTCATGTGACTAAGATAGGTAAAATTGTTTAAGGTATTCAAGGCCAAATTCAACCTGATGTAATTTCATATAATGATATGAAACAAAAGGAAGGCAAGTTTTGATATTTTAGAAAGATGCCACTAAATGAAAAAGCTCAAAAACAGCGTTTTTAGCCGTCTCTGAGCTTCATTCCTTCGGAGCGGAAAGAGCGGGATTTTCCGCACATGGTCCAAATTATTCGAATTTACTTTGTATTCAGCATTTTTCGAAAGGCGATGTCATAAAAGTGTCATAAATATTTTTCCATAAATAAGAGAGTATTATTTATGGTTGCTCCCTGCTCTTCTTTCATCTCCTTTTGATTGTAATTATCTGTGCCTGATTGCCTGCCAGGCTTACAGCTGCGGCAATGTTTGATGTTGCCTTGATTCCTCCTGTAATATCACTATGAACTGGAAGATCAAATTCTTTGAATCTCTTCCCGTTGAAGTGAATCATTACGTCAGTTGTCCAACTCATTCCATAGAAGTATATGTCCATTGGACTGACAGTATAGGAAGCCCCAATGGAGGTAGGAGATGAAGGTGTAAAGACGACCTGCTTGGATTTTGTTTCCACGTTAAACTTCCATATGGGTCCATATCCTATATAAAGCTCCTTCTCATTTGCAAGCGTAAGTGTCCAGCCGTTGTATGGAGTATATTGAGATTCACTGGTATAGATTACCTCTGCCTTTGAGTTCTGAAGCTTTACTATTATAGTCTGATATGAGTTATTCACTCCAAGAGCGTATGCCACGCCTGCTGTCTTGGAACCCGTAATGCTGTAGAAATACCATTGCCTATCGAAGGCTATCCTTTTCCATTCCTTCCCGTCATAATGCATTATTATTCCCCAGTGCCCCACTCCCCAGACATTGTCCTCAGAGCTGGCCCATATTTTTTCCATGGAATCCCAGTTCTCAAATCCCATTTTGCTGAAATCAGCCCACTTGAACTGCCCATTTTTATAAACAAGTGCAATACCCGGAGACAGATAGACTCTTCCCGTATCAAGAGCACAGATGCTGTAAATGCCAGAGGAACTAAACAATTCACCTCTGCCTTTCCACTCTTTCCCATTCCACTGCATAATGTTGTATTCTGTCCCATATTCCGGTCCTGAAGGCTCATCGAGAAAAACGTCGCCAACAGCCCAGATATTGTTCTCGTCAAATGTCCATAAGTCATAAAAACCGCTTGTCGGTCCGGGCATGCCGAAGCGTTTAACCTCAAATGTGAAGTCTTGGGATGTGGAATCGGGCGGAGTATCCTTCTTTTCATTGGGCTCAGTGGAGCTTTTGCAGTTAAATGTACAGAAAGATATAAATACAAGAAAAGCTAATGTAAAAGGCCTGAGTTTCATTAATCTTACCTTTGTTAATCTCGGAAGTGCGCTCTTCGGAAAAAATGATGAGGAAAAATAGAAAAATGTTGAGAACTTTCAAACGGGCTATATGGAATAGCAGCACATAAGATTGTACAGAAAAGTGTCAAAATGGGAAAAGCCCAAAAAAATTTTAATTCATCTTTGAGCTTTTACAGCCGGAAAGAGTGGGATTTTCCGAAATCCTTTCAAATGTTGTAAATTCGAGCTGTATTATTATTTTATAAAAGCCGGTGTTATAAAAATGAAATGATTTTTTATCAGCAGAAAGAGGTTACTCCTTTATTCATTACTTAGCTCAGAAAGCTTTTCATTGATGATATGTTCAACCTGTTTAATAAACTCAACCATTCTAATCCTGTATTCATCAATCTGGGTTTTGGTCAAAGTAACAAAATCGTGGTAATCGGCCGCCTGACGCCTGTCATAAGCCGTCCTTAAGATTTTACCAACTTCGGGATCGATCTTGCCTGAATTAATATACTCTTTGTTGAAGTAGCCGATCAGCTGTTTATGTTTAGCGGTGGAAAAGTTGTCTAATGCAGCCAGTGCACTTACCATGTAAAAGCCAGCGTAATAAATCCTGTTCATTGCAGTACTTAAAAACCCGTTGGCAAGGTGGCTTTCTGATTCGTTTATTGCGCCATAGGAGGTTTCAACCCTGTAGTTTACGATATTTATGAGTTCCTCTTTCTCCATTTCAGATAGCAATTCCGTAGCTCTTTACTTCAACAATAAACGGCATGTATTTATATTTATTTTCAAACTCATCTTTGGAAAAGCATCTGTCATCGAAGAGGATGTCATGCTTAAGGCCGTAATAATAAAGGACGTCAGAAATCTCGTCCTCCTTACGCCAGTCCACCTTTTCTGAAGTAACTATGATCAGATCAAAGTCGGTATCCTGCCTCTGTTCAGTAACTCTAGAACCGTAGCAGTAGATCTGATATATCAGATCGCCGAATTTTTCCTTCAGCAGTGCCTTTACATTAAGGGCATGCTGATAGTCAGTTTCAATCAAGGTTTTCATAAATCCTGCATTATTTTACTTGAATATACAAAATTTATAAATGAAGTAGTAGAGGACATTTGGGATTGTCACAATGCGAAAAAAGCCCGAGGTCAGCCATAAGCTGTACCCGGGCTTTATACTATTGTAGCGGAAAGAGTGGGATTTTCCGCACATGGTCCAAATTATTCGAATTCACTTTGTATTCAACATTTTTCGAAAGGCGATGTCATAAAAGTGTCATAAATATTTTTCAACAAATTTGGAAAGTAAAGGATTTTAGGACTTAAATCCGGGTCAGATGGACTTTTGAATAGGGACCCCCAACGACTTCAAAGCTTAAAGCTGGCTCCAATGCTTAGCTTCAGAACATAAGCAAGCTTAAGAGGTCTCATTTCTACTATGGCAGGATGTGGTAGCCCGTCATCCCATAGGTAACTACCGGTTCCGATCTCTTTATTAAAAGCACTCAGATACATAAGCTCAATATCAAACTTACTGTTCCCATTGTTTCCAGAAGGAAGGCTTACACCGATAGCAATGGCAGGCATTATCAGGTTTGCCTCGTTAGAGTACCAGGGAAGAACTGCATCGGTTGGACTAACAATTTCACTTAACTTATGACTTACCAGACCGGCACCCGTGTACAAAGGGCTAATAAAACTGTACTTCATCAAAACACCAAATTCTGTTCCTGTGAAGTAGTCCGGGCCAAAATTTATTGCTGACCTTGCTTCAAGTGATAACTTTTCGATAAAGTCTACTGAGGCATTTACCTGGAGGCCATATATACTTGCATATAAAGGAAGAGACTTTTTCTCCTGATGTACTTTTACCGCATTTGATTCCAGTCTGAAACCAAGATTAAAATCCTGGGCCTTTACTGCAGTAAAAGAAAAAAGAAAGATAATGACTAATTCAACTAATCGGGGTTTCACTTCGAAGCTCCTGCTGATAAAGTTAGTAATATCTATTTCATGTTGAAAAGGTGCTGATGAGTAAATTCTGCACTGTACCTATTCAAAAACTCCGTCCATGGAGATTTAATAAAATTTAGTAAACCTGGAGCATTCTTCTTGCGAATTAAAGGTTTTAAACTTAAATCCAGGACAGATGGACTTATGAATATGGACAATAACTAAAATGTAATAGGAATTATAGTTCAAACACTTTCACATTTATTGAAAAGTTCACTTCACTTGAAGGAAAAGACTTTTGAAGAATGCTATACTTATATTCTAATCCGGCTGTCAAAAGGGAGCCAAAATTAGTATTGGTAAAAATACTTAATGGAATTCCCAACTTATTTTCAGCTGTTATCCGATGGCCCCAGGCATCTCCTGAATCCTTGAAATAATCAATAAAATTTATTGATAGACCAGTCGAAGCACCTATGTATAGATCATTAAACAGAAGTCGAATGGACCCTATTCTAAGGAGCCTTCCATAACATAATTCAATGGAGTGGAATCTTTCTTTTGAATCTGGTTCATTATCAAATTGAAACACCGAAATTTTATTATATGCAAGTTTTATGGCATTATTATTCCAGGAATAAAGAAATTGACCGCCAACTTTAAGCGGAAACTTTGAATAGCCAACCTGTCTGCCTGCAAGTCCCAGATTACCTCCGATATATCCAAAACTGCATGTGTCAGAATCCCTGCCGGAATCCGCCTTTGCAATGTTAAACAAAAATCCAAGTAAAAGTATAATGTAATAAATTTTTTTCATTTGACGTCCGCAAAATCATAAAAGAAAAGAATTGCCAGCAGGAGCGTAAGACTTATAATAGTGCGGGATTTCATAGGAGACCTGTAATATTGAAAATAAATAGTAAATTAGAAGTTCAATACACACAGAGCAGATTCGTTACAAACGAAAAATAACAAACCACGCATTCAAAAGTAAATCATTTCTGAATAATTATAATTTGTCAAAGGCCAGAAATTTTAGTGTCCCAAAAGTGTCCTAAATTTGTCCTAAAGTGGTAAACAGGGTGAGAGTGGGTGTATTACAGAGTTGTTGCTGTACAGAAAAAAAGCTCAAAAACAGCGTTTTTAGCTGTCTCTGAGCTTTATTTTTGCTGGCGGAAAGAGTGGGATTCGAACCCACGGTACGGTTGCCCGCACACACGCTTTCCAGGCGTGCCAGTTCAGCCACTCCTGCATCTTTCCGTAGTTGAAAGACTCAAATATATAAATATTTCGTGAAATTTAAAAGAAGGGGCTCAAAAATATTTTAAATTACACGTTAATTTTGGTAAATTTATAAGTTAAAAATAAATGGAATAAATGGATCAGATATATTCAGGAATGGTTTTAAGGTCTGTCTTTGTGGTCATCTCGGCCCTCGTGGGAGCAGTTTCTACATTTTCGATCAAAATAGACCATCATAAATTATGCGCCTTAATCAGTCTCTCAGCGGGAGCCTTATTCGGCGCAGCAGCGTTTTCCATACTTCCCGAGGCGTATGAGGCGCTTTCAATACCGGAGCTTTTGATAGGATTAGTATCGGGCTATCTGGTATTCTGGCTTATAAGCAAGTATTACTTTCACGTATGCCCTGCCTGCAGCGCAAGCCACTTTGACGAGCAGACCACAAAGAGGTTTTCGGAGATTGTGCTACTGATGGTAACGGCACTCTCGTTCCACTCTCTTTTCGACGGTATTGCTCTTACTACCGGCGGCGGGCACATGCACTTTGAGAGCAACTCCATATTCTTTGCGATTCTGGTGCACAAGTTTCCAGAGGGGCTGGCACTGGCATCGCTGATGCTCGGAGCGGCATACAGCAAAAAGAAGATTATTACATATGTAACGCTGGTTGAGCTTACGACTGTACTTGGTGCAGTAATAGGGGCCTTCCTGCTGCAGTCGATGATCTCCCCCACTGTATTCGGTATGATAATGGCTCACATCGGCGGCGGATTTATCTTCCTGGCATTTCATGCCGTACTGGGTGAGATGCTGAAGAACCACACGAAACTTGTTGTTACATCTTTTATAATTGGATGTTTACTGATAGTTGCAACAAGGCTTATAGCAGGCTCAATTTAGAAATATCGTACATCTTCAATATAAAGAGGCGGGACAGAGCAATCTGTCCCGCTGTCTTATCGTATTACAATTCTCAGTAAATCAGTCCCTTCGAAACTTATGGTAAGCCCATCATATATTCACTTTAAGGCCAAACCCCCAATTGTATGAAGGATGAGCTAGTTCGGATTTCATTTTATATTCCGACAGGCGGTTTGCCTCCCCGACGAGGTATTTAAGTCCCATGAAGCCAAAAACGTTCAACAGTTTGGTCAGAGTGAATTCAGCTCCCGCGTTTCCGGAGAGAATCCACTCGGAGTCCTTCATTGTATTCTCGGGAATGAAGTCATATATAGTTCTTCTTTTGATGCTGAGGCCAAGGTACGGGCTAAAGTGGCCGAACTCGTGTGCCGGATTTCTTATAATTGTGCCGAGAGGTTTGATATTCATGCCGAGCAGGACGGAATAGGCATCCTTTATGTAATTGTAGTCTTTATCACCTCCGCCCGCCCATCTGGTATCCCCCATATAGGAGAAAACGGTCTGCACGTCGATATACTTATTGACCATATATCCGAGGCCGAGGCCGTTAAGGAATTGACTTTTCTGGTAGAAGTGATCTGCGCCGGATTGGGATTCGAGGAAGCCCGTAATGAAGAACTTTGATTGAGAGTAGTTGTTGGAAAAGACCAATAATGATACAGTAAGAGCCAGGATGAGAGATTTCATAGTATTCAGCCTCCAAAGGTGTTTGTTGAGAGAAATGAGAACGTAAATGGTGGCTAAATTGCTATAAGGGCTCCGGGATATGGATATTTATATTCAAAAATAGAAAATACGATAGGTATAGTCAACTTTGATTTGACAAAATCATGAACAAATGATTCCGTTCACAGTTTAGGCAGCATTTGGCCTGCTGCAAAAAGCGTGGATTTAAGAATATTTCTGCCTGTTGACTTGTCCGGAGGGTTGATTTAGTGTATATTATTTGTTAGAATTGGTGTTCAATTTTTTAGGTTCAAACGGCCAATATTTGGAAAGGTGGCAGAGTGGTCGAATGCGGCGGTCTCGAAAACCGTTGTGCGGGCAACCGTACCGGGAGTTCGAATCTCCCCCTTTCCGCTTACAAAAAAGCTCAAAGACGGACTGAAAACGTTTTTGGGCTTTTTGCATTTTAATACTTCCCTGCCCTTCCTTGTAAACTGCTGTTTTTCGTAGCCCATTTGAAAATACTTTATAGTTATTTATTTTCCGAAA
>JBLNEL010000219.1:0-8133 GCA_050262615.1 Bacillota bacterium
AACAATTCAACATTCACCTGAGGCGCTGCATTTATTATGAACTTCTGTTTCTTCAATGCTTCTATTAGACCATCGGGATTTATGATTGATTTACTATATGATATAATCTTTGGATTACTGATCAGATTTATTCCAGTACTGCCATTTTTCACTATGGGTACACTTATTTCATCCTCCTTGTGAATCCTGATGTGCGGCATTGTCTTAAACATATTAAGTTTAGAATAGTTATTTACACCAACTACAATGGAATTTGAAAATATGTACAATGCTATTCCCACAGTGACGCCTAATGCGGCAACAATTGTCTGCTTTTTTCTTGTCAGTATATGCGTTAAAGCTATGTCATAATTAACATTTATTTTCATACTAATTAACTTTTTCCATAATTATTATTGTGTTTTCGCTCAGACCATCAAGAACCTGCACCCATTCACTGCTTATAATTCCTGTTTTCACTTTTTTAGGCTTTGCTTCTCCTTTTATCATTACTTCACCATTATAACCCAGATACTTTCTTGGGATGAGCATTGCATTTGTTTCTTCACCTACTTTTATATTAACCTGTAATTGGGTACCTTCTATCTTAAATTCCGGAGTTTCAGTAAAAGCAATCTTGCAAATAAACGACTGCGTTGATTCATCAAATACAGGAAGAATTTCGGCCACTTTTCCTTTGTAAATTCTGTCCTTATCTACGTTAAGCTTAATAAAGACTTCCTGACCGGTTTTTACCTTGCCAATGCTGCCTTCATCAACGTTAACTGAAGCATAAATACTTCCTGGATTGCCAATCTTCGCAATAATCTCTCCCTGCCTGACATAATCACCAGTTTGTTTATACTTCTTCAAGACACGGCCGGGTTCAGATGCACATATTTGATTAAAGGCTGATATGTTCCTGTTAATCTCTTTTTGCGACTGGTTTATTATCAGCTGCTGTTCGGCCTGCTGTTTTACTATGTCATAGTTCTGCAGGGCAGTCTGATACTGCTTAGCAGAAATGTTATACTGCAATTCAATTTTATCAAATTCAGCAGCAGAAATACTGGCTGCTTCCCGCAATTTTTTATACCGGATAAATAAGCTGGAATCATATTCCATTCTCTGTCTGGCTATTTCCATCTCATTCCGTGCCTGCAGTATCCTCGGTGAACTTGGGAATGTATTCGACTTTGCGATCTCATACAGTTTTTCCCCGCTTTTATTATTTATTATATTTCCTTTGTTTTCTATTATTCCAAGTGTTTGTCCGCGTTTTATTTCATCATTTTCTTCAATATAAAGTTCCGAAATAAATCCATCAGTTCCGGCTGTAAGATTGTATGTTCCGGAAGTTTCCAGTATGCCTGAGGCAAATACGGTCTCAGTTATTTTTTTTCTTGTTGGTTTTGTTTCTTCAGTCTGTTTGCCGCAGGAACACAGCATAAGTGCGGTAATGATTGATGTAATTATAATTTTATTCATGATATTAGTAAATTTTATTGTTTATTTGAATATTTTCTTCAGCCAGCATTAAGTTTGCAGCAGCAGTAAGATAACTGCTCTGACTTCTGATCATTGAATTAAAACTATTTAGTGTCGGTTCAAGTCCAATAATTCCTTCGTTATAGTTAATTAGATTTTTCTTATAGGTTTCATTTTGCAGTTCTAATACTTCACGGCTGGTCAGCAATTGCGATTTTGCTTTTTCATATTCCAAAAGCAATTGTCTGTATTCCAGTTCTGCCTGGTTCTTCTTTTGCTCTGCCTTCTTCTCGGCCATCAGATAATCATATTTTGCCCTTTTAGTCTGTCTTATTGATTCAGCAGATGGAAGCGGAACGGACAGTTTTAATCCAATATAATTGCTTTCAGACCAGTTATTATTTCGGTCTACTAATGCTGCATGTGTATTAAACTGCTGCTTCTGATAGGCGGCATAAACTGATAAATAAGGGACAAAAGACAGTTTTGCATAGTCAAAGGCCGACAGTGCCAGTTTTACCTGGGCATTTGCATGCTCTGCAATCAGGCTGTTTTTAAGTACAAAGGGCAGGCTATCCGGATCTGAGTTAACCATTGTTGGTGCTACTATCAGTTTATTGTCATCAGGAAAATCACATAGAATCTTAAGTGCAACGTACTGTTGAGCGGTCTGAAACTGCAGCTGCCGGATTGATTCTTCAACACCCAGTTTGTTTACCCTGCTGTCATTCAAATCCTGATGGCTTGCTAGTCCGTTTTTATACTTTTCAAGTGTAAATCTGTAAAGAGTGTCTGCGGCTGCAGAATTTAACTTATAGGCTGTTATTTGCTCCTGAAGATTTATTATATTGAAATATATAACAGCTGCATTTTCCAGAAGAGTCTTCAGAAAAACTTTATTTCCGGTCTCATTTACTTTAATATTAATATTTGACTGCCGAAAATTTTCCCATCCCTGAAAGTTAATCAGTTTTATTTCTGCATAAGCATTTATGTTTGTAACATATCTTGTTCCAAACTGAACTTCCTGAAATGTACCCGGCTGTCCTCCCAGTATCTCTGAGGGGATCAGATTTACCGGGCGTTTTGTATTGTTTGTATAAGTGCCGTTTATACTTCCCGCCGGATCGATAAGTCCATATAATGCCGCTAACTTTTCAGCTTTAGCTCTTGAAAGCTGCAGTTCATCTTTTTTCAGGGACAGACTTTTATTATAGATCAGGTTTTCCAGGTCATGAAAGTAACGGAGTGTATCCTGAGCGTAAGCATTAAAACTCATTAAGACTAACAGGATGGATGTTATTACCAGCTTTGTTTTCATTTGCCTCATTTTAATAATTATGATGCAAAATTAGCTGCAGTCAACAGGAAAAAGAATTATATTATCGTGAAGTGGACAAATCAGAACCCGGAATGGACATTAAGTGCTTTTAATTTTCTTCAAGCCACTTAATGAATTCTGAGGTTTTCAGCTTTCCTACAATAATTTTTTCCGGGAAGCTGATTATCAGATTTACTAATAATTTGCGGTTAAAATACTGAGCAGCATCCTTAACTGCTTTACGGTTAATTAAATATTGCCTGTTGACTCTGAAAAAATCATTGAACTTCTCTTCTAGTTTATCAAGTCTCTGGTTTATTAATACTTTGTTCTTGTCGAATGTATATGCGAAAGTACTCTCATTTTCTATATAAAATAAAGCTATGTCTTTTTCACTTACCGGAATAATCTTATCTCCCTGATAAGATATTACAGACCGGCTTTTATTGCGCAAACGATCATAAGCCTCAGAGTCCAGGTTTTTATATTTGTTATCAGGCTTGGCAAACTGGTCTTTGAAGGTTTTGAACTTAATGAGAGTTTTTTCTATACTCTGTTTGCTGAATGGTTTGATGATATAGTCGATGCCCAGCGTTTGAAAGGCCTCCAGTGTGTACTGCTGATAAGCCGTGCAGAAAACAATCGGAGCTTTAATATCTGTATTGTTAAAAATATCAAAACTTAGTCCGTCTCCAAGTTCGATATCTGAAAAAATAAGGTCAGCATCCTTATTCACCTGAAAATACAGCAATGCATCCTCTACCGAATACAGAATTGCGGTTATTTCAGTCTCCGGATCGATTGCCTTAATTGTATTCACCAGGTCTTTGGCTGTCAGTTTTTCATCTTCAATAACAACGATCTTCATTTTTCAATCAAGTTTAAATAAACTGTAAAATCATTATCATTATTTACAACTTCTATAGAATAATTGGAAGTGATTTTATAACGCTCATTAAGATTTGCCAATCCCGTGCCGGATGCCTGTAATAACGGCTTTGGCGATTTATTATTGGATATCCGAATTCTACTGTTTACCGCTGTAATCTTGATATTCAAAGGTTTCTTTTCCGTAAATGAATTGTGCTTTATCGCGTTTTCTATTAACGTCTGCAGCGCAAATGCCGGTAGTTTACAGTTTGTGATTTCTTCCGGAATTTGAATTTCGCATATCAGGGCATCACCGAACCTTACTTTTTGAAGTTCAATGTAATCAAGCGAAAAACGCAATTCCTCTTTCAGAGTGACCAGTTCATTACTTTGGAAGTTTATTGAATATCTAAGAAATTCTGACAGTTTTACAGAATACTCTTCGGCCTGTTCCTGGTCCTCTCTTATTAATGACTTCAAGGTACTAAGAGCATTGAATAGGAAATGTGGCTGCAGCTGCTGGATCAGCACTTTTTTCTGAGCCTCAAGATTCATTACCTTTAATTTCTGATACTCAGTTTCTGCTTTATTCTTTTTTGTTTTGAGCAATTCAGCATTAATGATCACGAGAATAATAGTGTTTACAGCCCAGGTAGCGACAACTGAATAGATCAGAAAGTTTAATGGGTTCATCTTTCCGCTTGATGTTATCATTATATAAATTGTTCCGGTATGCAGCAGGGAAGTAGCCAAATAACTGGAGATATATCTTTTTACACTCGAAATATTAAGGTTCACTAAATAAATATTAAAAAGCCAGAACAATAAAATGCCAGTAGAAAGAGAAATAAAACTTACAATTAAATGCCATAGTCCTATTGAATTGAACAAAATAACGGGGATCATCCCGTATGCTGCTATTATGGGAGAGGTCAAAAGGGCCTTATTTATCATAATTCTATTCATTAATACTAAATTAGGCTTTTCCTGCTCATATTAGCAAATCTTTTTGCAAAAACTGGAATTCATGATTCAAACACCTTCCCCGTATATCCCGATTATTGCTTATATCTGTCCAGAAAAACCCTTAACAGCCTGAAATATTCCTCCTGCTTTTCAATGTGAACAAAATGTCCGCAGTTTTCTATTATATGCATTTCAGATCCATCAATGGCTTTATGCATCTTTTCAATTGTTTCATTGGGAGAAGGATCCCATTGGCCATGTATTATCAGTACCGGCTTTCTGATTTTCTGGAGCTGGTCAAAAAGGTAGAATATGAGTCTGAAATTGTCAGACATTTGCTTGAAATAAGGATAAAGGTAGTCATGTCCAAGTCCCGGTCCCCCGTGTACAACTACTATAGGCTCTCCGTCTCCAAGGACTCTGCAATAAATACCGTGTTTATTGATTATTTTTATTCCGCTGAACTCTTTCCTTATTTAATATATAACAACTTCATTACTGCAGAACATCCTTCGGATTGTAATTTGTAAATGTACATTCCCGAGCTTAATTTATATTTTGCAGCATCAAAGGTCATCTTATATGTGCCTGCTTTTATATACCCGTTAAGTAAAACAGCTATTTCATTGCCTTGAATGTCATAGACCTTTATTGAAATATCTGCATCTTCAGGAATTGTATATTGGATTAATGTAGAAGGATTGAAGGGATTTGGGTAATTCTGTGAAAGTGTAAACTTTTTCTCCAGCGGCGGCTTTTCAGCAATTGCAGGTGTCCCCGGAATAATTTTTATAGTATCAGAGGAGATGATGGCATCACCCGTCATGTTCATTACCTGAATATAAACAGGCGATTTTGCTGGAAACTTACTGCTGATGGATATTCCTGAATGCAGAATGACTGTATCCCTGCTTTTGATCATATCATTATAAAAGCTGTCAGCAGCAATGGTTAGGCCGTCAGTTAAAGAAATTATTTTTGTAACTGTTGATTAGGCCGTTTCAAGTCCTTTATCCATAATTGTCAGATCCAGTGCTGCATTTTCGCCCGGATTAAGGTACTGTTTGCTAAAATGGTAATCTTTCATCTTTACAAAACCTCCGGTCACCCAGGTATAATACAAATTAGGCTAAAGATTCGATTCCACAATTGAAAATATTTTATCCTGCTGCGCCCATACCCAGCCTTTCCCTACTTCCGGGACCATTGGAAGTATCTTTCCCCGGGATGAGTCACCATCATACATAAAATCATCACTGTTGCCTCTGGTGGGATAGCCTGCTGTTTCTATATCCCTGCCTGTTTTATAATGATTAAAAACGACATATCTTTAGCATAATCCCTGTATAAGAGAGAATCTGCAGTTTCATGGTCACGCGCACCATATGGATAAATATAATAACCTCCGGCACTATGATAATTCAGGCAGGTCCTTATTTTATGTTCCTTCAGGAAGTCTCTTATAGCTCTTGTTTCAGGTTCTGAAAAAGGTTCAGGACCCCTGTAGGTTGCATAAAAATATTCAGTAGAGGAATTCCCATTTTCAGCATCCCAATATGCATAAGGGCCATAGTTTCTGTTCAGATCAACTCCATAAGAGCCGTCAGGATTTAATCTTTTATTCTTTCTCCATAATCCGCTGCCGTTAGGATACAATACTTCATTGTAATAATAGCCGTCAGGATTAACTACCGGGATAAAATATAATTCACGGTTATCAAGAAGATATTTTACAGAAGGATCTGTATTTTAGTTTTCCAGAAGATAATACATGAAGTAAATTAGAACCATCATACCTTCAGGCTCCCTTCCATGGTGCATTGCAGTATAGAGAGACTGAGGTTTGGGTACCTTTGTTATGCCTGGTCCTGTTATTGTTACAGAGTAAATGGGTCTGTTTTCATGAGTAGTTCCGATTGATCTTTTTTCCGAAATCAGAGATGGAAATAATGCATGCATTGAATCCTGTTGTGCGTTTACTTCCTTTAGATTATAATAACCAGTAAAGCTTCCAAATCCGAAATGCCTTACATTATACTTTTCTCTTCCTGAAGTCAGTATCTTCTCTATTTCAGCATCGGACGACGGCTTCATTGAATTAATATAGCTGACCCAGTCCGGAATTATTATTTCATACTTCAGTCCCGATTTCTTAAGTCGTTCATATTCTTTTTCATCCAATACCATAGAAATTGAATTTTCTTTCTGTTCGAAATATGAATCTTCTACTGCCAGACCCTTCCCTGCCAGAAGTGAAATATAACCAGGAGATATTAAAAATATTTTTATCTGTTTATAACTTTGTCCGTAACTCAAAGATGAAAACACAAAAACAGCATTATTCCAGTTAATGATCTCATCCAGGGTTCCTGTAAAATGTTCATCAGGTGCTAAGATACTGTTTTTTCTTGATCACCCGCCTTGTGAAGCTTAAATAATTTTATTCTTTGTCCCTGCAATACTGTATCAATTGCTCAAAACCTGATCCTATAGTTTGAAATTATTTAAGGAGCTATATAATAAGATTATTATTTTTTCCCGTTTCATAATTTCCAGAGATTAAAGAGGCAGTTTTGAGATCAGCTGCTGCTTCTAATTCCTGAATGCACTCATCTTTTTGTTACTTTAAAATGATATATCAGTCCGGAAAGATAAGGGACTATTGCTTTCTAAGAATGCCGATTGCAGTTGTATTTCTACGGATGATGTTTTAAGCAGTGACAACAAAATTTTGAAGTCATCAGACCAAATCTATAATGCCATTTTTCAGGCAGGCACCGTTTGATGCATTGAATAACAACTTCCAATTGTCTACATAAGTGTTAGCTTCAATGTTTTGGAAACATCTATTCTTTTTTTTGTCATCTATTATTTATCATTTGGTATTAATAGGTTTTATCGTGCAGTCACTGTTTTAGAGTTATTCAGAAATATTGTTAAAATCAAATTGAATTATAGATATATAAAGAATACTATTTATATCTTGAATTCATAAGAAATGAGGGCGATTCTTTAGGATCAGGGTGTGCAGATTTTATAATATTTTCCATCAATATTGCCCTGATAGAAACATGAAAATGACAACCATAAATTTTCAAAATTTTACAACAAATCTGTTACAGGATAATTTCACATTCAATTATCTCTGTAACTATGAGAGACTTACATACTTTGTAATGGACGGGTATCCATAGGCTAATCTCATATTATTGTGTAAAAATATGGAAATGGGACTTACAGGGCGAAGCTGTGATATAAAATGATTCGGTCACATATTTGTCAAAATTCCTTTTTATCAGCTTTTTAAGATTTTACCTTTCACTTTTAACTATTGAGATTAAAGTTTCGCCAGAGAGTTTTTCCATCGAATAATTATTAAATAAATATGATATTAAAACTGACGATCACGAAAAAATCTGATCCTTCATTTTTTCAGGAATTGGATTATAGCAGTTTTCCCATTTTCCTTGGCAGAGAGGAAGATGCTGATGTACCGCTTGCTGACCCAT
>JBLNEL010000220.1:0-7401 GCA_050262615.1 Bacillota bacterium
GCACATACCCTTTTGAATGAGCGTACCCTACACCACAAAGAACTTGTTTTATTATATTAATTGCGTCTGAAAGACCAATTTTTATTTCTCTTTCAATCTTTTGCTCAACCGTCTCACCCTCAATGAGTTCCATCACAATTCCCAGAATACCAGGTTCATCAATAAAACCATAAACTGGCACAATATTGGGGTGGGATAATTTTGCGTGGTTCTTAGCTTCTATTCTGAACCTTTCAATTGACCGGGAATTATTAACAACCTGTGAGCGAAGGATCTTTATTGCAACATATCTTTCAAGCTTAATGTCATAAGCTTTATAGATAACGCCCATTCCTCCATGTCCGATTTCGGATATTATCTTATAGTTGTTAATGATCTTTCCTATCATGAAACCTATTATCTTCCCTGATAATTAAAAAAATGCTGTTTTCAGGTGTAATTTTATAATTAGCAAAAGTAAAAATTTAATACTCTAAACACAATACATTGTTTATACATGATGAATGTATAGCATAGTAGATAAATTCGAAATGGAAATTTTCAATAATTTCAATTTCTATTTACATTTTAGCTAAATCTTTTATATATTTATGTCTTTAGTTTTTAAGATTAACTTGCTAAATTCATTTTAATGACTCTTTTAGAGCTCATTTCATAAAATATGCGAGAATGGCGGAATTTGGTAGACGCGCTAGACTTAGGATCTAGTACCTAACCGGTGTCGGGGTTCGAGTCCCCGTTCTCGCACTAATTCAAAATTTTCTTTATAACCCTTAATTATCGAGGATAGATTTGGAAACAAAAATAAATGTTGTTTCTCCAAGTGAGCATGAATTGGAAGTAACCCTTGGATATGAAGAAATACAATCAGATCTGGAAAAAGCATATCAAAATGAAAGAAAGAAAATAGAACTCCCCGGTTTTAGAAAAGGAAAAGTCCCTCTATCAATGCTGAAAAAGATGTTCGGCGATGCTATAGAAAACCAGGCCAGTGAAAGGATCGCTGGAGATAAATTCTATGAAATAGTTGATGCTCAGGGATTAAAGCCAATCAGTACTCCACGTATAGTTGATTTGAATTTTGAGAGGGATGTAAAGCTGTATTTTAAGATCAGATATGAAGTAAAGCCAAAACTTGAGCTCAAGGACTATACTGGACAGGAAGTTCAGAAAATAGTATTTACTGTTGATGAAGAACAGGTCCAGAGCGAAATAGATTACCTTCTTAGAACAAATAGCACTACTCAGGATTCAGATGTTGTAGAAGATAAAAATTCCATTTTAACAGTTGACCTTCAAAGACTTGATGCAGAAGGTAAACCGGTTGAAGGTATAAAAAGCAATGACCTGAAAATTGATCTTACACAGCCTGGAATAAATCCTCAGATCACTGAAAATTCTATTGGGAAAAAATCAGGCGAAACTTTTACCTTCCAGTTCCAGGATGAAAGAGAAGTAGAAGAAGATGGTGTAAAAAAGGTTGTTCCTGAAGATATAAAATATGAAGCTGTTATTAAATCGATCCATAAGATTGTTCTGCCTGAATTTAATGAGGAATTTGTAAAGAAAATTACAAAAGATAAGTTTACTTCTCCTGAAGACTGGAAAGAAAATATGAGAAGCAGCCTTCAGAAATACTACGATGCTCAGACAGAAAGTATGCTGGTCAATAAATTAAGAGACGTTGTAGTAAAAAATAATGATTTTGAGCCGCCTCATGGTTATGTTCATAATCTTTTAGACAGAATGGTGAGATACGAAGAAGAACAGGCAAAGAAGGACGCAAGGAAAAGATTTGATGCAAATGAAGCTCATAACAGACTTCATGAAACAGCAGAATGGACTGCTAAATGGCAGATCATAATGGAAAATCTTGCTGAAAAAGAAAGTCTTGAAGTAAAAGAAGAAGAATTAAAAGAAATGGCTGAAAAGGAATCAGCCGAAACCGGTATCTCAGTTGACAAATTGTTAAAGTATTATAATGATATAAATCGTTCAGTCGCTCTCTTGGAAGATAAGGTTATTGATTTTCTGAAAAAGAATAATAATATTAAAGAAGTAAACGCTAAGGATTTAAAGAATCCAGAGGAATCAACCACAGAACAAGAGGGATAATGAAAACAGAAATTTATAACCAGCTTGTCCCCTACGTCATTGAACAAACAGGACGTGGTGAACGCGGGATGGACATATTTTCTAGGCTTTTAAGGGAAAGGATCATTTTTATCGGGACTCCTATTGATGATCATATTGCAAGCCTTGTTGTTGCTCAGCTTTTATTCCTTGAAGCTGAAGACCCTGAAAAAGATGTGAATCTTTATATAAATTCACCTGGCGGCAGTGTATCAGCTGGCCTTGCAATTTATGATACGATGAAATATATCAAACCTGATGTAGCTACAATTTGTGTTGGAATGGCAGCCAGTATGGGTGCAGTTTTGTTAGCTGGCGGAGCTGCAGGTAAAAGATCGTCCTTGCCTCACTCAAGAATAATGATCCATCAGCCCTGGGTTGGTGGTCTTCAGGGACAAACTACAGATATCGAGATTCACGCCAGAGAAATGGTTAAAACAAGAAATCTCTTATATCAGATACTCTCTGAACATACTGGAAAGAGTATTGAACAGATTACAAAGGACTGCGATAGAGATTACTATCTTTCTGCTGATGAAGCAAGGGAGTATAAATTGATAGATACTGTTCTTGAACGCCGCTTCCCTACTAACGGCTCAAAAGAAAAATAAAGATTAGTGTTCACTAATTAATTATTTGAATTTTCATTTGATAGGGATTGCTTAATAAGCAGTCCCTTTTTTATTTTAAACCATTTTTTTAAAAATCCCTTTTCAATTTTTTTCAGAAGCATTCGGCTGGAAACCACCAGGAGTAATTTCATGAGAAAGTATCTGGATCTGTTTTTTGTACTGTTTTTATTTGGTTCTTCATTGTGTTATTCACAAACAAAGCTTCTAACACTTGAAGATGCAATTACGAGAGGTTATGGAACACTTAATCCATCAAGGATACAGCAGCTTTCCTGGATCCCTGAAACTAAAAGTGTTTCCTACATAAGCAAAGATAATGGAAAAGAAATGCTGTTTATTCAGAGTATTTCAGATAACTCCGCCCAAAAGGTTCTTAGTATTGATGTACTGAATCAGAGTATTAGTTTTCCACTCAAAAGATTTCCCCGTATTGAATGGATAAATGAAGGATCTTTCTATTTTATATTTGCCAACTCTGTTTACACATACGATATCCACCTTCATAAGGCTACTGTTTTGTGTAAAGTCGATTCAAATGCAGCAAACTTCGAGTTTGAAAAGGTCAGAAGATCTTTGGCTTTTACACTTGATAACAATCTTTATTTTTCAAAAGCTTCCGGGAAAATCAAAAAGATCAGCAATGATACTATTTCAGATATCGTGAATGGTCAGTCAGTCCACAGAAATGAATTTGGTATATCTAAGGGAATCTTTTGGTCACCGAAAGGCAATCTTCTGGCCTACTACAGAATGGATCAATCAATGGTAACCGATTATCCTTTGGTCAATATAGATGAACATCCTGCAAGTCTGGTAAAAATAAAATATCCCATGGCCGGAATGAATAGTCATCAGGTAAGCATAGGGATATATAATATAACAAATGAAAAAACTATCTGGCTTAAAACAGGAGAACCCAAAGATCAATATCTGACAAATGTCACCTGGAGTCCTGATGAAAATTTTGTTTATGTTGCCCAATTAAACAGGGATCAGAATCATATGCAGCTGGTTTGCTATGATGCAAAAACCGGAGATAAAATAAAAGTTCTGCTCGAAGAAAAAAGTGATAAATATGTAGAGCCGTTAAATGGCTTAATATTCCTAAAAAACGATCCGTCAAAATTCCTTTGGCTTTCAAGAAAAGATGGATGGAACCATTTGTATTTATATTCTGCATCAGGCAATCTTATTAAACAATTGACTAAAGGAGATTGGGAAATAACTGAATTCAGCGGGTTCGACAAAACCGGGAAAAACATACTTATATTGACTACAAAAGATAATGTTCTGCAAAGACAACTTTATAAAGTGAATATAGAAACCGGTGAGACGAAAAAACTATCTAAAACTGATGGAACCCATGATATAGTCTTAGACAGTAATGGTGAATATTATATTGATGCATTTTCAAGTAATGCTATCCCGTCTTTAATTAGTATTTCAGATCCAGACGGCAATTTGGTTAAGGAACTGCTGAACTCTCCAAATCCGCTTAAAGATTACAAACTTGGTAATACTAAGCTGTTTAATTTAACATCTGTTGATGGACAAAAACTTTACTGCA
The DNA here is from genome assembly GCA_050262615.1 of Bacillota bacterium. Taxonomy (GTDB): domain Bacteria; phylum Bacteroidota; class Ignavibacteria; order Ignavibacteriales; family SURF-24; genus JAUZPB01. The sequence continues at coordinate 4,333 of JBLNEL010000220.1, forward strand.
GAATAACTCTGCCAACTGATTTTGATTCTTTGAAAAAGTACCCCGTATTGGTATATGTTTACGGCGGACCTCACTCTCAGTTAGTAACTGACACATGGCTTGGCGGCAGTAATCTGTGGTTAAACTATATGGCACAGCAAGGGTTTGTTGTCTTTACATTAGATAACCGGGGTACATCGAACCGCGGGCTGGACTTTGAGCAGGCAACGTTCCGCCATCTGGGAACAAAAGAGATTGAGGATCAGATAACAGGGGTAAAATATCTGCGCTCTCTCCCCTACATCGACAGTACAAGAATTGGGGTCTTTGGCTGGAGCTACGGTGGATTTATGTCAACTTCGCTCATGACACGTGCTTCAGAGTATTTTAAGGCAGGAGTTGCAGGCGGTCCTGTTATTGACTGGAGTTACTACGAAGTAATGTATGGAGAGCGCTATATGGACACCCCCCAATTAAACCCTGAAGGATACGCTGAATCAAGTTTGTTGAATTATGTAGATAGATTAAAAGGCAAACTTTTAATTGTTCATGGGACAATGGATCCAACGGTTGTTTGGCAAAATTCGCTGCTGTTTGTAAAAAAAGCAGTTAGTCTTGGAATTCCGCTAGATTATTTCCCATATCCTGGGCATGAACATGGCGTAACTGGATCAGATCAACTGCATCTTTATAGAAAGATTACTTCCTATTTTAAAGATAATCTGTAATTTTATTTTCATTCTTATTCCAGGGCTGTTATCTTCATAGAGAACGGACTTTTTTTACTACAAATTCAAAATAAATTGATAGAAAATTGTTGCTATTTCCCAAAATAATAGTTAAAGTATAGGCAAATTTTCTGCAACAGGAATATCTATTTCTTAGCTGCATGTTTTGATAGTTATTATTCTATTTCAATATTCAACATTCAGAGCAAATATGGACACTGCATCACTTGCCAGATTACAATTCGCTTTCACGATAGCATTTCACTATATATACCCACCTTTAAGTATAGGCCTTGGGGTTGTTTTAGTGATGATGGAGGGCATGTACTTAAAAACAAAAAATAAGAAGTATGAGGAAATTACTAAATTCTGGGTTAAGGTTTTCTCTCTTACCTTTGCAATGGGTGTAGCAACTGGGATTGTAATGGAATTTGAATTTGGTACAAACTGGGCTACATACTCCCGGTTTGTCGGCGATGTTTTTGGTAGTGCTTTAGCCTCAGAAGGAATATTTGCATTTTTCCTGGAGTCCGGCTTTTTGGCAATCCTTGTGTTCGGATGGGATAAAGTTTCCCCAAAGGTTCACTTTTTTGCTACAGTTATGGTTTCGCTTGGTTCGATTATGAGTGCTGTCTGGATAATTGTTGCAAATTCATGGCAGCAGACTCCTGCTGGATTCCATATTGTCAAGCATGGGAATATAACTCGTGCTGAAATTACTGACTTCTGGGCAATGGTATTAAATCCATCATCGGTTGAGCGGTTTTTTCATGCTGTTTCTGGAGCTTGGCTCTCGGGAGCTTTTCTTGTAATAAGCGTTAGTGCATTCTACTTATTAAAAAAACGGCATGTCGATTTTGCAAAGTCATCATTAAAAATTGGACTGTCACTTGCCGTGTTTGCTTCGCTTTTCCAATTGTTTACTGGTCATCAGAGTGCTGCCGGAGTAAGCAAAAATCAACCTGCAAAGTTAGCTGCCTTTGAAGCTCATTTTGATTCTCTCGCTCCAGCTAATATGTATCTTTTCGGTTGGGTAAACGAAAAAGCACAGAATGTGAATTTTGGGATACAAATTCCAGGTCTTCTTAGCTTCCTTGTACATGGGGACACAAAAGCGCCTGTGAAAGGACTTAATGCTTTTCCCAAAGCAGATATACCTCCTGTTAACTTTGTTTTTCAGACATATCACCTTATGGTTGCTATTGGAATGTCACTGATACTAATAAGTCTGATCAGTTTTTATTTAATTTGGAAAAACAAAATATATGAAAACAAGTGGTGGCTTAGAATATTAGTGATTTCAGTTTTGCTGCCTGAAATTGCGAATCAATTAGGATGGTTTTCAGCTGAAGTAGGCAGGCAGCCATGGGTTGTTTATGGCCTGCTTAGGACCTCCGACGGACTTTCAAAAGCAGTAAGTTCTGGGCAGATAGTTTTTTCCTTAGTACTCTTTTCACTTATTTACCTTCTCCTCTTCATTCTGTTTATTTTTCTGCTGGATCATAAGATCAAAGCTGGGCCTGAACACCCTGGGGAAATCGAATCAGAATACGATAAGCAAAAAGAGTTATTTACATAGTTTATTTGGCAAGGAGTTTTCAAATGGATTTAAATACTATTTGGTTTTTGTTAATTGGGATATTACTTGCAGGCTATGCCGTTTTAGATGGATTTGATTTAGGGGTCGGCGCTTTGCACCTTTTCACTGAAACCGATGAAGAACGTAGAATAATGATAAATTCGATTGGTCCGGTTTGGGATGGCAACGAAGTTTGGCTGGTTACAAGCGGCGGAGCTTTATTTGCTGCTTTCCCGGAAGCTTATTCAACTGTATTTTCAGGTTTCTATACTGCTTTAATGCTTCTTTTATTTGCACTTATATTTCGTGCAGTTGCAATTGAATTCAGAAGCAAGCAGCCGATGAAATGGTGGCGTAATATGTGGGATATTGCCTTCAGCATTGCTAGTATTTTTATTGCATTACTGGCTGGTGTTGCACTTGGGAATATTGCCACAGGCGTTCCCTTAGCTCAGGATAAAGAATTTGCCGGAACGTTCCTGGGACTGCTTAGACCCTATCCTATTCTCGTTGGTATTACCGCTGTCTCTCTTTTCATGATGCACGGATCGATTTATGTTGTTATGAAAACTGAAGGCGCAATGCATGATAAAATAAGGAAATGGGTAAATAATACTATTATATTTTTTGTTATCTGTTATGCTACTACAACAATGGCAACCCTGATTTACCTGCCCCATATGGCTGACCACTTTAAGCAATATCCCCTACTTTTCTTGGTAGCACTGTTAAATATGCTTGCTGTTGCTAATATACCTAGAGAAATTTATCATGGTCGGGATT
>JBLNEL010000221.1:0-7958 GCA_050262615.1 Bacillota bacterium
AATGCAATTGCTAATATTTTCGCTTTCATTTTATATTCCTTTATTTGTTGCATAAATTAGTGTCACAATTCTAACTTACTGCAGAAATATTAAAGGAATCTTAATAAAAAATTAAAATTTATTAATCTTGACCTTTGTCTGCGGATACTGACAATAGTTAAGAAAAACAGCGTTTCTCTCTAAAGAAAATACAAAACCTTTCGAATATAAAAGGTATAAAAATAATAATATACTCTATGGATGATAACCAGCTTTTTGAAAGAATAAAGGACGTTTTAAGGGGAAAGGTAGAGACCTTTCTGGAACAGGTTACACCTTTATACCAGGCGCTAAACTGGGAATGGAATATTAATGGGGAAAAACGTGTTCCAAATGAAGAAGATGTAATGTTCAAGCTGTATAACCTTATAGATGCTCTGGAATTCAATAAAAGAGGATACTGGACCACTTCCTGCGGATTAAAAGTGCAGTACAAGTTTACAAAAAATGGTATAGATATTTCAATGACCTTCACTAAAGAAGTGGCAGATCAGGGTACTTATAATTTCTAACCGGCATATCATTTATTCCTATAAAAATACTCCCGAAATCCTTATATTTTTTAGTCAAATTAAAGAATATACAGGAAACTAATGTCTCTGGAAGAAATAGAGGGAAGAGTATCAAAAATCACATTTTTCAACCCTTCTAACAATTATACAATTGCAAGGATCCGAACATCAAAGGATAATTTTGTAACTATACTTGGCAATTTCCCGGTCTTAAATGAGGGTGAAATGCTGAGAGTTAAAGGTTATTGGAAAACACATGATAAGTTTGGGGCGCAATTCGTAGTCGAGTCGTTTGAATTCTGCACCCCGGACAGCGTTGAAGAAATTGAAGAGTACCTGACCAATGGGAATTTTGAAGGGATCAGAAAGCCGCTAGCTCAAAAAATTGTCAGGAAATTTGGAGAAAACACTCTAGAAATTCTGGATAATGATATAGACAGGCTGAATGAAATCAGCAGAATTGGAAAAGAGGATCTGGAGATAATTAAGAAAAGCTGGAAAGAGCAGCGTGAATTCCGGAAGTCTGTAGTTTTCCTCCAGAACCTTGGAATCAATTCAAATCTTGCTTTTAGAATTTTCAGCTTGTATGGGAAAAATACAGAAGCTATAATAAAAAACAATCCTTTCTGCCTGCTTGAAGATATTACCGGTTTCCCTTTTAGTATGGCAGATCAGCTAGCAGTACAATTGGGTTTTACAAGTTCCTCTGAACAAAGACTTGAAGGGGGAGTAATCTATATTATCAGGAAGTTTACAGATGATGGTCATACTTATTACCCCTCCGAGGTTTTTAAAAACGAGTGCTCGAGATTATTGAGTATAGATTATGACACAATTGAGGACACAATCTATACTCTGAAAGAAAAAGGGGTAATTACTGTTCAAAGAATATTAAATGCTGAGACCGGGGACTTCTATGATGGTGTATTTTTATCGGAATTCTATGATGCAGAGGTATCAATTACCAATCATTTAAAAAGACTAGCTGGAACCCCTGAAATCAGAAGTGAAAAAGAAGTCAATAAATTGCTTAACTGGCTGGAGAAGGAAACAGGCATTCAATTAGCCGAAGCACAGAAAAAGGCCATAATAACAGCTGTTGAAAATAAAGTTATAGTAATAACCGGAGGACCCGGAACTGGAAAAACAACTATAATCAATTCTATTCTGTCATTGCTTAAAAGGACGAAAAAAAAGGCTGTTTTGGCTGCACCGACTGGAAGAGCAGCGAAACGGATGGCTGAAGCAACCAGACAAGAGGCAATGACGATCCACAGACTTCTCGAATACAATCCATCTGAAAAATATTTCGAGAAAGACCTGGATGATCCGTTGGATGCAGATTTTGTTATAATTGATGAATGTTCTATGATAGATACAATTCTCTTAAAAAGTCTTCTTGATGCTGTCCCGGAAAGTGCAAGTCTTGTATTAGTCGGAGATGCAAATCAACTGCCTTCTGTCGGCGCAGGAAATGTGCTGAAAGATATTATTGAGGCGGGTATTATCCCGGTTGTATGTCTGAATGAAATTTTCCGGCAATCGAAAGAAAGTATGATTGTCATAAATGCCCATAGAATAAACAGTGGGCAGATGCCATTACTGAATAATCAGGAATTTGAGGATTTTCTTTTCCTTCAAATAGGAAGTGAAGATCAGGTGCTAAAAAAGATAATTGAGCTTTGCAGGACTGAGCTGCCTCAAATGTTTGGTTACCATTCATTAAATGATATTCAGGTATTAGCTCCTATGCATAAAGGAACTTCAGGTGTTATGAATTTAAACCTGGAGCTGCAGAAAGCATTAAATTATTCAAATGATGAAATCAAATCAGGTGAGAGGGTATTTAAAACCGGGGATAAGGTAATGCAGAGCCGGAACAATTACCAAAAAGAAATATTTAATGGAGATATCGGTTCGGTTTATTTAATAGACAATAAGAAAAAAAATGTGGTTGTGAATTTTGACGGAAGGTTGATTAAGTACGATTATCCTGAATTTGATGAATTAATGCTAGCCTATGCAATTTCTGTCCATAAATCGCAGGGGAGTGAGTATCCGGTTATTGTTATGCCTGTTGTTAAAGAACATTTCCGGATGCTGCAGAGGAATTTACTTTACACCGGGATTACAAGAAGCAGAAAGATGGTAATTCTGCTTGGTACTGCCGAAATGCTTTCGTATGCTATCAGAAATAACAGATCTGTAAAAAGGTATACTTATCTTAAAGAAAGATTATTAGGAAACTGAAACTACCAGCTAATGAAACAAAAATACTGAGTATTAAACTGTCTTAATGCTCTCTCTGCTTCTTCAAGGCTGCCAAAAATACCAAAAACAGTAGAACCGCTGCCTGTCATTAATGAAAATTTAGCTCCGCAGCTATACATTTTATCTTTGATAATTTCAATTTCCGGGTGAGTATTGAATACAAAATCTTCAAAATCATTCTTTACCTTTTTAATCAGATCCCCGGCATTTTGAAAATCAAATCTCTCAAGTGTTCTGAGATCAAAATCAGCCGCTTTGGGGTTGATGTTTTCATATGCAACCTTTGTAGAAATATGAATGCCCGGGTTTACAATCAGTATGGGTAATGTAATATCAAGGTCGATATATGTGAGCTTTTCTCCCCTTGATTGTGCAAACGCAGGTCTGGGTTTAATAAAGAATGGAACATCTGACCCCAGTTTTAGAGCAAGTTTAAGCAATGCGGGATTATCAAGTTTCAAGTCAAACATTTCATTAAGTGAAATTAATGTAGTTGCTGCATCAGAACTTCCGCCACCCATTCCTGCACCTGAAGGAATACTCTTTATAAGTTCAATATGAGCATTAATCTTTTTGCCCGTATATTCTTCAAGAAGATTCCTGGCTTTAACAACAAGGTTGTCATTATTATTAATGTCACTAATATTACTTGAAAATTTAAAGTCATCGGCCGGCGAAAAGACAAGATCATCGCACAGGTCATAAAGAGGGTAGAAAATAGTCTCAAGATTATGAAACCCATCTTCGCGTTTAGATGTAATAAATAGACCAAAATTGATCTTTGCAGGAGCTTTTATTTCAAGATAATCCATTAAAGTACTCTGATATCTGTTTTATGTGTTTTGGATTCGAGCCGCAGCATGCGCCAATAAAGCTCGGGCGCAGGGCCAGAATATTTTTTACTGCAGCAAGGTATTCATTTTCATTAATGCCACAGCGGATCTCAGGATCAGTATAATTTCCGCTTCCACAGTTAAAATATATTCCCCAATTATAGTTAAACTCATACTTATCTGCAAGTTTTTGGAACGTTGCAGGTGATATGCAGTTAAATCCAATTGCGAGCGGTTTATAAGATTCTACCAAAGGGAGAATATCAACAATATATTCTCCTGAAAGAAGTCTCAGGTCGTCAGTGAAAAACAAACTTATTACAAAAGGGATATTTTGTTTTCTGCAAAAGCTGCCAATGAATTCAATTTCATCGAGGTGGCTTTGTGTTTCATTTAATACGAAGTCGCATCCATATTTGATCAGTAAATTAATATGATCACGATGATTCATCTGAATGAGCTTATTACTGATAGTCCGCTCTTTTTGGTAACAATCTTCTGCAGGCGGATTTGATCCTGCAAGCAAGACATCGGAGCTGCCTATTGCAAGTCTGGCAATTCTAAGGCTTTCTTTAACTAAAGTATCGCTTAATATTTGGCTTTTATCATTACTTACTGCAACTGGATTAGATCTGAATGTATTTGTAGTTATAACATCAGCCCCTGAGATGATATAATCCGAATGAATTTTCAATACCATCTCAGGTTCATTAATACTTGCCAGACTAGTCCATAGATTCCCATGGGATTTGACACCAAGCTGCTGAAGCAGACTGCCCATAGCTCCATCAAATATTAAGGGCCGGTGAGCTTTTCTGGCGAAATTAAAAATATTTGGGCTGAAACAATGCATACAGTCCTTTTTCAAGACTATTTATACATTCACATTTTCAAAATAATTTATAGCTGATTCCTCAATTTTTTTCAGGTCTATCATGCTAATGCATTCAAGATTATATGGACAGGTTTTCTTCCAGCATGGAGCACAATCAAGAGAATCAGGCGTGATCTTTACTCCACGTCCATATAGTTCAATTTCAGTCCAGCAGCTTAAGCCGAACCAGGCAATAACAAATTTTTTAAGAGCTATTGCCATATGCATACCAAAAGAATCACCAGTAATAATGACATCTGCCAGACTTTCGAAACATGCTCCTTTTCTAAGTCCCAAATTTGCAGGGGTATTAATTATCAGCCCCTTAAAATGTGAGTAAATCTCTTCGTTTCTTTCCTGGTCTTCAGGACCGCCGAGCAGAATTATCTTATATTTGCCATGCAATAAAAATCTTTCAATCAGCTCAACATGCTGTGCAACTGTCATCTTTTTATTTGGATAAAGATTAGAACATCCGGTATTAAAACCAATTACCTGATCTCCTTCTCTTATGCCGACCTGCTTTTTATAAGTTTCAATAAAACTGAGCTCCTCATCGCTAAATCTGAAAACATAATCATCCATCTGGTAATCGAGTTCAAATGTCTCAGCAAGATAATCCTGTCCGGTTCGTGTGTTTATTTTAAACTTCAGGTGATCATCCATGCCTAATCTGTAATTATATTCAGCTCCCGGATTGAGGGGGATAATCTGTCCATTAGAATTGATACCAAAACCAAGACGGTGCTTGGCGCTTACACTGAGTGCAAGAGCGCCTGACCGCATCGATTTGTCAACATTCATTACATAGTCAAATTCCATTTGTGACAGGATGGATATAGTTTCAAAATCATACGGCATAGCCTTGTCTATCAACGGGTTGTTTTGGAGCAAGGGGATGGTAGATTTAAGAGTAACCCAATAAACAGTCGATTCAGGAAATTTTCTTTTTAATCCATTAAGCTGTGCAGTTGTAATTAGAATATCACCCATGGCATCAAGATTAATAATTAGGATTTTGGTGCCGATTGGAACGCGATCTATGCATCCTTCTTCAATGCAATTGCGGCCAGGGAAACAGGGTTTATAGCCTGTAAATCTTTTGCAGTTTGGTATTATTTGACTCATATATACTTTTCCAGGAATGGTTTAAAATTCTTAATTGATTGTTCAATGCTAATATTATCTAAATTATTATCTTCGGTAATTATGCAATCAAAGTCGGATTTGTAGGGTGACCATATCATATCCTGAGTGTTGTACTTTACATATAAACCAAAAACAGGGACATTATAAGCTGAAGCAAGATGAATGATTGATGTATCTGGCGTAAATAACAGATCAACCATTGAGACTATAGAAGCGAATTCATCAAATGAAGGTGAATAAAAGATCTTACTGGTATCGTCCATAGCTATCTGCTTTGCAAGATCAACGTCCCTTGGTGAACAGATAATAATATAATTTACGTTGTAAGAAGAAATAAATGATATAATTTTCTGGAAGTTTTCTACTCCCCAAAACCTGGCAGCGCTCCCGGCTGAAATATTAACGCCAACAAGAGTTTTCTTTTCAGGAAATTTATTTAATATCAAATTCTCAATTTTCTTTTTGGCCTTGTCTTCAGGGCAATATATTATGTTAGCCTTCTCACGGCATGGCACAAGTCCAAATAATTTGGATATTTCAAGAATTCGGTCGACAACATGAGTCTTTGAGGAATCAGGTTTTTCTATTGTGGCAGAATATACAACATTATTGCTCTTTTTTAGGCCGAATTTGTTCGGGACCTGAGAAAGTGCCAGGAGGTAGGTAACAGTTGTAGAGACATCATCGTGCAGATCGACAACTGCATCGAATTTTCCTTCTTTTATAATATCTAATGTCTTAAGAATACCCTTAAGACCTTTATGGAAAATAATAGTATTATCAACTGAGGGATTATTGGCAAAAATAAAGTGATTACTTTTATCGGCAAGTACTGTTATACTGCAGCCAAGCTGATCTTTCAGCTGTTTTAATAATGGCGTTGTTACAAGAGCATCACCGATCCGGTTTAGTCTGACAAATAGAATCTTCGACTGTTCATTAAAAACATGGCTTCCTGTAGTCTTACCCCTATTGGATAAAGCAAGCAGCAGTTTAAGAAGCAGGTTCTTTAGAAATATTTCAACTTTTTTCATTTAACGAACAAGGTATATTATTCTTTTTAATCAGAGCATTAACTTTATTTATTACAGACTCAATGGGCAAATCAAGAAAACACTGATGCTGCTTGGGACATTCAAGCAGGTTACAACCAATGCAATCCAGTTCTTCTAATCTTAACCATTCATGAATTTCTCCATAAGGCCCCTGAAGTCTGGGATTAGTTGGTCCATGGAGACTTAAAACCGGAGTATTTACGGCAGTCGAAATATGCATTGGTCCACTGTCATTTGCAATGACCAAATTACATTTAGAGATCAATGCTCCCATTTTCCCAATATTGGTTTCTGGTGCCATAAGCGCGTTATGCCGCATCAGTCTTGAAATATCATCTGCTTCGGATTTATCACCTGGTCCCCACAAAATTAAGATTTTTGCAGCGAACCTTTCCACGAGTGTATCTGCAATTTCCACAAATTTTACAGGGTCACACTTTTTTGAAGGCCATCCTCCGCTTGGGCATATACCAATTACCAGGTCAGACTGACTAAAATTAGCCCTAAAGGTATCTTCTGCAAATTTGCGGTCCTCATCTGAAAGGCTAAAGAAAAGATTTCTTGAAGAATGGCTTAAACCGATAGATTTCAGAAACTCAAGATGCAGATCAGCAGCGTGAAACTTATCGCGGTCAGCCGGTCCTAAAATATTATATGCATAGGTCCGCCCTTTGTACGGAAATCCAGCGCGGTACCTGGCACCACTTAAAAAAGTACATAAGGCAGTTCTGGGATTAGTATAAAAATCCAGAACCAGATCATATTTCCTTTTTCTGATCTCTTTAATAAGTAAAAAACTGCTGTTTTTTTCTTTTTTATTAAGAATAATAACTTCGTTAATAAAGGGAAGTTTCTCTAAGACTGTTTTAGACGGAGCTTCAGTCAAATAATCAATTTTGGCGTTAGGGAAATCCTGCCTTAAATTGTTAAAAACGACTGTAGAGAGTATAACATCACCAATTCCGCGCAGTTTGATACAAAGTATTCGTTTAACTTTATCTTTTTCAATTATCATGCTTTAAAATAGAGAAAAAAGTTTCATCAGGCAAACCGGGAATTTCTATATTAACAGCATTTCCTCTACATGGGAAATTTGTTAAAAATCATAATAATTCAGGTTAAAATTATCCTATATTGCAGATATGAAAATACGGCGGAAATGCCGGGTAAAAATATTAAATTTACATTAAAACCATTCTTTTTTATTTTTGGTCATAAAATAATT
>JBLNEL010000222.1:0-6386 GCA_050262615.1 Bacillota bacterium
GGTCTCGTACCCCGTCTCTCGTCCTTCATTTAGTAAGTTCCAGGAGAACGTCGTCACCAAGCTTCTCGACACTTCTGATCTTCAGCTTCAGTGTCTTTCTGATCGAATGGATACCCAGGCCTTCTACAACCGAAATCCCCTCACCAAGCAGCTTTGGACTGATAAAAACCAGAAACTCGTCAAATAAGTTTTCTTTTACAAAGGAGGTATATATTTTTCTACCGCCTTCAACAAGAAGCGAAGAAATTCCTGATTTTCCGAGTTCTTCTAATGCTTCTTTGAGATTCAGTGTGCCGTCTTTATTTTCTTTTATAAAAACTATCCGGGCACCGGTCTCTTCCAGCTTTTTGATCTTGCGTACCCTTGAAGTACTATTCTTCGATGTAAGGATTATCAGATTCGAGTCAATATTATTAACAAAAAGCTTGTGATTAAGGTTTAACTTCAGACCGGTATCTATGACTATTCTTTTGGGATTCCTTCCTTCAATAAATCTGACAGTAAGGCTCGGGTCATCTTTTCTGACAGTTGAAGTGCCGACTAAAACCCCGTCGTAATTACTCCTTAGTTCATGTACATAACGCCTGGAGCTGACCGAAGTTATCCATTTCGAGTCGCCGCTGCAGTCTGCTATTTTTCCATCAAGCGTCTGCGCAGCTTTCAGTGTAACATAAGGGATCTGTTTTGAAACATGTTTGAAGAAGAATTTATTCAGTTCGGCACATTCCTCTTCAAGAACCCCTACTTTTACCTCAATACCCGCTTCTTTAAGTACTTTTACACCATTTCCGCGAACGATGGGATTCATATCCAGAGTGCCGATTACCACCCGTTTAATTTTCTTTTCAATAATTGCATTAACGCACGGGGGTGTTTTCCCAAAGTGGCAGCAAGGTTCGAGGTTAACATATAAAGTAGCACCGGTAACATCTTGTTTAGCGTTATTAAACGCATTTATTTCAGCATGGCTTCCGCCGAAAGCCTCGTGGAAGCCGGCACCAATGATCTTCTCATCTTTTACGACAATAGCCCCGACCATGGGGTTAGGTGATACCATTCCCCTGCCTTTTTTGGCTATTTCAAGTGCTAATTTAATATATGATTCGTCGGTCAAATTTTATTTTATAGAAATTATTTCAAATTCGAGCATGCCTGCAGGAGCTTTAACCTTAACTGAGTCACCAACCTTTTTACCCATCAGTCCCTGTCCGACAGGTGAAGTGATGGATATCTTTCCGGCCTGGAAATCAGCTTCCTCAGGCGAAACCAGCAGATATTCATAAGTATTTGAATTCGTCAGATTCTTTACTGTGACTCTTGAGAGAATATGTACCTGATCAACAGGAAGATTAGTCGTATCGATAACTCTGGCTCTTGATAATATATTTTCCAATTTGCTTATTCTTAGTTCAAAAAGTCCCTGTTCTTCTTTAGCAGCATCATATTCAGCATTTTCAGAAAGATCGCCATGTGAGCGGGCTTCAGCTATTTTCTGTGCAATCTGCTGTCTGCCCACAGTTTTGAGTTCAGTTAACTCTTTCTCAAGCTCCATTAATCTTTCTTTTGTCAAATAAACAAAGTTTGCTCCGGACATATTCAACCTTTTAAGTTTTGAAAATATAAAAAAAATACCACCGCGAAAGCAGTGGCACATTGAAACTACAAAAATTAACCTAACTTGTCAATTACTTAATATTAAAATAAGAAATTTTTGCATTTTTGGCACAAGTTTTTTTTGTACCCGAAAACCGCAACTGAAAGCTCAAAATTAAACCGGCTAAACCTGCTTTTTCCCTTTTGACTTCTGTTTTACTGTTCTTTCTTTCTCCTTAGCAGATCTTAACACAAGAGTCCTGTAGGAGGAGCGTATCTGACCTTTAAAGTCAAGCCTGAGCACATCTACCATTTTATCAAACCTTTTCTCTGCATCCTTACGGCCTTTAATAACCAGTGTTTCAAGCTCAAGGAATGTTCCCAGACCTTTTACGGTATCTAAATGAATTCTTGTATTATCAAAAAGCCAGAGTTCTCTTTTCTTTTCTACAATGGTTTCAACCGGGAAAAGGCTCTCTAAAAATTCAGGTACCTTCTTTCCGTTTATATCGAGTACATAATAATTACTCCAGCGTGTATTGCCTTTTTCATCCCGGTTGTACCTGATAAGCTCAAACCTGTCCTGAAGTATTCTTAACTTCAGCAGACCGGACTTATTCTTGTAATAAATATCCTCCTGTTTAAGAATACCCTGAAACTCAGCCCCGATATTCTTCAAAATATTTTTAATTTCTTTATGAGAGTCTGTTTTTACTTTAATTTCCAGATTTACCGGCATAAGGTTTCCTTAAAAATAATTATTGATCTGCAAAGCCCAAACTTACAAAATTTTGTTGCCTTTACATACAATTATTACAATATTTGAAATGCGGCTGCGGCTGAAACTTATTAGGGCTGAAACTTATTAGCTTCCTTTCAGGTTAAATATATTAGATATTAAAAATAATATTGACAATTTGAAGCTTCTAAGGAATATTAATTTAAAAAGAAGAATTTTATGAAAACTCTACTCACAATATTACTGCTTTTACCCCTGCTTTGTATCAAGGCTCAGAAAATTGGAGAACTTGCACCGGAAAAGCCGCCTGAAACTTTCCCGGTCAACTCCTGGGGAATAGATTTTATGTTCAGTGAGGGCGGTTTTGGATTAGGTACGTTTTACCGTCATAATTTTAGCCCCATTTTAACCGGGTTTGCTGACTTTTCTATCTCTGAGGCAAAGGATGAGAGTGAGATTGAATATTATGACTTCTACGGTCAGCCTTATGTTGTTGGAAAACAGAACAGGATATTCCTGCTTCCATTGAATTTCGGACTGCAGCAAAGACTTTTTGCAAAAACAATTACTGAAACACTTCGCCCATATATAAATGCCGGCGTCGGCCCTACTATGGTTATTACCACTCCTTATGAAGATGAATTCTTCAGCGCTTTCGGCCGTGCACAGGCAAAGTATACTGTAGGAGGTTATGTTGGACTTGGGGCTAATTTCGGTACTGATAAGTCCAGCCTGCTTGGAATTAACCTGCGCTATTATATGATCCACTTCTTTAACCAGGGAGTAGAGGGATTAAAAGGCCGCTATATGAAAGATCTCGGGGGATTTTATCTGACAATAAACCTTGGAATAATGTATTGAAAGAACAGATTGCCCCGTTTAAGGGTTTTTCACGGGATGCCTTTAAGTTTTTAACAGACTTGAGCAAAAATAATAATGTCGAATGGTTCAACTCCAACCGCACACGTTATCAGAATTCAATTGTGCAGCCTGCACGTTCATTTGTTGTCGAAATGGCTGATTTCTTTAACCGGCTGAATCCTTCAATACGCACGGAACCAAAATTCAATGAAACTTTAATGAGAATTAATAAGGATATGAGGTTCTCAAAGGGAGAGCCTTACCGCAATTATTTCCTTATTCATTTCGGCAAGTTTAAGCTAGACAGCGAGTTCTATGTTTCATTTGAGCCCGAAAGCTTTGATTTCGGACTTTTTATAAATAATTCATCAGAAAGCAAGGATTTTTACTTCAGCCGCAATATTGTAAAATACAAAAAGCAGTTCTTAAGTATTCTTGATAAATATTGCATTAATGACAATTTTGAGATCCACGAACTTAAAAAAGGTCCCGAAATTATTGATAAATCCTTCAACTCGTCAAAACACTTTCAATTGATCTCAGAACTTCAGATGTTGCTTCTGCAAAAATCCCTTAAAACCACTGAAGAGATAATATTTTCAGAAGATTTTCTTTTTGAAGCAATGAAGACCTTTACAAAACTTTACCCGGTCTACTGTTTTTCGGTCAGCCCTGAGCCGATGAAAATGATTGAAAGTTTTGAGGAAAATTTCGGCGATATGGTTTAGAATATAAAAAAAGGGCATCTCCGGTTATTTGAGCTGCCCTTATAAAAACCAATTTAATTTATTCTTTTATTTCTTTGTAAATTTTGTTCCATCCTCGTTTAGTCTTACTGAGTACTTTGCCGGATCATTTTTGAACTTTGCCAGACATTTTTTACAGCATAATCCATAAGTCTTTCCATTATAAGCATAGGTTACGTCATTGTTTTCAAGCTCCTCGCCTGAAACAGGACAAACTTTGTTAAATGGTTTATTACTTTGAGCGGCCTGACTCCCCTTCAATCTATCGGCAGAAACAGTTTCTTTTTTTACTTCCTTTTTCTGCTGGCTTGACTGCTTTTCCTGCGCATTTGCACTCAGACTGAAAAACAATAATAAAGTAAAGAATGACAACAGCATCTTTTTCATAAGTACCTCATATTTGGTGATTAAATGAACTGGCCTTCAATTTTTATAAAATATCGGCATTGTTCATTCTAACATCAAGTCTTATAAAAAAAGTTCTGCAAATTATTTCGGTTAAATCTTTTTCAGATCACTTCCGGGAACCCATCCAACCTTGCCGTCAGCAAGCTTGATTTTTACCCAGTCAGCTACATTGTCTTCCAGATCAACTTTTATTCTTTCATGAATTATAAAGGCATCGCCGCTTTTACTGTCCGGCGAAAGCTTTGCTGTGGAAGCTGGTTCAACAATGATGCCGGACTCTCTGCTGGTATCGTTATTATATTTAAGAAGAAGAAATAAAACTGAACACAAAAACAAAAAGGCTGTAAGTGCACCTGTAAGAACAGAAACCTTCTGCATGGTCTGACTGCCGGCTATAAAATAGATGCCTGTTGATATAAGCAGCAGCAGATAAATAATAAATGTAATTAATGTCCAGCCGTTTACGGTAAACATATTTAACAGTGCTTCCCAACAGCGTACAAAGAATAACTTCGGCATTACTTCAATCTTGTCAACTGTCCGCGCATTAGCTATCCTCAGGTTATAGGCTGCATCCTCATCATTAGGATCAAGCTTTAAGGCTTTTTCATAATTTAAGATTGCATAACCGAGCCTGCCGGACTTGAAATAAGCATTGCCCAGATTATAATAAAGTGTCTTTCCTGAGTATCCTTCCTTTATTACCTGCTGGTAAAGCTCAACTGCCTGCTCATATCTTCCGTTTTGATAATGAGTATTTGCCCTGTTCATCAGGTCTTCAGCAGCAGAAGAGGCAAATAAGCTTGCCTGTGAAAACAGAAGCATGAAAATAAAAACTGAGAGTTTCATATAGCTCTGATGATTTTTCATTTTTCCTTTTTCAAGTTCCACGATTATTCTTACTGCATTTTCATACATTTCGTTCATCGCAGATATGCCGTCTGTAACAGGCGCAAATCTGGCATATTCACATTTTTCAAGCGAGTTTCTAACCTCAGCGACCATAGCTTCCGGAACTTTGTTGTTATGCAGGACTTCAACTGCATGATCAACTGTAAATTCTGCTTTAGGAATATGAAATTTATCTTCAATATAGCCAAAGAGCGCAAGTGAAATTTCAGAATAAAAATTCTTCTGGTCTTTTGCTTCCAGCGACTTCTGGGCAGCTTTAAGGCGGTTGCGCGCCATTTTCTCTGCCCGCTGATATCTCATAAGCTGAACATTGCCTGAGAGTTTATCCTGCTTTTTCTTATATGCTATTACACCGCCTAAGGCAATTAAAGGCAGAACCGACAATGTCCAGAACCAGAATGAGAACAGCGTATATTCACCTTCTTTCGACAAATCTCCACTTGAAGTCTTTATAAATCTTATATCCTCGCCAAGCAGTTTAACGTCTTCCTTGTTAAATCCTGTAGCAGCAGTCTGATTACTCGTTCCATCACCTTTTTCAATGTTCAGATTAAATTCAGGTGACTTAAGAGTAACATATTTCTTTGTTCCGGGATTAAAATAAGTAAACTCAACAGGCTCAATCACTCTCTGCCCCTGTATCCTTGGTACAATCAGATATTCAATTGTCTTCTGTCCCGTAACAGTATTACTTGCACGGTTTACCTGGGTGTTTACTTTCGGCTCATATTTTTCAAAACCAGCAGGCAGTTTAATTTCAGGCAGGTCGATCAGGTTCACATTGCCTGTGCCTGTGATGTTTATTTTCAGGCTGACAGGTTCATTTTCCTTAACAGTGTTTTTATCCATCACAGCTGACAGGGTATACTGTCCGACAGCCCCTTTAAAGGAAGCAGGTACATTTTCCTGCGGCAGCGGAAGGACTGTTACCTTTATTGTATTTGATTTTGCATTATATTCAACAGTTTGTCCCTGATTAAAGAAAGGGTCGTTGAAGAATTCGTCGAATATATCGTTGCCGCGTCTTCTCTGCTGTCTGGGCACAACAACAGGTATCTTAAGTTCAAACGGAGTTACCGATAAATCGCCTGTCTGTGTCGGGAAAAGTGCAGCCTTTTTAAGAATAC
>JBLNEL010000223.1:0-3927 GCA_050262615.1 Bacillota bacterium
AGAGAGCTTCTTTAATATCGTTAGAAGACAGGCTGGCCATAACCTTATTTCTCAGGTCATCTAAGTTTTTTTCCTTCAATCCCTGAAAGACAATTGCCTTTTCAATTACAACCTTGAGCGAAAGAATTGAACAGAATAGCAGAATAAAAATCGTGTAGCCGCCCTTTGAGAGCAGATCTAAAAAAGAATTAAATAACATATCTGATCCGTAAGTTAGTTTATATAAGAGCATTAGTTAAAATCGAACATCACTGAAAGATTTTACAGAAAACTATTATAAATTGTTCCTGAATAAACAGGCTTAAAATTCCTGCTGATTAGCAAAGATAAAAAAAAGCCCTCTTAATTCAGAGGGCTTTTTTACTAACCTGTTCAAGTGAAATTTTATTTTGTAGTCTTTTTTGCGCCCTTATCCTGCTCTTCTTTAGCTTTCATATAGGCAATCTGTGATTCTGATGCTTTTTTGTACTGAGGGTCCTTAGCTCCGGCGTTGAAATTTTCAATAGCTTTTGCTTTGTCGCCTTTATTCATATAAATAACGCCTCTGTAGTAGGATAAAGCTCCGTCAGTAACTGTTTTCTTAAACTGTCCTGCTTTGTCTAATGCAGCTAAAGCGTTATCATACTGTTTCTTCTCTGTTAAAGCTCTTGCTAAACCAAGATAAGCCTGATCAAAGTCAGAGTTTTCAGTTGCTTTCTTGAAAGCATCAGCTGCTTTATCGTATTTCTTTTCTTTCATGTACTGGTTGCCTAAGACAACATAGGTTCTTGTCATGCCTTCCTGAATAGATCCTTTAAGCCCCTCATTTGTAGTTACAGAGATAGCTTTTTCATAGCTTTTAATTGCATCTTCATAATCTTTATTCTGTGTCTGTGCACCGGCTAAAGCAACATAGGCAATATCAAATGAATCTTTTAATGCAATACTTGATTTAAATGAAGCAATTGCATCTTCAACCTTACCAGCTTTTAATAATGTAAGGCCTTTTTGATAATAGGTCTTATAATCTTTATTTATTGCGAGTGCTTTATCATAATTCTGAACAGCTTCATCAAATTTATTCTCTTTTGCCAGTTCATTTCCCTTGTTAAAGAAATCGATTGCTCTGCTTTCTGTTACGTATGTTATAGCTTTGTCGGCTTCATCTTTTAATGCTTCGTTCTTGCTGACTCTTTTTACCTGCTGGTAGTTGGCGACAGCATCATCATAGTTCTTTAAAGCCAGGTTCACATTACCCAAGGCATAAACTGCAGCATCGAATGTACTATCGAGCGATATGCTGGACTGTAATGCATTCTTTGCATCCTGCAAGTTATTTGTTTTTACTAATGCCTGTCCCTTCATATAAAAGGTTCTGGCGCTTTTTGCAACCTGAAGACTGGAATCAAACATAGTGACTGCTTCAGGAAATTTCCCGGACTTCATAAGTTCAACACCATTATTGTAATAGATCGCAGCCTGAGGATCCATCTTCTCAGTAGATGTGGTATCAGTCTGTTGTGCGTTGACTGATACTAACATAAAAAGTACAAATAGATTTGTAAGAAAAAATAACTTTTTCATCATGGCATTCTCTTCTCTTGTTTTGTTTTTACTGTGTTAATTAGTGCGGGAAATGACTTAAATCCTCACCCCTTCTGATTATCTTGTCCAAACCACTAAAAAATGGTAAAGACCAATTCATAAAAGCAAAATATGCTTAGATTGAAAAAAAATCAATAATCAATTCAGTCTTTTTTTCTATTTTAATATTTAACACCAATTTAGGAGATTTAGTTCGAAGCAACATGATACTCTACCTGCTGGTTTATTCTGGCTATAAATTAAATTTTAACAGGTATTTTAAAAAAAGAAAAGGCGGCTTTGAAAAAAAGCCGCCCGGTTTAATAAAAGATTGCCTTTAAGAAGACCTATTTTACCAGAACTTAATTTACCAAAACTTAATTTACCAGAACTTAATTTACCAGATCTTTACCTGCAATTCTTTTTCCTTGTACATTGAGTCGCCTGGTTTAATGCTGAAGGCATCCCAGAACTCCGGCATGTTGCTTAATGGTCCGATTACCCTGTATTTGCCTGGGGAATGCGGATCTGTGTTAATTCTTAACTTTAACGCCTCTTCTCTTATATTGTTTTTCCAAACCTGTGCCCAAGAAAGAAAGAATCTTTGTTCGGGAGTAAATCCATCAATTTTCTGTCTATTTTTATATTGTTCAGTTTTCTTAAAAGCAGTCAATGCAACCGTCAGACCGCCCAGATCCGCAATATTTTCTCCGTTAGTAAACGAACCATTTAAATGCATTCCTTCAACTGGATAGAAATTCTCATATTGTTTAGCCACAATAGCTGCTTTTTCATCGAATTTTTTCCCATCTTCTTTTGTCCACCAGTCCTTAACATTACCTTGTTCATCATATTGCCGGCCTTCATCATCAAAGCCATGTGTAATTTCATGCCCGATTACGGCTCCCATTGCTCCATAGTTAAGTGCATCATCAGCCTTTGTATTGAAAAACGGGGGCTGGAGAATTGCAGCTGGGAAACATATCTCGTTTTTTGATGGCTCATAGTATGCATTTACAGTCTGTGGATACATTTCCCATTCGGATCTGTCTACAGGTTTTCCAATTTTTGCTATTTCACGCTTAAATTCAAACCTGAAGCCATTTAAAATGTTGTTATAAAATGAATCCTTTGTAATACCCAAATTCGAATAGTCTATCCACTTATCAGGATATCCAATTTTAACAGTAAAGGCCTGAAGCTTTTTGAGTGCCTGCTGTTTTGTCTGTTCGCTCATCCAGTCGAGTCCTTTTATTCTTTCTTCCATTGCTTTCAGAAGATTCTCTACAATTGCACTGGCCCGCTGTTTTGCTTCTGGCGGGAATGTTTTTTCAACAAATAATTGTCCTAAAGCTTCACCCAGTACATTATTTGTGTTCAGCAACACTCTTTTCCATCTGGGCTGAAGTATTTTCAATCCGTTTAGTGTTTTGCCGTAAAATGCAAATTTCTCATCAACAAAATTGCTGCTCAGGTAATCTGCTGAATTGCGCAATACGTTCCATTTGAGATATCCCTTCCACTGATCGAGAGAAATTTCCTTTAATGCAGCACTAAGGTCTTTAAAGAAATCAGGCTGTGCTACGTTTATATCTCCGGGGTTTTCAATGCCGACAGTCCTGAAATATAACTTCCAGTTAAAATCAGGTGACAGTTTTCCCAGATCGTCAGCAGACATTTTGTTGTAAGTCTTATATGGATCTCTGAGGGCAACTTTATCCATGCTGGATCTTGCAAGACGGGTTTCAATCTGTAATATATCAGAAGCAATCTTTGCCGCAGATTCTTTTGACTGTCCGGTCAGTTCAAACATTTTTGCAATATGCTTCTGATATTTCTCCCTTATCTCTTTTGAATTAAGATCAGTATTAAGATAATAGTCCCTGTCAGGTAATCCAAGTCCTGATTGCCTTAATTGAGCTATAACAGTACTGCTGTTCTTAGCATCGGGAGCTGAACTGAAAGAAAACAGAGGAGTTAATCCTAAATTGTGCAAATTGGCAATTTCGGTATTTAGCTGCTCATAATTACTTATCAGATTGATTTCTGATAAAATTGGTTTAACAGGCTCACTTCCATCCTGCTCGATTTTTTTTGTATTCATACCGCTATTGAAGAAATCCCCAATTTTCTGCTCAATTGAGCCTTTAGGAGAATTAGATTTTGATGCAGCCTCCAGAATGTCCTTTAATATTTTGTAGTTTTCCTCAGCCAGAATTTCAAACGATCCCCAGCGGCTGTATTCATCTGGGATCGGATTGTTCTTCAGCCAGCTTCCTACTGCAAATTCATAAAAATCAGTATTCGGTTTAACTTTGTTATTTATGTCTTTTAGAACCATTGGCATTGCCTTTTCGTTTTTGG
>JBLNEL010000224.1:0-3568 GCA_050262615.1 Bacillota bacterium
TCCGGCAAGCTGAGAACCGATCTGGGTTGCAAGCCTTATCCTTTGCGTCTCCCCACCCGATAGTGTTCTTGCTGAACGGTCTAATGTCAGATAATCAAGCCCTACATCTAAAAGGAACTTAAGTCGCGAAGTGATTTCCTTCATTATCTGCTTGGCAATGATCTCTTCACGACCCTTTAATTTTACCTGCTCAAAGAAATCAAGAGATTTTCTGATTGAAAGTGCAGTCACTTCATTTATGCTCTTTCCAAGAAACTTTACAGAAAGCGATTCCTTTCTTAACCTTCCCCCGTTGCAGCTGCTGCATGTCTGGGTGTTCATAAATGACTCAGCCCATTCACGTATCTTATTAGATGTAGTAGTATCATAATAATGTTTCACATAATGGATTACACCGGAAAATTTGTGTACATAAGTAACACTCCTTCCGCCGCCATAGGTATAAATAAAAGGTATCTTTTCCTTTGTACCGTATAATAGAATGTCTTTCTGTTCTTTTGTCAGGTCGTTCAGTTTTGTATCATATGTAAATCCATATGTGTTCGCCACTGCCTGTACCTGATTGAAGAACCACATCTGCCTGGGCTTCCCCAACGCAGCTATTCCTTCCTCATTTATCGACTTATCCCAGTCAGGAATTATTAAATCGATATCCATTTCCCGCTTTTCACCTAAGCCGTCACAATCCGGACAGTATCCATAAGGAGAATTGAACGAAAACGAATTAGGAGCTAGTTCCTGGAAGCTTATTCCGCAGTCCAGACAGGCAAGATTTCTGCTGAATATATAATCCTGTACACCATCATTAACTATTACACTGCCTGAACCATAATTTAGCGCCACCTCAACAGATTCACTCAGCCTTGTCCTGCCGCTTTCGGCAACCTTTAACCTGTCAACAACAATCTCTATATTATGAATTTTGTATCTGTCGGCCTGGAAACCTTTTGTAATTTCACTGATTTCACCATCAACTCTTACCCTGACAAAACCATCTGAGAGTATCTCTTCAAATAATTCCCTGTAATGACCTTTCCTTCCCCTGATTACCGGTGCTAGCAGAATGATCTTTTTTTCATTGAAATTTGAAATGATTGTGTCTATGATCTGTTCAGAGGATTGTTTTACAACTGGCTTCCCGCAATTATAACAGTGAGGAGTCCCTAACCTTGCATATAATAATCGCAGGTAATCATAGATTTCTGTAACAGTACCTACAGTTGACCTTGGACTCCCTGAGGTTGACTTCTGTTCGATTGAAATTGCAGGGCTTAATCCCTCAATCATATCTACTTCAGGTTTTTCCAGCTGATCAAGGAACTGCCTTGCATATGAGGAAAGCGACTCTATATACCGCCGCTGCCCTTCGGCATAAATTGTATCGAAAGCCAGCGAAGACTTGCCTGATCCAGAAAGACCTGTTATTACAACAAACGAATCCCTGGGTATCTCCAGATCAATATTCTTTAAGTTATGTTCCCTTGCACCTTTTATTATTATCTTATCCTGAAAATCCATTTTAGTACATTTGTCCCAGTTTTATTAAATTTAAACCTTTAGTTTAAGCAGTCACAGCATTAAAATCAAACTAAATTATTATCATTCTTTTAAGGAATTCAAATCTTGATAGAAGAATTTAACACTATCGAAGCATTTTCTGAAACAAAGTTTAAGGAAAAAGGTTCAGTTTTCATTGGACAAGCTTTTCCGGCAGAGACTGAGGAGGATTGCCTTAATATATTAGAACAGGTTCGTAAAAAGTATTATGATGCGACTCATCATTGTTATGCATATAATTTGCCGGATAGATCCAAATACTCTGATGCCGGCGAACCAAATGGCACAGCCGGAATACGAATTATTAATGCAATCCAGCATTTTAACCTGACAAACCTGATAATAATTGTAATAAGATACTTCGGAGGTACAAAGCTGGGGGTTGGTCCCCTTGGTAAAGCATATTATACCTCAGCTTTTCAAACTCTGGAGGCTTCAAAAATAGTTACCAAAATTGCATTCAGAAAATATACATTAAATTTTGATTTTAACTTCACCAGCCAGATCCATTTCATTCTTTCTAAACTTAATGCAAAGATTCAAAGTACCGACTACCTTAATAATGTATCCATCACCTTTCTGTTAAAACCTGCCGAAAGTGAAAAACTGATTAAATTTATATCAGAAAACCTAAATAACCGGGTTGAACTTAAAGATACCGCAGAAATGTACTTTATTTAGCACAAAAAGTTCCGATTATTCCATCAGATTTTATAAAAATTATTTAAATGTTGAATATTTTTCCAAAAACTGTTTTTATTTATCAGTTTTAAGAATTATTTTAACACCCTGATTTAATTTTTCAACAAATTTAGCTTATAAGATATCTGGTATGATTATTGTCCTATGACTATGTCATTTCCCTGGATATCTGGAGTCTTTTATAGAATTTGACAAAAAGTGTCCAATAACATAACTTAAATAAGAATAAGGTACTCGAATATCCTATTTAAGCTCTACCACAATATTAAAACTTAATTTCGAGGAATAGTTATGATTTATACTAAAACCGGGGAATATGCAATAAGAGCTGTTCTCTATCTTGCCAGACAGCCCAGAGAAAGATTAGTAATGTCTGCTGAAATTGCAAAAAGCGAGGATATTCCGGCTCATTATCTGGCCAAAATTCTTCAGCGAATGGCAAAATTCGGCTATGTGGATTCTTTCAAAGGCCGGGGCGGTGGTTTCCAGATTACAGAACTGGCGCTTCGCAGTTCAATACTTGAAATAGTTGAAAGGATCGAAGGCCCAGTTATTAATTTGAAATGCGTTACCGGCTTAAAAGAGTGTTCTGAAGAACACCCCTGCCCTCTTCACGAGGAGTGGGCTCAGGTAAGAGATAGAATTTTTCAGTTAATTTCAAGTAAATCAGTTAAAGAAGTTGCTGCTCAATATGCAGAGACTTTGAATAAAGAGAAATAAAATTTCGGAGTACTTTCTATGAGGTTTATTCTCGCGATTTTGATCGCAGGACTGAGTTCAATATCGTTTGCTCAGACCGCTAAGACCAATTGCCTGGATTGTCATAATGATAAGACTTTAACTCAGGATAGAAATGGAACTAAGGTTTCCCTGTTCGTCGACCCCGACGGATTTAAGAAATCTGTCCATGGAGATCTTGAATGTATTGATTGCCACACAGGATTCGATGCTGATAATATTCCTCATAAGGAAGGAAATAACATATCAAAAGTTGACTGTAAGCAGTGCCATGAAACACAGGATTATTCCAAAAGTATTCATGGACAGAAAAATGTAAGCTGTTTTTCCTGTCATACAAAACACGAAATCCAGCCTGCTAAAAATGTAAAGAAAGCTGAAGCTGATCTGTGTGTAAAATGCCATAAATCACCTTCAGTTGCTTCTTATAAAAAAAGCGTGCATTATCAGAAGTTTTTGGCTGGAACGAAAGCCCCTATCTGTACTGACTGCCATGATAAAGCCGCCCATAAAATTAAAAAAGCTGATTTCAGTAAATCTAGTGAAGAAAGTTTATGCTCGGCTTGTCATA
>JBLNEL010000225.1:0-11381 GCA_050262615.1 Bacillota bacterium
AATATCCGCGGTCGCCTTTTGCAGCCAAGGCTTTGTATGCAAGCGGATGGGTACTGGAAAATGATCTGAAAATGCTTGATTCGGCAGCTGCTGTTTACGACTCGGTAGCCGTTAAATATCCAACTACGCAGTATGCAAATGCCGTAAGGGGCAAGATACTGGTTTATAAAGACGAGCAGAAAAAAATTAAGGCAGCACAGGATTCTGCCAGAGCAAAATTAAATCCGCCTGTTAAGCAGGAGGATGTAGCCTCAGATTCACTTAAAGCTGATAATCAGCAGCAAGGTGATGAGCAGAATAATCCGCTGCAGAATAACCCTGCGCAGAATAACAATCCGGCGCAGAATAATCCTTCTCAGCCGGCAGCAGTGCAGCCGCCGCAGGGCAATACAGCAGCACAGCAGCAGGGTAATGCGCCTGCACAGCCTAACACTGCACAACCTAACACAGCTGTTCCCCCTCCATCTGGAGTAAATTATAATGCAGCAGGCGGAGGACAGAAAAATCCGCCGGCAGCAGATTCAGCAGGGAAGAAAAACCGCGGATTGCAGAATCATGTCCAGAAGCTTCAGCAGCAGAATGTGATAAAAAAGAATTCAGGGGCAGGACTTACTCCGCAGAGCAGTGATTCTTTAAAGACTAAAGGTACATCACAGCAGCCTGATTCATCAAAGAAAAGCGGTAATAAACCCCCAGAGCCATAAGATGCAGTTTGCCGGTAACGAATTCGGAATACTATTTTGCAGATCCCTCCAATGGATCCGCCGCAGAAGATTTTTGACTGCAGTAATCTATATTATTGCAGTCCTTTATTTATCTGTCCCTTCATTTAACCTACCCCTGCTTGAATACGGGCATACAAGGATCAGTTCACTTATGGAACAAAGAGCCATGGAGAATTTGTTGATATTTTATCCAAGGCAGTCATGGATTGATCCTGCAGATGTAAACCCAAATCTTTTAAGATCCATAGTATCTATGGAAGATGGAAAATTCTTTATACACAAAGGAATTGACTGGGAAGAGCTGGAGCATTCGATGAAAGTAAACAAAAGAAAGCGACGAATAGCAAGGGGCGGAAGTACAATCACAATGCAGCTGGCTAAGAATATGTTCCTCAGAACTGACAGAAATGTTTTCAGGAAAGCAAAGGAGATCTTAATTGCAGCAAGAATGGAAAAGGAAGTCAGCAAGGGTGCTATATTAGGAAATTATGTGAATATTATCGAGTGGGGTGACGGGATCTTTGGAATAAAGAAAGCCGCGGATATATACTTAAATAAAGAACCAAAGAGCATAAATCTGAACGAATGTTTCAGATTTGCAGCCGTTATTCCATCGCCATTAGAGCATAAGCCTACCGATAATTCATCATATGTACTTCGCCGTGCATCACTAATCAGAGAAAGGTATAATGATATTATACTTCCCAAATTATGAGACGCAAGCAATTAATACAGATCATTGAAGAAGGGGAGAATCTGCGTACTGAGTTCAAGCTGAAATTTTCCTCGCACGAAAAGATTGCCAAAGAAATGATAGCTTTTGCAAATACAAAGGGGGGCTATATGATCTTTGGAGTTGATGATGATAGAACCATTGTAGGTGTGGAAAGCGAAAAAGAGGAAGCTGAACTTATTGCAGAAGTCGCAAATAAATACTGTGAACCTCCCGTTAAATATAATATTGAATACATTGATGTTTTCAATAAAGAGCTGGTTGTAATAGAAGTACCGGAATCAGAAGAAAAACCTCACAGGCTTCAGGATTATCTCCCGGGGTTCGACATCACAAAAGCATCGGTCTATGTGCGCGTAAACGATAAAAGCATGCTGGCAAGCAAGGAAATGATGAGGATACTCAGGACCGACAAAACTGATAACGAGTTAAAAAAATATGTTATCGGTAAGAACGAGCAGATGGTTTTTGATTACCTGGACAAAAATGAAACAATAAACGTAAAAGTCCTCAGCCACCTGGCAAACATATCTGAAAGAAGAGCCTCAAGGACGCTTGTAAAGCTGGTGCGTGCCCGCCTTATTCTCATTCACACAAAAGACAACGGGGAGGAGTATTTTACCTATGCAGGGATTTAAGAGCCTGTAAGAGGGGTAATTTCCGCCTTCAGAGTAAGGCATGCCTAAGTCTGCTGGAATTTAGTATTTAAGATAGGGCGCGTTCCGATAGGTGTTTTAAGTTTAGATAAAATACTCTATATTTGATCGCAAAAATCTGGGATAATATGAAATCGAAGACAAATATAAAGAGAATTGGTATTTTAACCGGCGGCGGCGATTGTCCCGGATTAAATGCAGTGATAAGAGGAGTTACAAAACCGGCACATGACCAGGGAATGGAAGTCTTTGGAATTGAAGATGGATTCGAAGGTTTTGTGCAGGGTAAAGCCAAACAGTTATATAATAAAGATGTTTCGGGCATACTTTCAATCGGCGGGACAATTTTAGGCTCGTCGAATAAAGGCGACCCGTTTCACTGGCCCGAAGAAGTTGACGGCACAATAAAGATCTGCGACAGGTCTGCAAATGCATTAAAATATTACCAGGGCTGGAACCTGGATGCACTGATTGCTATAGGCGGTGACGGAACGATGCACATCTGCGACAAGCTTAGCAAGATGGGAATGAACATTGTCGGCGTTCCAAAAACAATAGATAATGATCTTGAAGCAACAGATCAGACATTCGGTCATGATTCTGCTGTATATGTAGTCTCAGAAGCAATTGACAGACTGCATACAACCGGTTCTTCTCACCACAGGGTTATGATAGTTGAAGCAATGGGCAGGTATGCCGGATGGATTGCATTAAACGGCGGACTTGCAGGCGGTGCTGATATTATTTTACTGCCTGAATTTCCTTTCAGCTGGGAATGTATATACAATAAGGTAGTTCAGCGAAACATGATGGGTAAAAGGTTCAGCATTATCTGTGTGGCTGAAGGTGCGAAGCCCAAAGATGGCGAAATGGTAGTTAAAGCTACAGATATCAAGCGCACAGACCCGATACAACTTGGCGGAATAGGTGAGCTTATAGGTAAAAAGATAACTGAAAATACAGGGCTTGAGACAAGGGTTACAGTATTAGGGCACCTGCAGCGAGGCGGCAGTCCGACTCCATATGACAGGATACTATCGACCAAATTCGGCACATTTGCAATAGATCTGGCAGCCAAAGGAAAGTTCGGTCGAATGGTAGCCTTAAAAGGTAATGAAATTACAAGCGTTAAAATTGAAGATGCAATTTCGAAGCAGAAGCTGGTAAATTCATCCACACAGGCAGTAATTTCGGCCAAAGCAGTAGGAGTAAGTTTCGGTACACCTGACTTATAAAAATTTTGCAAACAAATAAATTTTCTTATAAAAAGTACTTGATTTATTCTTAAAAAATTGGTTTATTTGTTAACACAATTTAACTGAATAACGGCAACGCAAAGCAGTTAAAAAGTGAAGTTCTGAAAGAAAATGGGGTCGTAGTTCAGTTGGTTAGAACGCCTGCCTGTCACGCAGGAGGTCGCGAGTTCGAGCCTCGTCGACCCCGCTTTTAACAAAAAAGTCCTGATACATGTCAGGACTTTTTATATTTTAAACCAATCTTTTCAAAAATATATATTGATTAATGGAATTGGTTTGAACGCCTGTCCCGACATGTCGGGAAGATCGTCCCGATTCATCGGGAAGCCCCGTCGACCCCGTCATTGTTAAAGCCTTGTAGTATAAGCACTTACTAGGCGTTTTTATTTTTAAATTACTGCAAAAATCACGCGCGTGCAGCAAATAGTTCCAATTATTTGTCATCTTTATTAGTGTAGTTATTCTTTTTTCTTATTGCTCTTCTGGTTCCATTTCTTCTTCTCTTTTTTCTTGTTTTATCTTCATCATTATTTACTTCCTTTCTTTTCATCTTCTTTAATTTATCAGACATGAATTCAGTTGGAAAATAAGTATAGTAATCCATAGTTGTTTTAATGTTTGAATACCCGACAAGCTTTGAAACAACGGCATCAGGGATTCCGGCCTGCTGGTCTCTTGAAATGAAATCCTTCCTGAAGAATCATTATTGCTTTCTCCCCAGATTCAAAAACAATAGTTCTGACAAGAGCTAATGACCATACAAAGTTCAACCTATTCCGGGTAGATATCGGTGGGAGTAATGAAAAGCAAATTAGATCACATTATAATGAATAAAGTAGTTTTTTTAATAAATGTTTTATATTATGGTCTTTGAATTATAATCAAGTAATATAGATGAGTAGAAAGTAATTCTAAATAATCTGTTAGCTGTCTTTTTCTCTTAATATTAAT
Organism: Bacillota bacterium; assembly: GCA_050262615.1. Lineage (GTDB taxonomy): Bacteria > Bacteroidota > Ignavibacteria > Ignavibacteriales > SURF-24 > JAUZPB01. The sequence goes on from JBLNEL010000225.1 coordinate 4,322, forward strand.
TTCACTCTCTGACAAGCCTACTGATCAATCAGAGAGCGGGTATTGGAAGAACATTGGAATGAACGGTAAGGAAGTATGCAGGATTAAATTTAGTAAATCATATGTTAATGCTTGTGCATTAATTGATTGGAGTATTCCGCCTCTCTCTGTTAATCTAAATGGGATTTATGTTTTATCACATGCATCATACCTGGATCCTGAGCACCTTTAAAAGCATACTTCCAATTTAATAACAGCTTTGAATTCTAAAGCAGAAGAATGTACGGCTGCAGTTAACATAAAATTTATGCTTATTTTATTTGAAAATTCTAAAAATAATGATTTAACTTACCACCCGTCTTTTAGTGGAAAGCCAGTCTATAAATGTTGACTTACTTATAATAATTCATACAATAAGGCTTTAATATTTTCTGTGAAGAAGCTATCATTTTTATTATCAGTCATCCTTATCCCTTTCATACTTTCAGGCTGCAGGGATAGTTCAGTTGAATCTGATTACAGTTTATCGGATCTTGATATCAACTATAACAAGTTAAGCGACCAGAATTGGGAAATATTTTTGAGTAACCTGAAAGGAAGTAAATGCAAAAACGTTTCAAATTCTTTATATGAAGATTCCGATAATACCTGGTCTGCAGATGGCAAGTATATAGCTTATACTCACGTTGATAAAAGCAAAGGCAGCACTCAGGTAGATATTTATGTTTATGACATTGAAAATAATACTACTATCAACCTCACCCCCGAAGCTGATTATGAGGCTAGTTCTCCAATCTGGACTCCTGATAGCAAGAAAATTATATTTAAATATCACAAGATTCCGGAAAGTGTCTGTACATATATTATGAATATAGATGGATCTGGAAAACGAAAGTTAATGGATGAAGTCCTGCAAAAAATATTTTTCTGTTCTAATGGTGATGAATTTTTATTTGTGCCGGCATGGCAGAATATTACGTGGGAAAAATTATATAAGGCTAACCTTGAATCTACTTCTTGTGATCTTTTGGTTGAATCCAAAGATATCGGCAAGTATTATGCTACTTTTTTTGATTATAACCCTAAATCAAATAAAATGCTGGTACTGATCTCCAATGATCCGCAAAAACCTAATTTTATTGCTGCTTATGATCTTAACAATAACGAACTTGATACTCTCATCTTACCAACAGATGGCTATTCGCTTACTCTGCCAAGATATGCTCCATCATATAATAAAATTGCTTATGTTGAAACACGAAATGATAATCAAATTAATAAATTGTGTATTTATACCTATAACGAAAAACTAATAAGAATTGTTGCTGAACTTACTGGATCCAAAGAGCTATTTTATCACATCCCTCCTGTCTTTTCTCCAAACGAGAAATATATTGCTTACGTAAAAAATACAATTCAGTCGGGCCCATGGTACTACTGGAAGCCCTGTTTATATGTTAAAGACCTGTTGACAAATGATCTCTGGGTTTTCGACTCAGCAGATCATCCTGTTTGGAATCCGGAATTTTCCCGTTAATAATTTTTATACCTTCATATACAACCTGGATATACTCACCCAAATAATGGGTACTCTCAAAATAAAATCATCGGAGTAAATCATGAAAAAGGCATTCTCAAAAATCATACTCGGAATTATTCCCCCAAAAGTGTACAAAAAGTTAAGCAGCTTCTGAATTAAATTTTTTCCTCATCACCATTCTTTATTCAAAATTCTTTATTCAAACTTTGAATGGCCACGGACTCTACAATACAGCCTTTTTCCACTTACCCTTTGTAAATAGCCAGAGCGTAAAGATCCCCACAGAGGTCTCCGCTATAAAAATTGCCCAGAATACACCCGTATAGGCCATCTCTAAGGACTTTGCAAGTATATATGCAAGCGGGATCTCGACTAACCAGAAAAATACAAAGTTGATCTTCGTAGGTGTAGCCGTATCACCTGCACCGTTGAATGCCTGCACTGATACCATCCACCATGCATATATGAAATATGAATATGATACTATCCTCAGCCATTCTCCACCAATTGAGACAACTCCAGTATCATTTGAAAAAATACTTACAAGCGGTTCACTGAAAAGATAATAAACGACTGCAACCCCAATCAGAAATATCATTGTCCAGAGACCCGCAATCCATACACTTCGCTCAGCCCTCTCAGGCTTGTGTGCCCCGAGATTCTGTCCGACCAGCGTGGCTACTGCATTGGACATTCCTGAGGCAGGCATCATTGTAAACATCATTATCCTAAGTGCAATTGTCGCCCCTGCAACTGCCTGACTGCCGAACTCTGCAATAATGCGCATTATGAAAATCCATGATGTCATGGCAACTATCATCTGACCTATTCCGCCTAAGGAAGTGCTGATTATTCTGGAAATAATTTCCCAGTTAAGCTTTATATAAGAACTGAGTACTTTAATGTGCTTGCCTCCATGAAACAAGAGCCAAAGCTGTGCAATTACTCCTATTGCCCTGCCTGTGGTAGTTGCAATTGCCGCTCCCTGAATCCCCAGTTGGGGAAAAGGTCCAAGTCCCAGGATCAGTGCCGGGTCTAAGAATATGTTGATCCCGTTTGCAAGCCATAGTACCCTCATTGCAATTGCAGCATCACCAGCCCCCCTGAAAATTGCATTAATCATAAAGAGAAGTATGATAACTGCATTTCCGCCCATCATCACCTGTGTAAAACGGTAGCCATATTCCAGGGTCCAGTTGTCTGCTCCCATAAGCTGAAGCATATCTTTTGCAAAGAACACACCCGCAAAGGCGAAGGGGATTGAAGCTATTATTGCTATAAATATTGCCTGAACGGCAGTCATTCCAGCCTTCTCTTTATTCTTTTCTCCAATTCGCCTTGCCACGATTGCCGTTACGGCAGTGGACAATCCCATTGCTACAGAATACAAAAGAAATAAATATGTTTCCGTCAGACCGATAGTTGCTACTGCAGAGGGGCCAAGTGAACTTACAAAATAGATATCTACAATAGCAAAGGTTGATTCCATTATGAGTTCCAGGATCATCGGAACGGCAAGCAGAAAGATTGCCCTGCTTAATGCGATCTGTGTATAATCAGCCTCGCTTCCTGTAACAGCGCTCTTCAGTTCATTCCACAAAGACCTTTTTACCGGTTCTGCAGAAGAACTGTTTTTTACAGGTATTTCGAATTTATCTCCTTCTCTCACACAAATGTCCTTTCAGTGATATTCATCTTAATTCTTAACAATATAACAGAATTAAATTATTCTGAAGAGGCATAAAACCGGCAATAATCAGCTGGATATTTGGCTACAGTGTTAGTGAAATACAAGGTAAGGAATGGTGGAAATTTACACATACTGAAGATCACATTTTAAATTCACAGGTGTTCCGGGAAATTTTTAATGACGGCAGAACCAGTCATACTGTTGAGAAAAGATTCACTCATAAAAACGGCGGAATAATCTGGGTTTCCTTATCAGCAGTTCCTATCAGGAATGACAGAGGCGATCTTTTATATATTCAGGCAATTGTAGAAGATATTACACAGCGTAAAGCAGATCAGGAGAAACTTCTGCAAAGTGAAGAGCGCTTCAGAATGCTTGTTGAAAGTGCACCTGTAGCCATTTCGGTTATTATTGATGGAAAAGCAGTTTATTCAAATAAAGTATTTGCCAAAATGCTGGGATATGATAGATTTGAAGAGTTCATTGGTATGGATATAATGGAGCACATTGCCCCGGAAAGCAGAAGTGATGTGCTTTCTCATATCCGGAAACGTACAAACGGAGAGACTGCCCCCTCGGTATATGAGATAAAAGCCATCAGAAAGAACGGGGAGGTCTTCCCAATGCTTACCAGAGCAGTCTGCGTTCAATTAACAGAAGGCATAGCCTCGGTCGGTTTCTTTACTGATCTGACAGATTATTATAAGATGAACCAGAACCTGAAAGTAAGTGAAGAACGTTTGAGGCTTGTAATTGAAGGCGGAAATATAGGCTTCTGGGACCTGGATATAGAAACAGGCAGAGCTTTCCGGAATAAGCAGTGGTCGGATATGCTGGGCTTAAAAGCTGATGAAACAGATATCAGTTATGATAATTGGCTTAATATCATTCATCCGGACGACAGAGACGGAATAATTCAGTTTCTCAATGGACATAAGCAGGGCACCCTTTCAATTCATGATAGCGAATACAGGATACTAAATGCAGATGGAAGCTGCAGATGGATTCATGACAGAGGAATGATAATAAAAAAAGATGAAAATGGAAAACCTTTAAGAATGTGCGGCATTGTTTTGGATATAACCGACAGAAAGCAGGCTGAAGCAAGGCTTAAACAATATTCAGAAGAGCTCTGCAGATCAAATGAATCAAAAGACAAACTCTTCTCAATTTTATCACATGATCTGAAAAGCCCTTTCAGCGGTTTTTTGGGACTTTCAAAGGAACTGGCCGGGAATGCAGATGAAATGGAGAAAAGTGAGATCTCAGAAATTGCTTCAGTAATGTATAATTCTTCAGTAGAAATGTTCGACATGCTGACAAAACTTCTTGACTGGTCCCGTCTTCAGTCTGGGAGATATGAATTTCAAATTGAGGAGGTAGAACCTTACATGGAGATCGAAAGCCTGAGAAAACTTTTCAACACAGTATCAGCACAGAAATCTATCTGTATTAAAAATAATGTAAGCAAAAGTTTAATCTTGAAGACTGACAGAAACGCCGTTACTACAGTCTTAAGAAATCTTATAGATAATGCATTAAAGTTTACTGAGACTGATGGCACAGTTACAATAAACTCTGTTACAAGGGATAATTTTGCTGAAATCTCTGTTATCGACTCAGGTATTGGTTTAAAGCAGGAGACAATTAAAAAGTTATCCGGCAGCAGTTCAGGTTTCAGCACCATAGGTACTTCAGGAGAAAAGGGGAGCGGGCTTGGGCTTCAGATATGTAAGGATTTTATCTACAGACTGGGCGGCGAATATACTGCTGGTAATAACGAAACCGGCAGAGGAAGCAAATTTAGCTTTACGCTGCCGCTAGTCTGATAACATCTGGAATTTTCAGAAAGCCTGAATGTAACTGAATATCAGGAAGAATCAGTTAGCAAAAAAGAAGTTATTCCGTTTATTTTATAAAACTTACAAAAAAACTGGTCCCTTTTCCTTTTAAGCTTTCAACCCTTATTGCTGCATTGTTCAATCTGCAGTATCCGTTTACAAGAGCAAGTCCAAGGCCGCTGCCTTCATATTTTCTGGTGTAACCCTGTTCTTCCTGTGTAAAAGGATCAAATAGTTTTTCGAGAAATTCTTCTGACATACCTATTCCGGTATCGCTTACAATTACTTCAACCTTATTGTCCAAACCCCGTGTTGTGACCCTTATTTCTCCTTCCTTTGTATACTTAATAGCGTTATCTATAAGGTTCTGAAATATTTGCGTTACAGTATACTCGTCTGCCCGGACTTTTGATTCATCAGATTCGCCTTCATGGATTAACTTTAGGCCTTTAGCCTTTGCCGAAGACTGCATCTCTCTTACAAGGGGAATTATTATATTTAGTTCCAGATCAATTTCCCTGAAATTACATTCATATAGACCTGTCTGGAGCTGGGAAACATTTAAGACAAGGTCAATCGTCCTGACAAGCCTTCTGGAACTAGAGTCAATTGCTTCAAAACTGTAATCAAGGTCGGGATTCTGAATTTCCTGAGCCATTTCTTTTATGAGTGAGATATAATTGAGCATTGTGTTAATGGGGCTGCGGATCTCATGGGAGATCTGAGCTAAAAATTCACTTTTAAGCTTTGTTGCTTCCTCGGCTCGGGTCTTTGCTGCAATGAGTTCTTTTTCTTTGTTCATAAGGTCAGTAATATCGACCGCCGTTATTATCAATATCTCTTCACCTTCTGATGATATTCCTATTGGAGAGGAGTAAAACTCAAGGACCTTTTTATCTCCTGATTTAGTAGTTATTGTATACATTCCGAGGTTGGATACTTCGCTATCTAAAAATCTGCTTCTGCCGAGACTGTCTGCTTCTTCTTTTTCAAGACCATATGCCTTATACATCCATGCATCAACTGTGGGAATTTCTTCAATTGAGTATCCGGTTACCTGAGTCCACATTTTATTTAACATAAGTACTCTGCCGAATTTTACATTTATCATAACAGGAAGCGGAGCATTTGTAATGGCCCGGCGGAAGCGTTCTTCACTTTCTTTTAATGATTCAACGTAGTTTTCTATCAGAAGGATCTGGTTAAGCATTCTTGTAGCTTCATCATATTTATCTCTTTCAGAAAGGAATTCATCTGTCGGTATGTAATTATAGTTCTTACAGACATGATTCTTATAGATGACTACAGGATGTGTTTCAATCACGTTTTTCACAATATCCGGAGTGAAATGTTTCTTATTATACTGGCAAAGGGCAGAGACCTCAATCTCCTGAAGTACGTTATTTACCTTTGATTCATATTCAATAAGCTGCTGTGTCATAAGGTTATCACCTAAAGCCCAGCTTGCCTCTCCTGTAACTCTTAAGGCATTGAAGCCTTCTGTTTTTGCAGTTTTGACTTGTTCGATTAAAAAGTTCATCATCCAGTCAGGATCAAAATATCCAAGTCTTAAGTAGGATTCTTCCTTGCTTATTATAACAAGCGAATTATTTTCCATCACCTTTTCTATCTCAGGAATATGGTTTTTTAGTAAGTCAACTACTTCATCGATAGAATTCTCATCAGCTATATAAACACACTTCTCATGTTTTTGCAATCCATCCTGAATATAGGGGACTACGGCTGAAAACTGTTCATCCTTTGTCTCATAAATTGAACAAATATGATCGTGAATTTTAAGCTCGCATATTGCACAGCGTAGTCTTTCTTTTCTGTTATGCTGCTGATTAAGGTTAAGCATGATTTGATCCGCAATTTATTTTCAACTGACATTCTTCAAAACCCATATATTCGCCCAGGATCTTATCGGAGGTAAAATATAATAGCAAAAATTACTTTTTTCCTTAGTACAATAACAATGCAAAAAGACTACCATCGGGTGATTTTATC
>JBLNEL010000226.1:0-26825 GCA_050262615.1 Bacillota bacterium
TGGACTATGAGTCTAAGCTCTTTTTTGGTTTCTTCACTTAAGACAGCCAGCTGAAGTCCCTGTTTTTCCAGAGCATCAACAGCCAGTATAGCCGGTCCCCCGGCGTTAGTGATGACTGCTACTTTATTACCCTCAGGCAGCGGAAAATTCTCGAAGCCCTTCGCGGTGTTGAACATTTCATTAAGATTATCGACCCTGATAATGCCGAACTGATTTAATATTGCATCGACTACCTTGTCGCTGCTTCCAAGTGCTCCGGTATGCGAAGAAGCTGCCTTCATGCCGCCTGAGGTCTTGCCAGCTTTAAGGATAATAACGGGTTTTGTTATTTCGCCATTAATAAAGGGTTTTATGAAAGTTTTTCCGTCAACAAAACTCTCCAGATAAAACGTGAGAGTATCAATATTATTATCTTTCTGCCAGAATTCCAGAATATCATTTTCATTAACATCAGCCTTATTGCCTACGCTTATAAAGTGAGCGAACTTAATATCGGTTTCCCTGAGTGAATTAAGCACAGCAGCACCTAAGGCTCCGCTTTGGGATAAAAACCCGGTAGATCCCGTTTCAGGTTTTTCAGCAACAAATGTAGCATTAAGCTTTACATCTTCAATTGTATTTATTATACCCATGCAATTTGGACCTACAAGCCTGGCTCCTGAACGTCGGATCTTTTCAAGTATTCTTTTTTCTATCAGTTCACCTTCTTTGCCTATTTCCTTAAAACCTGCAGTGATAAGAATAATTGAAGAAATTCCCTTATTTAAAAGGCTATCAATTGTTTCCTCAGCACAAGCCTTAGGGACCATAACAATTGCAAGGTCGACCGGGCCGGATACATCTTCGATCGACTTATAACATTTAAGTCCAAGGATGTCACCGGCTTTAGGGTTTACCGGGTAAAGCTTTCCGGTATAATTATAAGACAGGATACATTTAAGCAGTTCGTAGCCGATGCTTTTCTCTTTAGTAGATGCTCCGGCAATCAGAATGCTTTCAGGGTAAAAGAAATGCTTCAGGCCGGAAGTGGTTACAGCCTGGCTTTCAGTAAATGTGATTGTCTGACCTGCACTCAACTGGTCAGCACTTCCGGGTTTAGTAAACTGGCTCATATCTCCTGCAGAAAAATTTTACTTACTTAAAGATAAGAAAAAGCCGGTGATAAACATAAGCATTAATTCAATTGTCCTAGTCATTTAACTTATACATTACCGGCTTTATTCAGGAAAGCCTTCGGCTTTCATTATATTTTCAGCCTGCCAGATATGTCTTCTCTCGTGGGCTGCAGTAAAGGCAAAAACGTCAGTCAGGTTAAACCTTAAAAATTTTGAAACCGGGGAAATTATTTTTATTCTGGAGATATCCAGGTTCTCAGAGCTCTGAAGAGCTGCAATAAGTTCTTCGTTCAACTCTGAAAATTCTCTTATAAGCAGATCTTTCTGATTAATTACAGCCGGGTTAAATTCCTTAGGGTGTTTCATTTTCTTTTTTACAGGAGGTTCCATCATATTTACGAAGAGCTTTCCGACAAGGCTATAGCGCAGAGGGTCTTCTGAAACAGAACTACTTTCAGCGGCGTGTTTTATTGTCTGTTTAATTTGCTGGAGGTACTCATTGCCTGTTACGATAAGGTGACTGATGCATTGTGCAACGGACCATTCTCCCGGAGACGGGGACCAGTTAAGCTGCTGCTGGGTTAAAGGTTCAAGGAGAGTTTTTACCTTTTCCGAGGCGGCTTTATATTCATCGATATAGTTCTGGCGTTTTGAAACAATTGTTCTTTTAACTTTCATCAAGTACACTCCTTAAACAATATAATATCAGGTGGAACTATTCTGTAACTGGAATTATTCTGTAACTGGAACTATTCAGTAACTGGAACTATTCTGTAACACATCTGCTAACAGCTTCTATTAATAAGTAACATCTGTAGGGCTTCTGTTAATCTCTTTATCAGACTCTTTATTCCGGCGCACTCTTTATTCCGGCACACTCTTTATTCCGGCGCACTCACTGGTATTAAATATAATGCATCAATACAAGGATAAAGTAAATGCAATAAGGTAATACAAGCAAAAGGTATTGCAAATAAAAAAGGTATAGCAAACAAAAAGGTATTGTAAATAAAATATCAGATCTCTTATTTATTTGAGTTTTATTTTACTAAAGATTATGTTTTACCTCTGTATTCCTCTTTAAATGTAGAAATTAAAATGTAGGTAAGGAGGTGGCGCTTTGGAGATAGATGCAAAACGGTATTCGGTTTGGGATGAAATAAAGCACTGGATGCCCTCTTTTCTTATGCTTCCAGTAATTATCTACTGGGTATTAAACAGGGGTCAGTATACTTTCATCGACAATACTGATCTGGTAATACATGAAGCCGGGCACCTGGTGTTTATGTTATTTGGGAAATTTATACAAGCAGCAGGCGGTACGCTTATGCAGATAATACTTCCATCACTGATTACATTCTACTTTCTGAAGGCGCAGTATAAAACAGGTGTGCAGTTTGCGCTTTTATGGCTTGGGCAGAACCTGATAAACATCAGTGTCTATGCTGCAGATGCCAGGGCGCATAAACTTCATCTTCTTGGAGGGAGCAAGGTTTATCATGACTGGACATACATGCTTACTACTGTTGGAATACTTGAGTTTGATGAGGAAGTGGGGCTGTTATTCTTTTCTCTGGCAATACTGATCTTTATATTTTCGCTCATAATGCCCAAGCTTATGAGATGAGCTTCAATTACAAAAGAAAATCTTAATTATATAAATGGTTAAATAAAAAAAGCGAGAAAAATGATAAAGAGTAAATTTATTTCTGGTTTAGTTTTGACTGTTTTCTTCAGCAGTTCTTTATTTTCACAGAGTTTCAAGTTTGCAGCAATGTGCGATTCAAGAGGACCTAATGATGGTGTAAATCTGCCTGTATTAAGCGCATTTGTTGATCATATAATGAAGAATAATTCCGATATAAAATTTCTAGCCTTTCCAGGCGATCTAGTTGACGGGAGCAGAACCAATCCGGAGGCAACTGTCAGGGAATTAAAACACTGGAAGGAAGTCATGGCGCCGATCTATAATAATCCAAAGATGGTCTGGCCAAAGATATGGGCTCTTACAGGTAATCATGAGCTTAGGACGAGGTTTGACGAGGAGAATTTCAAGAAAGCTTTTCCGGATGTATTTATGAATGGTCCGGAAGATGAAAAGGGTCTTACCTACTCTTTTGATTTTGAAAATTCCCACTTTGTTTTTATAGCTACGGGCAGGTGGTATTATGGCGATCCAAAAGATACAACAGATGACAAAGCTGACTGGCACTATGTAAAGTCGCTCGACTGGCTGGAAAAGGATCTGGCAGCTACGCAGCAGAGGCAAGTTAAGCATATATTTGTTATGGGGCATGAGTCTGCTTTTCCGATAGGCGGACATATAAGAGACGGATTGCCCAATCTGGGGCTTAATCCGCCGGCAATGCCGCTGGATTCAACCAGGAAGTGGTTTTTAGATCAGAGGGACAGGTTCTGGTCGCTGCTTTCAAAGAACAAGGTTGAGGCCTACATTTGCGGTCATGAGCATATCTATGGGCGAGAGTCTGTAGATGGTGTTTACCAGATTGTTTCAGGCAGTGCGGGAGCGCCGCTATATTATCTGAATTCAAAGTATGGAGATAATCCGCAGACCAAGCGTCCGGGACAGGAGCTTACCTATGATGAAGCACTGCCATATTATAAACTACTGAATTACAACTATGGTCCTAATGGGAATGCGCAGGCTTCAAAGGATTTTGTAGGCTACAGGGCATTTGAATATCTGGTCTTTGATGTGCAGGATGACAAAGTAGAAGTAAAGACATATGGGGCATATCCTAAAGAAGGGACATTAAATCAGATGGGCACTGATATAAGTCTTATAGATGAGTTTACAATAAAGAAATAGAAGGCAATGATCAGAAAGAAAAGTATCAGGAAATAAAAGGTCAAAAAGGTTAAAATCGCCTTAGTTAAAGAAGACAAAAAATAAAAAAGGAAGAAGTAATAACAGATCAGTGATCTTATTATCATTTCTTCCTTTTATTTTGATATTCCGTTTTTTTCTGAAGTCATTTTAAAACAGAATATCCTTAGATTCCTTCAGATAGAGCCTCAGGATTTTCAAGCCGGGTATAATGCATAAAGTCAGAATATCGCACTTCCGAGCAATAAAAGCACAATAACGCCAGAAGCGCCAAGTAAAATAAGTGCTGTTGTACTTAAGCCGCCTGGGTTTTGCTGATTTTCAGTCTGCTGGTTTGTCTGAGAGCCGGTATTAGTTGAAGTTGTGCTACCGGCTGCAGTACCAGTTGTATTTGGGTTATTACCCTGGGAAGTGACGGTTGTGCCAGTTGGCTGTGTTCCGGTATTCTGAGTCCCTGAAGTTTGTGTTCCGCTGCCTGTCTGCGTACCAGTATTTTGGGTATTACCCTGAGTATTCTGGCCCTGGGGATTCTGCATTGAACCTGTGACATTTCCCTGGTCTGCTGATGTATTGAATGAAAGGATCGTGCCGTTTGAGAGCTTAAGATTTCTGATCTCACTTTTCTGATATTCATAGATAACATTTGTAATTGCCTCTCTGAACTGGACGGCATCGGAGGTGATCTTGATGATCTTTCCGCTTTGTATCCTATTGTTTTTAAGTTCAATTCTGTCGAGTGAATCGAGCTGGGCATAGAGTGAAACAGATAAAAAGACGAAAAGAAGAAGAAGGTATTTCATAATTTCTCCATTTCCTTAGTTAAAAATTCTCCTAATAATAGAATATTTTAAAAATAAGGTTGTTGTTCAATGGATTTATATTTCCAAGAATAGACGGTGGAACTAAAAGGCAGATATAAGGCGGGAAAGTAAAAACCAGTCAGAGGAAAAAGTAAACAGGGGTAAAAAAGCCAATAAGATGAAAAAAGAGCAAAAAAAAGGGAAAAAAGCAGCAGAAGAAGCAATCAGTGCCGCGGATTGGGGTCTTTATGTTCATCTTTAAGGCTTAGGACACTTTGAGTTATATTAAAATATTCCTTAGCCCACTCGAGAGTCTTTTTAATGCCTTCCCTGTAAGGAGTAGAAGGGATGCTGCCGAAGGCGGATCTATAACGGGATCCGTCCAAAAGGAAGGTTTCCTTTTTAAGGTACATCATTTCGCGGAATTCTCTAGCAATGGGGTTAAATAATCCACCCAGGGCTACAATGAACTCTGAATTAAGAGCATTAATTCTGGAGCCTTTTTTCCCCTGGCAGGCAATTTCATTTAAGAAAGCCCTAGTTGTAGTAACATGGCATCCCGGCACATTAAAGACCTTTCCGAGGCTTTTTTCAGAAACTCCTGCCTGCACCATTGCCTTACCTGCATCCTCAATATATATAAACTCAGTCGGGATATCGAGGCTGCCGTACCACTGGATTTTTTCGCCTTTAAGGCTGTTTATGAATATTTTTTCATAAAGTCCGTTTATCACATAAGGGCCATAGAAATCGGGCATACGAATAATTGAGTATTTCAAGCCTGAAGCAAGGGAGGCATCTGAGAGCATTTTTTCCATCTCGATGCGTATTTTTCCTTTTCTTGTATGAGCAGCAAACGGATGATCTTCATTTACGGGGTTAGATTTTGCATGGCCGTATACGTATACATTTCCGGGGAATATGATCTTTGCATTATGTCTCAGGGCTGCATTAAGCGTGATACTGAGCATTTTCTTTAAATCACTTTTCCATCTGGGATATGGAACATTTATGCAATAGAAGATATTTGAAGATCCTTTTACTGCATTATCGAGGTCTTTTTGGCTGAAAGCATCGCCTTCAATAAACTCAACGTTTTGAAAATCTGCAAAAATTCCGGAGGCTTTCTGGCGGTTTCTTACAAAAAGGCGTACTGCTTCACCCTGTTCATTTAAGGATTTAGCAATTGCCCAGCCCAGGGCACTTGAAGCGCCAATAATTATGCTGCCGCTCTGGTTCATCTTTCAGATATCTCCGGTTTAAGGGTCACTTAAAATTTATTCCGACATTTTTTATCATCATATTACATATGATGAGATCAGAGTTTGTTTAGTACATTGTAACAAGATTTCGTCAATTAATCAAAAATCGTTATTAATCAAAATGCAATTTTATATTAACAATCTCAGGGCGGTTGCCCAGGCGGATTGGCGGACCCCAGCCTCCGAAGCCGCTGGAGACATAGATATTTGTATTTTCTTTTTTCTTAAAGCCCCAGCTTACCTCATAGACCCGGTTGGTAATAAAATTAAACGGCCAGAGCTGTCCGTGATGGGTATGGCCTGAGAGCTGAAGGTCGACGCCATGGCTTACAGCGTCATCAAGTTCAAAAGGCTGATGATCCATCATAATTATAGGTTTTGTACTATCTATATCAGTCATCAGTTCTTCGAGTGTTTTTCTCTTGCGCACCTGATTAAGAGTTCTGTCCTCACGGCCTATAAGATAAAAACTGTTGTCAATCTTTAGGGTTTTATCTCTAAGCATCTGTATACCGTGATCATTAAGGTAGCGTGCAGCAGCCTCTACTCCCCCATAGAACTCATGATTACCTGTAATTGCGTAGACGCCGTACTTAGCCTTTAATTTCTTCAAAGTCTCGCCCAGGTTCTGTTTAATAACCGGTCTTAAGTCTTCATCCACTATATCGCCCGGGAATAAAATTATATCCGGGTTCAAAGAATTTATTTTATCTACCAGGTATTCGAGTCTTCCATTGCCAATAATTGTACCTAAGTGGATATCAGATGCCGCGGCAATATTCAAGGTTTTCACAGGGCCGACTTTCTTATCAATTTTCAGATCCATTGTAAGCACCCGCGGGGTAACAGCATTAATTCTGCCTGCAATGACTGTAATAATAACAATTGCAGTAAGCACAACAGCGCTGAGAAACTTTGTGCGTTCCCAATCTCTTATTACTGCAGCCGGGAAAAGAGGTATGAAGTAATTAATTGCCCGTAACAAGTCGAGCAAAATAACGCCGAATAAAAAATAGACCATCATACCCAGCCAGAAAGATCCCACCCAGATAAGGCTGCTGCTTAAAGGTGTAACAGCGTTTCTTTCGAGCACCCTGCCTAAAATATAGGAGAGCGAAAGGACCAGAAATATAACAAGATAATATATTCTGAACGAGCTTTCTTTCGGAATTGCCTGCCAGCCACGGATAAAGATATAGAAGTTTATTAATCCATATACACAAAGAACTAAAGAAATAAAGATGATAAAGTTTTTCATAATCAGGATTGATAGTTAAAAATATGTATAGAGTTTTACGCCCTGTGTTTTCTAAAATAAGTAATTGAGAGAACTATATAAAGGGGTAAAAATTTTTATGCCGGCTTACAAGGTGAGAGCCTGCCAATTTTCATTACATTTTCCGGGTAAATATAATTAAGAGTGCAATCAGAAGACTCACGCCGGAGGTAATAAGGAAAGGGAGCGCTGGTCCGGAGAGGTCCCAAAGAATCCCGGTAAATGCAGAGCCTGCCATCATAGCCAGGCTTGAGAGCATAGTAAGGAGTCCTATTGCTGTGCCGCGGAAATCATCTTTTATCATATCGGAGACCCAGGCCTTAGTTATTCCCTCAGTTGCTGCGGCATAGATGCCATAAAGAGCAAATAATATCCAAATGATAGCCACATTGCCCGATAAGGCAAATCCCAGATAAACAGAAGAGAATATTACTAATCCTGCAATAAATACTTTTCTTTTCCCAAGTCTGTCAGACAAGAGGCCAAGCGGATAAGCCGCAGCGGCATAGACCAGGTTATAGAAAATATAGCCTATAATTGCTAATGAATCAGACTTAAAGGCTGATCTGGATTTAAGTATCAGGAACACATCGCTGCTGTTAATAAAAGCGAAGAGTGTTAAAAGGACAACTAAATATTTATAGGCAGAGGGAGCAGACTGCCAGAATTCACTGTAGTGTCTTTTTGATCTTACCCTGGCAAGAGCGGGTTTATTATCTTTGACCACCAGTGTAAAGGCTACAGCAGCGACAGAGGGGATAAAAGCAAGAATAAAGATCAAAGGGTACTTACCCGGAAAGGCTGCCAGCAGGCAAAGAGAAACAACAGGGCCAATAGCAGCGCCAAGTGTATCCATTGCTCTATGGAAGCCGAAGACAGCGCCCGTATTTCCATCAGAATAGCCGGCCAGCAGTGCATCGCGCGGGGCAGTGCGTATACCCTTACCAATTCTGTCTGTTATTCTGGCGAAGAGTACTGCCGGGAAGCTTTGGATTAAGCCGGGCAAAGGTTTAACCAGGGCCGACAAGCCGTAGCCTGCAAAGACAAAGACCGATCTTTTGCCGGTTTTATCAGAAAGTGCGCCAAAATACCCTTTTAACACTCCGGAGGTAAGTTCTGCCAGTCCTTCAATAAGGCCAATGAGTGCCATCGGAGTGCCCAGAGTGTTAAGGAAAATAGGGGTAACAGGGTAAAGCATTTCGCTGGCAATATCGGTAAAAAGGCTTACCAATCCAAGGATTACCACTGCTCCGGAAATTCCCTTTAAGGCTTTAGGCTTTAATGTCTGCATGGTCATAGAAATAAAGTTTATAGGCTGCAATAATATAGAAAAATATTTGAGATAAAAACCTTTCGGGTGGAAATTTCTCTACCGGAAAAGGGGTTTAGGAGCAAAAGAATTTAGTTGACAAATTCCGCGGGAGTTATATCTTAGGGAATAGAATAAAACTATGTTATTCAATGATAAAGGATCCAATGAATTCCATTCAAAAAAACAGGATTTCCTTTTTAGCACATTCGAAGCATTCTTACCTTATGTTGTATTTTTCAGAAACATCTTCATTCATTAATTTCTAAACAGGAGCTGAGTAAATGGAATATTATGAACTCCACCCGGAAAATCCTCAGATGAGGTATATCAATAAGGCCATAGAGGTTTTGAAAAATGGCGGAGTAATTATTTATCCTACTGATACGGTCTACGGTATAGGCTGTGATATATTTAATAAAGAAGCGCTGGAGAGGGTATTTGCAATAAAGCAGGATGCCGGCACCAAGCTGCTTAGTTTTGTCTGTCCGGATTTAAAGGATATAGCAAAGTATGCAAAAGTTTCAGATTACGCTTACAGGGCAATGAAGCACCTGCTGCCCGGACCATATACATTCATTCTGCCTGCAGCAAGGGAAGTCCCTAAGAAACTCTGGTCAAAAAGGCAGACCGTAGGGATAAGAATTCCAAATCATACTGTAGCTCTTACGCTGGCAAGAGAGCTTGGCAATCCGATAATAAGTACAAGTGTAACTAACCGCCGGGGCGAGATATTATATGATCCGCAGGAGATAAAAGCTGTTTTTAATGTGCAGGTAGATCTGATGTTAGCCTGCGGCAATCTTCAGGGAGAACCATCGAGCATAGTTGATCTGAGCAATGAGACTCCGGAGGTAATACGTGAAGGTTCAGGAGATGTAAGTTATTTTATGTAGGCTGTTTTACAATTTATAGCAGAGTCTTACAGGACTCTGCAGATGACAGAATAACTATTTGTCACAAAAAAAGCGGAACATCATGATTCCGCTTTTTTTGTATATAGTCAGTTTATCATTTCAAAATATCATTTCAAATTTGCAATACTTAATTTTCTCTGTGAACAACAGTTGCAGATGCCTGAGAGGTCGGGAAAATTACGACTTCTGCAAGGGTTATATGTGCAGGGCGTGTAGCAATAAATACAGCTGTTTCGGCAATATCTGTACCTGTAAGAGGTTCCAATCCCTTGTATACGCCTTTTGCCCGGTCGTGATCGCCATGAAATCTTATAACGCTGAAATTAGTTTCAACAAGTCCGGGGTCAATAGTGCTAACGCGTATATTAGTATCAACAAGGTCCATTCTTAAAGATTTTGTAATTGCATTTACGGCATGTTTTGTAGCGCAATAGGCTCCGCCTTTCGGATAGGCTTCATGACCTGCGATTGAGCCGATATTAATTATATGTCCGTTATTTCTTTCAACCATTCCAGGCACAATTGCGCGGGTTACATAAAGAAGTCCCTTAACGTTAGTATCGATCATTTCATTCCAGTTTGCCGAGTCGTCTTCATGAAGTTTTGCAAGGCCGCGGGCAAGTCCGGCATTGTTTATCAGGACATCGACATTTTTCCATTCATCAGGGAAAGAAGCAACAGCGTTATTAACATCATCCTCATTTCTGACATCGAGCTGGAATGAATAGATCTTTATTCCGAACTGAGCAATAAGTTCATCGGCAAAATTATTTAACAAATCACCTCTTCTTGCGCACAAAATAAGATTTGCGCCAGAGCGTGCAAATTCAACAGCACAGCTCTTTCCGATGCCTGAAGTAGCACCGGTAATAAAAACGATTTTATTTTTTAGAGATACCATTTTTCCTCAAAATTCAATTAATTCATAACTCATAATTCTTAATTCTTAATTCTTAATTTTATCTTTCTATCCAGCTTGTCCGTTTAGTTTCGAAGTTCGGAGCTGTGATAATGAAAGGATAATCCTTTTTAACAGCAGGTGAAAATACGCCCCCCTGTGTACTCATATCGAGAGCTTCCCAGGAGTTATCGCTAAGCACCTGCAGGGAATTGTTACCTGCTTTTATATCAACAATCATATTAAAGCCTGCAAAGCCTTTGGAGAGGTAGTTATCGACTTCGACAGTAATCGTGTTCTCCCCTTTCTTTAAGTAGCGGCTAACATTAAAGAACTTAATTCTTTTATATTCCGTCCAGAGAGAAAGCGAGCGCTTAACAAATACCTGGTCAACGTATTCACCATTTATATATACTCTTGCGTAAGTATCGCCCAGAAACTGAATATATGCAGACTTTAGGTCATCAGTCAATGTAAATGTCTTTCTGAACTTTGCAGATTTTGATAAAGTTGAGTCATTTACCCTGCAGTATATCCAGTCGCTCTGTATCATAGCAGGCTTCAGCTGTCCATCGTTAAGCTGCTGTTTAGTTTCGCTGTAGTAGTTTGCAAGGCGGTCGAACTTATCTTCGATCATAGAAAGGTTATCTTTCTTATAATATCTGAGCCACAGGTTTTTGTATTCTTCCTTAAGGGATTTTAATGCTGAAATATTATTATCAATAAGCGGAAGCGCCAGTTTTTCATCATTTTTTTTGCTTTCAGTAACAGTTTTAAGATAAGCCAGTGTTGTTTTATCAGCTTCGGTTTTATTGTTTTTCATATAAAGCTCTGCAATCTTAGCACTTAAGAGTGACTGAGAAAGGAGTTTCGAACTATAGAAATTGCTGAGTTTAACTGTGAACTCGAGCAAGTCCAGATGGTCGCTGTTTTTCTTTACTATTTGTTTTAGTGCTTTTATATCATCCAATGCCTTAGGCAGAGTAGATTCCATCCAGCTCATTTTTACAGCAGGAGATATTCTGGCCTCCCACCATGCCGGGTCTCTGAGCGGCAGGACGGGGTGGCGGAAAAGTTCATTCCATGTTGTCTGAACGAGAGTTGAGTTCAAGGTCTCATAAAGACTTACAAGGCGGGGGTCGTCAGTGCCGAAGAAGTCGCTCATAAAATCCTTAGTAAACTTACTTTCCCTGCTCTGGTCGAAGTTCCATGCGCACTGTGCGCCCCATGCATATCCATAATAGAGCAGTTCCTTTAAGGTTTCGCTGCCAAAGTCGCCCCAGTTGGAGTTAATCATTCCGACAGAAGAATTTTTAAGGCCTGAGCCAGTTATGTATTTAATATTAGGAATAGCGTTAACATTTACCGGGAAAGTAGAGGTATAATTCCATACAGAAGGGCTTACGATATAAGGGATACCTGATTTCTGGAATATACTTGTTGACGGGTAGTCGTAGTCGGCTCTGTAGTGCCAGTCGACTACAGTAATATCCTTTGGCAGTCCTTCTAAAATTTCCGGGTGGCTTAGAATAATATCGCCATACATCATTACTTTTTTGTTGAACTTCTTTAGTATACTGTATACCTTTTTATAATGGTCAAGGTGCACCATTGCAAGAGATGACCTGTCGACCATAAACTTGCTTTTTCCGAGGCCGACGTCATAGCTTTCATCAGCGCCCATATTAAAATATTCCGACGGGAATAATTCGCATACTTCTTTTAAGAGAGTTTCCAAGAATGAATAAGTAGAGTCATAAGAAACGCAAAGAGAGGCAGCGCCCGGGAATTCGGCGTATTTAAGGAATTCCGGCTGAGAGAGAATATTTTCATAATGGCCAAGGGTCTGGAAAGCAGGAATTACATCTATATAATAGTTCTTTGCGTAGCTGACAATTTCCTTTACTTCCTCTTTTGTGAGGGCTCCGCGGTCAATTCCGATTGACGGGTAGCTGTCGAATTTAATCATATCCTCGAGATAAGGCATATAAACGTTCATTTTATATCTGGCCATAAAGCGGATGATCTTCTTAAAGTTTTCGACTGTAGGCACCTGTCCGCGGCTAATATCATCGGAGATACCCCTGAACTTCATATCAGGCCAGTCAGAGATCTGCATGCATTTTAGGCTGTTTTTACTTCCAGATTTTTCAAGCATCTGTATAAGGCTCATAGTTCCATAGAGAAGACCTTTTGGCGAGACGGATCTGATCAAAATTCCGTCTTTAGAGACAGAAAGCACATAGCCTTCCTCGTTGGATTCGGCCGGGGATTTTGACTCAGTAAATTTCGGAGCGTTAATAAGTGAGAGCACAATTGCTCCTTTTTCAATATTCCCTTCAGTAATTTCTGCTTCGATCCTGTTAAAGTCCTTCAACGTCTGTTTTAATAATCCGGCTGAAAAGCTATTAGCTTTGCTTTCCTGTCCGGAGAGGATGATCTTAATTTTTTTTGCAGGCAAGCTGAAGCTGCCTTCGGTCTGGGAAACTACCTGAGGATAAGGGACAACAGGCACGTTTATCTCCTGGCAATAATTATTAATAGTAAGAACCGAGAAAAAAAGTAAAAAGGTACAAAATAATTTCATTTGATTTCTCCTTGAAAAAAGCCATAAATACTTAGTTTTCTGACCTTAAAGCCATGCGGGGATGATTAATATTCCATTCAGGTTTTATTATCGGAAAATTTTTCCTAAGTTTGTGCAACTAAAAATAAACAATTAGCAGGATATGTTTAAAGGATTACTACCAAAAGAAGAAAAATATTTTGATGATTTTGCAGCAATGGTTACAACCATTAATCAGATGGTAACACTTGCAAAAGAGTTTTTTTGTGACAACAAGTACAGCTCGGAGCCATCGCTTAAGCTAAAATCATTAGAAAAAAGATGTGATGAGATTTCCCAAAAAGTTTTCAAGAAATTAAATAAAAGCTTTTTAACCCCATTTGACCGCGAAGATATATTTGCACTTATCAAAACCCTTGAAAAAGTAAGCGATGCAATAAATGCCTCGGTTACAAAGGCGACCGTTTACAACCTTACAGTTCATCTTCCAGCTGCAGACAAGCTGCTTCAGATTGCCGGCATGCAGGTCAAGGAGCTGAACATCTCAATAGTAGAGCACAAGGTAAAGTCAACAGAAAACCTAAAGACAGTAAAGGACCTAGAGCAGGAAGCCGATCAGATCTACAGGGATGCAGTCACCAAGTTATTCAAAGAGGAAACCAACGCTATTGAGCTCTTTAAGCAGAAAGAAATACTTGATGTTCTGGAAGATATAACCGACAAATGTCAGGCAGTTGCTTCAATTATTGCTACTATTTCACTTAAAAACGGTTGATTTAATATTATTTTCGGAAACTTATGATAATATCTTTTCTGGGAATTTCAATTCCCCTTATAGCTGTTGTGATCATTTTACTGGCCTATATATTTGATTTCTACAATGGAATGCATGATGCAGCGAATTCCATTGCAACAGTAGTTGCAACCAAAGTACTCACACCGCTTCAGGCGGTTACCTGGGCGGCCTGTTTTAATTTTGCCGCACTTTTTCTCTTCGGCCTTGGGGTTGCCTCAACGATCGGCAAAGGGCTTATTGATGTAAACATAATTGATAACACAGTAATTTTAGCTGCGCTAGTGGGGGCAATTATAGTTGAAGCCGGGTCTACGCACTTAGGCATTCCGCTCAGTGTATCGCACTGTCTTATAGGCGGTTTAGGCGGAGTTGCTGTAATGAAGGCAGGATTCGGGGCCTTAAAGGCATCGGGATTCTTAAAAGTAATTGCCTTTATATTTTTATCGCCTGTAATCGGGTATCTTATTGCCGGGCTGTTTACAGTAGCTACCATATGGATAGTAAGAAACATGTCGCCGCATAAGGTTGACAAGCAGTTCAGGCGTCTGCAGATACTTTCAGCCGGTATGTACAGCTTAAGTCACGGTTCAAACGATGCACAGAAGACCATAGGTCTTATTACAATGGTTCTTATTGCAAACAATCAGATTGCACCAACGGGTCATCCGCCTTACTGGGTTGAAGTTACAAGTTATACTATAATCGGGCTTGGCACAATGCTAGGCGGCTGGAAGGTAATAAGAACACTCGGAATGAGAATGACCAAGCTTACTCCCTTCGGAGGCTTCAGTGCCGAGAGTTCAGCAAGTCTTACAATATTCATTGCATCGGCATTAGGAATACCTGTCAGTACTACACAGACCATCTCAGGAGCAATAGCAGGAGTCGGCGCTGCAAAAAGCACACGTGCTGTCAGGTGGAAAGTCGCCAGGAACATCATCTGGGCATGGATACTTACAATTCCTTTATCAGCTACTTTTGGAATGATTGCCTATAAGATACTATTAATGTTAAAGCTGGCATAAAGCTTAAGATAAAGACAATTCAGACAGTTATAATAGAATAAAGCGGAATCAGGTTCCGCTTTATTTTTAAATAAACCTTTCAAACTCCTTTATATTTATAAAATAACTCATCGCGGCTGTTTGTCAATTAAATTTCACTTCGCTATATTCGCAATATCTTTTTTATGGAAGGCAGGCCTGTTTATTATCAGAAAGTAATTATTAGAAGCATATACAGAGAGAGAGAAAAAGAGATTATGGATCCGGTAAACATACTTTTAGCTATTAATTTATTTGTCACATTTGCCGCTAATTTAGGCGGGGCAAAGAAAGGATTAAAGACCTCCCTAACAGCAGTAAAAGAGAAGCCTAAAACATTTCTGCAGAAGCTTCCGTTAAATGTTTCGGCAGTTATTCTTCTGCTGATCATTTTATCTGTTTTTCAGCTAGGAACACTTGATTACAATAAATATTCATCGCTGTTTTCTTTAAGGATATTAGGACTTGCGGTCTATGTATTTTTTTCCTGGTTTCAGATCTGGGCTTACAGGGCGATGGGTGAGAATTTCGCTCAGGATATAGTGATACTAAAAAACCATCAGCTTGTTACGAGCGGGCCATTCAGATTTATCCGTCATCCTCAATATTTAGGGCAGATACTCTCAGATCTTGGTGCATCACTTGCATTGCTCAGTTATATTGCCCTTCCGCTAGTACTATTTCTTGAGATCCCGCTTTTTATAATGCGTGCTTATGAAGAGGAGAAGTTATTAGAAAGGCACTTCGGGGAGAGGTTCAGCAGCTACAGGAAAAAGTCGGGATTTCTTTTGCCGTTCCTTGGCTGAAAAACAAAGATAATCAGGGAAATTACAGCTTAAGGGACAGACTTATGAGATTCAGAACAGTTTTATTATTTGTTTTTACTTCGCTTTTTACAATTCAGGCACAGTCCTCAGGTGTGAAGCTGACACTAGGGGGCTATACAAAGGAAATTCCAACGATAAGCAGAAACGGTGTTGCCTATATTTCAGCCAGGGAGCTCTCGGAAAGTTTAGGCGGGCAGGTTTATTTTAATCCTGCCAATTCAAAGCTTGAGATCAAATTTATTCAAGGGGTCTTAAAACTTACAGCAAAAAATGAATTTGCTGTTTATACAGCAAAGACCGGAAGCCTTCCAAGAACAATACAGATGCCCTTATCCCCTGTTTTAGTGCATGATGATCTATATATAGCTATTCAGTTCTATGAAGATCTGTTTTCCGAAGCCTCAGGAAGGGAAATAGGATATAACAGGCAGTTAAAACAAATTCTTATAGATGCAAAGAAAACTTCTTTAGCAAAAGAAGAAGCAAAGGAAGAGAAAAAAGTTAAAGAAGGCAAAGAGATAAAGGAAAGCAAGGAAGTTAAAGAAAATAATGAGGCTTCTGGCGGGAAAGAATCTCTAAGTAAAAAAGAATTTTCTGAACATAACAAGTCACTTTCAGAAACAAAAAAGGCAGACACACTTAAGAGCAAAGAACAGGTAGTAAAAAAAGGAAATGCTGAGGAAAATATTCCGGAAGTAAAGACTGATAAAGAAACTGAAAAGCAGGATAGTAAAGCTGAAGATAAAAAGCTGGCAGCTTCAAAGTTCGATGTTGCAGGGCTCAGGGTTGAATCAAAGTCCAACGGCACACTAATAAGGCTTATCTGCAGGAAAAGAATCACAAAGTACAGTGCATCGATTAATAACGGAATACTCTGTTTAAATCTGCTGGGAGTTAAAGCCGATCAGAAGGTTTTTAATTCAGCCGAATCAAAAGGACTTGTAAAGAAAGTATCGGCAAGGAACATAAGCAATAATTCGCAGATAGAGTTTCAGCTGAAGGATGGATATTCCACTTATGAAACATTTCAGGACAGTCCGGGGAATGACCTGCTGATAACAATTCACAACAAGCTTTTAAGCAAGGCTGAACAGAACAGCAAGCTGGAGAAGTGGGCGCTTCGCACGATTGTAATAGATCCGGGGCACGGCGGAAAAGATCCGGGAGCAATTGGTGTAAACGGGACAAAAGAAAAGGATGTAAATCTGGCAATTGCACTTAAACTTGGTGAAATAATCCAGGAAAACATGCCTGAAGTAAAAGTGATATACACGCGGTCTACTGACAAGTTTGTAGAGCTTTATAAAAGAGGCAAAATAGCAAATGAAAAGAACGGCAATCTTTTTATTTCAGTTCATTGCAATTCAACTCCGGCAAAGCCTACCAGTGCAAATGGTTTTGAAATTTATCTTCTGAGGCCAGGAAGAACAAAAGAAGCAATCTCAATTGCAGAAAGGGAGAACAGTGTAATTGAGTATGAAGATAATCCCTCTCATTATCAGAAGCTGACGGATGAAAATTTCATTCTGGTAAGCATGGCGCATTCGGCATTCATGCGTTATTCCGAACGGTTTTCAGATCTGCTGAACAAGCATCTGACCGGTTCAATCGGGCTTAGTTCCAATGGAATAAAGCAGGCAGGATTTTATGTGCTCGTAGGGGCATCGATGCCAAGCGTATTGGTAGAGACGGGATTTATATCGAATAAAAACGATGAGGCATATCTGGCAAGCAAGGCGGGGCAGAAAAATATTGCTTCAGCCATATATAAGTCAGTGCAGACATTTAAGGAAGAGTATGACAAGAATGTTCAGATGGAAATGGATTCAGCCTCAAGATAAGTTGGTAATAAAATTAAGGCTTAATAGTCAAGGCTTAATAGTCAAGGATTAAAAGTCAGAGGCTGAGAAAGCCTCTGACTTTTGTAAGGTAAAAGAATTTTTATTTTGCTGCAGGCATTCCAAACTGTGCCCATTCTTCTTTTGCCGGACCATATAAGCCGGGAATAACGAGTCCTGCCTGGCGCATTAAGACGGTCATTTGTCCGCGGTGGTGAATCTGATGAACTAAGAGCACGGTAAGGGTAAGGCTTTTTTTCCACATCTCGCCATACATATTATCTTCTGTAAAAAGAGTCTCATCGTTCCAGTTTTCAGTGATCTGTTTAAGGACAGATTCAGAGGCTATGCTGTAAGCCTCTGCTATTTCCTTTGCACTTTCAGGTTCGGGAGCATTTTCCTCAGGGCCTTCGGGATTAAGTCCTGTACGTTTGAGCATTTCGCCGAATGAGGTTGTAATATGCCAGGCGATGGTACCTAAAGAGCGTCCCTCTTCAGTAACTTTCTGTTTAAGGGACTGATCTGTCAGGCAGTTAAATAATTTTAGTGTTGCCTGGCTTTCATTCTGCCAATCATTTACGAAGTCGGAAATTTTGTAGAACATATCTTTTCTTTGCTCCTCTTTTGTAGTTTTAGTGTGAAAAAGACGGCATAAAAATAACCAAAAAAAATGTAGTTGCATAATTAAACAAAATGCATTAATTTCAGACTATATAATCTGATTTATAATCCACTTAAAAATCCCGGAGAGATTAAAATAATGAAAAGAAAGATAGTCAATATAGATGAAGAAAAGTGTGACGGCTGCGGTTTATGCGTACCAAACTGTGCCGAGGGTGCATTGCAGATAATCGATGGAAAAGCAAGGCTGATCAGCGACCTGTTCTGTGATGGTCTGGGTGCATGTCTTGGTCATTGTCCGCAGGAAGCAATTACAATTGAAGAGCGTGAAGCCGAGCCTTATGATGAAAGAAAAGTGATGGATTACATAGTAAAAGGGGGCAGAAACGTAATTATTGCACATTTAAAGCATCTGAAAGAACACAATGAAATGGGCTATTTAGCCGAAGCGCTTGATTATCTTTCTGAAAACGGAATTCCAGTAAGTATAGATGATCTAAAGTCAGCAGAAAAGCAGCATTGCGGGTGTCCCGGTTCAAGAGAGGTAGTTATTGAGCCTTTGGAAGAAATGGAAGAAGATGACAATACAACAAGAGAATCGCAGTTAAGGCAGTGGCCAGTTCAGCTGCACCTGGTAAATCCCGCAGCGCCATATTACCGTGGTTCTGATGTATTACTGGCAGCAGACTGTACTGCATTTGCCGCAGGAGATTTTCATAAAGATTATCTTAAGGGTAAGTCGCTAGCCATTGCATGTCCAAAGCTGGACAGCGGCAAGGAAATATATGTAAATAAATTAGTTTCAATGATTGAGGATGCAGGCATAAAGTCACTTACAGTTTTAATAATGGAGGTCCCCTGCTGCCGGGGGTTACTGCAGCTTGCGCAGCATGCAATTAATCTTTCGGGAAAAGATATTCCGCTTAAAGTAATGGTTTTAAGCATACGCGGTGAAGTAGTAATGGAGCAGGAACTATAGAATAAAATTAAAATAGAGGATAGATGATATTAATACCGGACTGCACAGAATTCAAATGCAGTCCGGTATTTTTTTTACTTATTTTTCTCTGGTTCTTCAGAAGTTTTTACAATACATCTTAGTACCTCAGCCACGCTCCAGGCCTGTGCGATGCAGCCTCTGGGAGTAAATGGTGCTTCGGCATCGAATATTTCGCTGATAGAGCCGATGCAAGCTTCGTTTAAGTGGTTTGAGAAGCCCTCCAAAAATTTTTTTGCGCCTTTAGTGTCGTTATTATTTACCTTAAGCCAAGCATCTATAAACGGGCCAATAAGCCATGCCCAGACGGTACCCTGGTGGTAAGCCGCATCGCGGGCTCTCAGGTCGCCGAAGTATTTAGCTTTATAATCAGGTTCTCCCGGAGCAAGTGAACGGAGTCCAAGCGGGGTAACGAGTTTTTGTTCAACCACATTAAGCACCTGCTGCCATTTACTCTGATCGAGCACCGGGTTAGGGAGAGAAATAGCAAATACCTGGTTAGGTCTTAAAGAGCAGTCATCGCCTTGTTCGCCATCGATAACGTCGTAGAGGTAGCTGCCTTTTTCGTACCAGAATCTTTTATTAAAAGATTCACGCACCTGCTGGACCTGTTCGTCTAGTTTGCGGGCAGCGGCATCTCCTTTTTCCTCGCCGAGCCATTGGCGCATAAGGCAGAGGGCATTATACCAGAGGGCATTTATTTCAACAGCCTTACCGCGTCTTGGAGTAACGACCCAGTCTTCGACCTTTGCATCCATCCATGTAAGCTGATAACCCTCCTGTCCCTGTCGCACGAGTCCGTCTTTAGGGTCGACGCCGATTCCAAAGCGGGTACCTTTCTGGTATGCATCGGTTATTTGTTCGAGTTTAGGGAATATTTGTCTTAATGTTTCCCTGTCGCCGGTCTCATCCAGGTAGCGGCTTAAGGCATGGAAGAACCAGAGTGTAGCATCTGCAGTATGATAGAGTCCCTCTTTTTCGCCTTCAGGGAAAAGGTTGGGGATAAGTCCGTCTTTAACATAATGAGCAAAAGTTCTGAGTATCCAGCCTGCCTCATGGTGGCGTCCGGTTGTAAGAGTAAGACCCTCGAGGCTAATCATCGTATCGCGTCCCCAGTCAGTAAACCAGTGGTAGCCTGCGATAACCGTACGGACCTCATCTCCCGAGGCGTGAGCGCGGGCAGCATCCTCAATACGACCGGCAGGGGTGATAATAAACTGATCTGCAGCCACAACAAGTTCTGAAGCCATGGGAGACTTAGCCGGTGTCTTAGCAATTCCGAGCAGTCTGCGCCGTCTTTCCCTTTCAGCTCTGAGGGCACTTAGAGGATCCAGTGCAAGCATAACAGACCATGATTCAGTAGAGGCGATGAATCCGGCCTCAGAGTTCTGGTTAAGGTCAGTACTGAAGTATCCCGGGCTCCAGAGCAATCCGCGTGATTCATACCCACGTTCAGCTTCAATGCGGTAGAATATTTCGCGCTGCAGTCCCTTATCGCTTGTAAAGGTTGAATTCTGTCCGTGCATTATCATCTTAAGCGGAGGGAGTCTGTCGCCAGCCGAGACCTCATACTTCCCTTCCCTGACGGTCAGGATATATGGGTTATGAAACTCCTCACTTACCGGGGCCTCATGTGCTCTGAAGTGCATAGAGGGTCTGAGTTCAAGTCTAACCGGGCCCTGTCCATTGACAAGTCTGTAGATAACGTGGACGGTATTTTGCCGGTGGAGCATAAAGAGTTGTTTTTCGATTGCAATGCCGTCTTTTTCATATCTCCAGACAGGCATACCGCGTTCAAGCCTAAAGCCGGTCAGGTGTCCTGCGCCGGGGAGCTCAAGTACATTTTCGGCTTTTTCCTCACTGCCGAGGTTCATAGCAGATCCATCAGGAAAAACAATTATTTCAGACAAGTGATTAAGCATGACAGTACGTCCGTATGGAACAGGCAGTGCTGCTATAAGTATACCATGATAGCGTCTGGTTACGGCTCCTGAGACTGTGCCAGAGGCGTATCCGCCAAGGCCATTAGTTACGAGCCATTCGCGTGTAAGCAGCGGTTCAATACCTGTATCTTTAACGCCCTTCCAGGGCATTGTACGTGTCATCTCGCTCATTATTTAACTCCTTGTGAAATAGGTTTAGGAATAAGTAAAGAAGCAGCTCTTCCCTGAAGAAACCAGTTCTGATCGGTCTCAGGCACAGGGAAGCCGCATCCGCCATAGTCAGAGTTTTCGCTTGACCATAAGAGTTCCCATATGGTTCCAACAGGAGGGGCAAGCAGTGGTTCAGGAGCAGGGTTAAGAAAAAAGTCATTGCCGAAGTTGACCAATAAAAGGCGGTCCATTCCGTCTTCTGCAAAAAACCTGAGTAAAAATGCATCATTGCTTAAGACAGCCCCATCGGTTGTTCTGATGTCATGGGAGTTTAAGACCGGGTCTTCGCGGCGTAGTTTTAAGAGATCCTTATGCATTTTATAAATGCCTGCATTTTTCTTACGGTCGGAAAAATCGATCTTCGAGCGTTCAAAAGTATTTATATTTCCAGGGTCAGGCAGGCACGACTGCATCTGGGGTGTTGCCAGGCTGGGGAACTGTGCAAGGAACTCATTTCGTCCCTTAAAGACCTTTTCTGCCAGATCCTTATTGTGGTCAGCAAAGTAATAAAACGGACTTAAGCTTGCGAACTCCTGTCCCTGGAATAACATTGGTGTACCGGGAGAAAGCAGGAACAAAGCTGTCATTGCCTTAAAGATTCCGGGGCTTGTAAGCTGGTAGACCCTTTCGCCGCGGCCTGAATTTGCAATCTGGTCATGGTTTTGAATAAATGTAACAAAGCAGCAGGGTTTCAGTCCGAAGGCCGGAGTGCCACGTCTTTTCTTCTGCCATTTATAATGCTGACCCTGGTAGAGGTATCCCCATTTAAAAGAGGAGATAAATTCCTGGGGAGTGCCAAGGTAATCTGTATAATAGGCTTCATTATGACCAGTAAGAGTGACAGTTGCAGTATGATGGAGGTCATCATTCCACAGGGCATCGAGTCCGTAACCTCCTTTTTCAACCGGGTGGACCAGTTTAACTTCCTGTGGTTCATTTTCAGCGACGATATAAGTTTTTCTTTTTCCGGCAGCTTTTCTTACTGCCTGGTTTACTTCAGCAATCAAATGTATTTCAGAGCTATCGAAGATCTGCTGAGTAGCATCTAATCTTAGTCCGTCGAAGTGGTATTCACTTATCCAGTAAAATGCATTCTGAACAATGAACTCTCTTACGCCAAGTGAATTACGGCCGTCAAAGTTAATTGCCTCGCCCCATTCATTTTCATATTTATCTGTAAAATAATCAGGTGTAAATGCTTTCAGGTAATTTCCATCGGGGCCGAAGTGGTTATATACGACGTCAAGAATAACTCCGATGCCGAAAGAATGTGCCTTATTAATAAACTCCTTATAATCTTCAGGCTTTCCGTACAAGCGGGTAGGTGCATAGAGGTCAACGCCGTCATAGCCCCAGCCGAAGCTTCCGGAAAATTCAGCAACAGGCATCATTTCAATAACAGTTACTCCAATTTCAGAGAGTTCCTTAAGTTGTTCCATAGCTGCAATTAGTGTACCTTCCTTAGTAAAGGTGCCGATGTGCATTTCATATATTATCTGTTTATCAGCATCAACTCCCTGCCAGTTGAGGTCTGTCCAATTAAATTTATTAGGATCAATAACCTGTGAAGGTCCATGCGGACCTTCGGGCTGAAAGCGTGAAGCAGGATCAGGATAAAGATAATTATGATCGTCAATTCTGAAGCGGTAAAGAGTACCTTCGCCAGCAATATCAACAAGGCCTGAAAAATATCCATCTTTTTCTGCTTTCAGTTCAAAGGTTTTGTAATGTCTTTCATTTTTGTTCATAGTATTAGCGTTGATAGCATCAGTGTTCATAGCATCAGAGAGGACAGGCTGCAGATCAGTATTGCTGTTTTCAATTACGACCTCAAGCTTTTCATGTCCCGGTGCCCAGACGCGGAAATGGACTCCACCTGTGGGCATTATTTCGGCTCCAATAGGAAATGCCCTGGATAACATTGTACTTACATCATCAATATTTTTACTTTTTACATTCATGGCTAATAATCTCCTCATAAGGTCTTCAGATCGGATCTGGTAATTTAGTTGGACATTTGTGGTAAATATAAATTCCTTTCGGGAATGTTTTAATAAATGCAGCCGAAAATAAATATTACTTAAAAACAGCTCGCAAGAACTTAATTCACCAGACACGGATGCATTTTACATTAAGAGTAATTTTTTTTCAAAACTAATTCAATCCATTTAGATTGTATATTTTATTTTACCGTAAAAAATTTCTTAAAAAGAAGAGCTGTATAGAGAATTGCCTATTATAAATTTTCCAATAGTGATTTCACCCTGCGGGTATTCCGGGAATAATTCAGGTATTCCGGGTCTAATTTTAAGATAGCCTGCCATATGTTTTTTTCTTGAAATTATTGTTCCTTGAAATTATTGTTCCTTGAAATTGAAAGCAAAGTTAATTATCTATTTTATATATAATAAACTTCGGCACATGCAGACGCTCACAAAAAAAAGATATGGACACCAGTGCACAGAGAGTGAATTTAACACTTTCCAAACAATGAGGAGTTACTATGGCATTATCTCTTAGTCCTGAACGGCTGAAAAGATATAAAGATATAGCAGCGCTGCTAATAAAGTATGGAAGCAAGAATATTGTACAGACAAGCAATCTTGAGGATGCAATACTAGAAGAAGAGATCATTTCAGGCGATACAAAAGAAGGGGCTGCGAAGGATAATGCACCCGAGCAGCTGGCCCACGACCTGGAAGATCTAGGTCCAACGTTCATAAAATTAGGTCAGCTGCTTTCGACGCGTCCAGACTTTCTGCCGCCGGCATATATAGATGCGCTTACAAGACTGCAGGATAATGTAAAGCCATTTTCATACGAAGAAGTTGAAGAGATCATCCAATCAGAGCTTAGTGTAAGGATATCAAAGGCTTTCCAGGAATTTGACAAAGAGCCAATGGCGGCAGCATCGTTAGGGCAGGTGCATAAGGCAAAGTTAAGAGACGGGCGGCCGGTGGCAGTAAAGATTCAGCGTCCGGGAATAAGGGAGCAGATTGCAAAAGACCTGGAGGCACTTAAGGATATTGCAACGACAATTGATAAGCACACCGATACGGGCAGGAGGTATGCATTTGAAAGCCTCTTAAATGAATTTAAGAAATCCCTATTGCTCGAACTAGACTATTCACAGGAAGCGCAGAATCTTGTAAAGCTTGGAGAAAATCTGCAGAGGTACGACAGGATAATAGTTCCCCAGCCGGTAAATGATTACACTACAAGCAAAGTCCTTACGATGGATTATGTAAAGGGAACAAAGGTAACATCCTTAAGTCCGCTTGCAAGGATTGAAATAGATGGGAAGCTCTTAGCCGATGAACTCTTCAGGGCATATCTTGACCAGGTATTAATAGACGGGTTTTTCCATGCAGATCCTCACCCAGGAAATGTATTTATTACTGATGACGGCAGGGTTGCGCTTATAGACCTTGGGATGGTTGCGCGTATTGATCCGGAATCAAGAGAGGATCTGCTTAAGCTGATCTTGTATGTAGCTGACGGGCGCGGCAAAGATGCCGCAGAGATAAGTAAAAAAATGGGTACGCCGCTTGAGGATTTCAATGACGAGAAGTTCACGGCTGAAGTAACTGAATTTGTTGCAAAGTCGCAGGATGCAACCTTAAAGCAGATAGAGGTAGGGCGAGTTGTCGTTGAGCTTACAAGAATAGCTGCAAGCAATGGAATAAGGGTACCGAATGAGCTTACTATGCTGGGGAAAACCCTATTAAACCTGGATCAGATAGGCACAACGCTTGATCCTGAGTTTAACCCGAATGCAGTAATAAGGCAGCATGCCGATACAATCTTCAGGCGTCATCTTTACAAGAAAGTTTCGCCAGGAAATGTATTCTCTTCGCTTCTGGAAGTAAATGAGCTGATGCAGAAACTTCCCGGCAGGTTAAATACAATAACAGACAATCTTGCATCGAACCGTTTTCAGATAAAAGTAGATGCTATTGATGATAACAGTCTGATGCAGAACCTGCAGAAGATAGCAAACAGAATTACGATGGGGCTTATACTAGCAGCGCTTATTATAGGTGCAGCGTTAATGATGAGGGTAAACAGCACATTTACAATTTTAGGGTATCCGGGGCTTGCGATGCTGATGTTTCTGGTAGCTGCAGTAATTGGTTTCGGGCTTGTATTTAATATTCTACTTAAGGATGAATGGCGACGTAAAAGGCCATAAAGACAGGAAACTGATCATAAGAGATTAAGGTAAGCAGAAGAACTTTCAGCCTGGTGTAATGCACTTGATCTACCAACAGCAGTGTCCAGCCGGTAATTTCCTGGTGTATTTCCCTTGCATTCTCAAGCTATATTTATATTTTATTATAAATGGCCATTTTTAATGGCCTAAAAGACACTGCATTTATTTTTAAGAGGGCAGACTGGAGAATAGGCAGTATACTTTTTTGAGATAGATTTAGCAATATGCGAAACATATAAGGAGATGAGGAAACTTGAACCCTTCTGGCAACAGTCCGGCAGATTCCTGGTCATTACTGCTCTACGGAGCCGCGGTATTGATACTTGTAGGAATCATGGTCGGTCTTTCGTACATACTGGGGCAGCGGCATGAAGACAAGGATACGAACACTCCGTTCGAATCCGGTATGAAGGTTACCGGTTCGGCACGTCTGCGTTTCTCAGTACACTTCTATTTAGTAGCAATGTTTTTTGTGATCTTTGATCTGGAGGCTGTTTTTATAGTAGCCTGGGCAATAGCATTTCATGATTTAGGCTGGGGAGGATACATTGCTGTGCTGATATTCATTGCAATTCTGACGGCAGTTCTTGTATACGAATGGCGAATCGGGGCTCTGGATTTTGGTCCTAACGGCAGAAAAATACTAAAAGCACAAAGAGCATTAAATAAACCGAGAGCTTAAAAACAGAAAGAGTAGAGTTAGTATGAATTGGTGGTTAACAAAAGCAGCAGATCCATTAACAGTAGTTCAGGGGACAGGTTCTTTTGAACAGACTGTAAAAGACAATCTTTTCTTAAGCAATCTTGAAAGTCTTCTAGCCTGGGGCAGAAAGAATTCGATGTGGCCTTTTAACTTTGGGCTATCGTGCTGTTATGTTGAGATGGCTACAAGTCTTACAAGTAAATACGATCTTGCGCGTTTCGGAGCGGAGGTCATCCGTGGAACGCCAAGGGAAGCTGATGTAATGGTAGTGGCGGGCACGGTATTTATGAAGATGGCGCCAGTAATAAAGCGTCTATATGATCAGATGATGGAGCCGCGCTGGGTAATATCGATGGGTTCATGTGCAAATTCAGGCGGGATGTATGATGTATACAGTGTAGTTCAGGGAGTGGATAAATTTCTTCCGGTGGATGTATATGTACAGGGTTGTCCGCCGAGGCCTGATACGCTTATGGAAGGAGTACTGCTCTTAAGGGATTATGTAGGACAGGAAAAGCGACCCTTAAGCTGGGTAATAGGTCCGCAGGGAATAATTAAGCCTGAAAGAATCTCACAAAGAGACATAAAGACACCTGAGCGGGTTAAAGCAACAACACTGCGTCCCCCGACAGAGATCTGAAGA
>JBLNEL010000227.1:0-20665 GCA_050262615.1 Bacillota bacterium
CTTAAAGCTCCGCATATTGATACCTCCTGTATAGAGATGCAGAGGTTTTCAGATAACAAATATATTGTGTTATTTCCTGGTGCCGGAGATAAGTTCAGACAATGGGATGTTAACAACTTTGTTGAAGTGTCGAAATATATTTTGGAAAATTACAATTATGATATTGCAATTTCTGGATCACCAAGAGAAAATCAAATTGCTGATGATATCCGCTTAAAGTTAAACAGCAATAGAGTCTATAACCTTATAGGCCGCTCTCCGCTGACACAGCTTGCAAAGTTATTATCGGAATCAGAACTTTTAATATCAAATGAAACCAGTGCTGTTCATTTTGCAGCAGCTGTTAATTCCCCGGTAATATGTATATCAAATGGAAGCTATTTGGGACGGTTCCACCCATATCCTGAAAATGTTTTTAATAAAGCTTATTATATATATCCCCCGGAAATATTAAATGACAGGTCATTACATTTATCAGCATCTGAAGATAATAAATTCAGGTATCACTCTCATTTAAGCGTAAATGAAATCAAACCTGAAACAGTGATCGCCAGGATAAAAGAAATATTAAAATGATTTTTAAATAGAGAATTAACAGACTTCGGGAAGAACTAAAACGTGCAGAATAATATTAAGATCTCTTCAATTACCATTGCAAAAGACGAAGAGAAAAATATCGAAAGATGCATTGCTAGTATGAAAGAATGCGTCGATGAAATAATTGTAATAATTGACGACAGAACTCAGGATAAAACACTTGAAATTGTAAAAAGAAACGGCGCAGTCTATGAAGTCACACCATGGCAGGGATATTCAAAGACGAAGGATAATGCAATATTAAAGGCAAGTAATGACTGGATACTTTGGATAGACGCCGACGAGGCACTTACACCCGAACTTCAGAAGGAACTGATAGATTTTAAGAATTCAGAACCGAAGAATGCAGCTTATTCCATACCGCGCAAAGCAAACTTCCTCGGCCGCTGGATTATGCACAGCGGTTGGTATCCGGGAAGAATTACCAGGCTTTTTAATAAAAAGTATGCACACTTCAGCCTAAAAGATGTTCATGAGCACCTTATCGTTAACGGTGAAACTGGGCAGCTAAATGGCGACATTGAACATTATACCGATCCATCGATCAGACATTATTATGAGAAATTCAATATATACACAACACTTGCTGCTGAAGAATTATTTAAGAAAAATAAACCTGTTTCGCTCAAGGATATACTGATCCGTCCTGCTTTTTTATTTTTTAAGATGTATATACTTAAACGCGGATTTTTAGATGGGCTTCAGGGTTTCATACTGGCAGTATTTTCTGCAAATTATGTTTTTACAAAATATTCAAAACTACTTGAATTAAAAAAATTCAGACAGGATTAAAGGATAACAAAATGTTTAAGAAGACTATTCCCGGTTCAGGAAGCAGTTTGAATACAGTGGATCATGAGGAAACCTACGGCAGACACATATTGGATCAGTTTGCAAGACAACTGCATGTAGAAAAATGTGTTGATTTAGGCTGCGGCCGTGGAGATGATCTTAGTATTGTAAAGAATATTCATCCTGAAGCAGAATGCTTTGGAATCGATTTTGGTGACTGGAATTTAGAACGCCTTAATAACCTCGGCGTAAAAGTTATTAAAACTGATATTGAAAAGGACCAGCTCCCCTTTGGTAATGAGTCATTAGACCTGGTTGTTGCTAATCAGATACTTGAACATACAAAGGAGATATTCTGGATCAATCATGAAATATTCCGCTGCCTTAAAGTAGGCGGTTATTTCTATCTGGGCGTTCCAAATATACTTTCCTTGCACAATCGCATACTTGGTTTAGCAGGCATTCACCCTACGCAGTGGAAATTGCTTTCAGCACATGTCAGACCGTTTTCTAAGCACGACACTTATAAATTTTACTCAAACATCGGAAGCAAATTCTGCGAAATAGAAAAGTTTAAGGGATCACAATTCTATCCTTTTCCGAAGAATATTGCAAGATTTTTCTCGGGAATTTTCCCAGGCCTTTCATTTTCAATATTTTTCCTGATCAGGAAAACTGCTCGGTATAATGGCGAGTTTCTTAACTGGCCGGCTTATGCAAGTCTTGAGACAAATTTCTATACCGGAAGGGAAAACGAGAAATAAAGGGTAATAAATTATTGTAATGAGAATGTATACTAATATACATTCTCATTAACATTATTAAGAATTTCCGGTTTACTTTTTGCCTGACCTGAGCTAAGGAAATAGAAAGCAAAGTTTAAGCCCAGTATAAACCAGACCATAGTTATTACTTCATGATCACCGAAATTCCATTCAGTAAGTCCTGCAATTAAAAATGCCACAAAACCGCCTACTGTTCCTAAAGCATATGAAGAAACAAATGGCTCTTTTCTGACAGATCTGTAAATTCTTAACTGAATCAGCATTATCCTGACTAAAAGCAGCATAACGGCAATAATACCAAATCCCCCCAGAATTGCCAGAAAG
Organism: Bacillota bacterium; assembly: GCA_050262615.1. GTDB lineage: Bacteria > Bacteroidota > Ignavibacteria > Ignavibacteriales > SURF-24 > JAUZPB01. Next base: position 2,499 of record JBLNEL010000227.1, read on the forward strand.
TGTACATAGTTGTTATGTAAATGTCCCTGCAGCTCTTTGTCCGTTGCTCTTTTATATTGTCTGTACAAATTATTAAGGTCAATATCCCCAACACCAAAAACAGGATGATCCTTAAACATCAGCCATCCGGCCCGCCACAAAGCAAATCTGTTAAAATTATTCGGATGGTAGGGATCAACTATACTCTGCAGACGGTTTCTTCTGACATTTGAAGCAAATAGAGTTCCGTTTTCAAATGAAACAGATTTAGCAACAAATCCCAGGCTTCCCTTCCCTGTGACCTTAAGTGAGTTGCCAAATGGATAATCCAGCAGAAAGATATTTTTATTTAGATCAGCAATAAGGATTTTATTTTCTGACTTTGTAATTGAAAATATGTTCTTTATTTCTGAATTTCTGCTTAGCTCTTCGGGATCGTTATCAATAAACTTAAAAAGAATCAATCCGTTTTTGGTTGAAGAAAGCAGTTTATTATCTGAATAAAACAGATAAGATGGTGCATCTTTTAATTTAATTTGCCTTGGGTTTCCTGAAGGCAATCCATTTTTAATATCATATTTTACTAACTCCGTTAATTCTTCATTGTAAAAGAACAATTTTACTGAATCCACATAGATTGGTCCATCTACCTTTATTTCTGAAATTCTGATCTTCTTATGAATATCATCCGGGTTAGTAAATATTGTCAGACCGCTGTCTTTATCCATTATATAAAGGAAGTTATTTGCCGCCTGATAAGAAACAGTAAAGCCTGGGGAGAGGATCTCTTCTTCAGGCTGCAAATTGCCAAGAGAATCCTGATCCAACAAAACAAACCTGGTATCTACAAGCGAAGCGAAAAGTTTATTTTTCCACTTGTCCAGATGCAGCACAGGCCCAGGCATTTTTGCAGATGACTGAATTTCCTTCCCTTTTAGCTTAAGTATCCCGTTTTCAAAGTCACTTACATAAGTAAATCCCTTATCTGAATATAGATCATACGCCCTGCCTTTAGTTTCAATTTTTGCAGTTTGATTAAGACTTTCTCCATTAATTTTATACAGATAAATCTCACTTTTATTCTTTCCTGAAAAAAAGAGAACTATACCCAATAGCATAACCGGGATAATGATCTTCCAGTTTTTTTTCAGAATCAATATGGCAAAAATCCCTGCAGCAGTTCCAATCCAGCCTGTCCTTTTATATGTAGAAAGCAATGCAAGTACTGCAACTATAAACAAAAGAGCTATTAACAGTTTGTATTTAACACTTTGCTTTTCATTGATAAGAAAAGCGAAAAGGAAAATAACCGTAAAGCTCATTATTTCACTGGCTGTAATCGGGTACTGGAAAAGCGAAGGTCCTGATTCATGTATCTGATAAAGGTTGTAAATATAGTATTGATATGAATTTATTAGATAAATAACGATACTTATTAAAGAGGCTCCCAGGAAAACCTTAAAGAATAACTTGGCTTTTTTTATATCCTCAGAGGCTACAACAATTGTATATAGTGTGGGAATCAGCAAAAGCCTTCTTGTAAAGTTCTGAAAGGCATGTGCATGATCAGCTGAAAAAACAGCTGAAAGAAATTCTGCAAGTAAAAAGATCCCAAAGAATAATTCCAGCCCTGTCTTTTTAAATTGGTTTTCTTTTGTCAAAGCAAATCTGATAAGTATCAGTAGAAGTGCTCCATAGTAGCCAAGCTGATTTACAAAGATTGAATTTGTAAGGCTTAACAGGAAAAGAATGACCAGACCGAATATCAGCTTATCTATAATTGAAATTGTCTTATTATTTTCAGTCATGAATTTAGTCTCTGAATTGTAATTCGTAAAGTTTTCTGTAGACTCCCCTCTGGTCTTCCATCAGTTCCTCATGTCTTCCGCATTGGATTATCCTGCCTTTATCAAGTACGAGGATCTTATTAGCATTTCTGATCGTGCTGAGCCTGTGGGCAATAACAAATGTCGTACGGTCATTCATAAGCCTTTCAATTGCTTCCTGAACCAATACCTCTGATTCATTATCCAGTGCAGATGTCGCTTCATCAAAGATCATTACCGGCGGGTTAACCAACAAAGCACGTGCAATTGAAAGCCTCTGACGCTGTCCGCCTGAAATCTTTGCTCCTCTTTCGCCTACAATTGTATCGTAGCCGCGGGGGAAATCCATAATAAAATTATGGGCGTTTGCAGCCTTGGCAGCCTCAATAATTTTATCCTCAGAATAATCCTTCAGACCGTAAGCTATATTGTTCCTAATAGTATCGTTAAATAATACTGTCTCCTGAGTAACAATACCCATTAGTTTGCGCAAATCCTGGATCTTAATCTCTTTAATGTCAGTTCCGTCTAAGAGAATTTTGCCAGCCGTAGGATCATAGAACCTCGGAATAAGATCAACAAGTGTGGTTTTCCCTGAACCGCTTGACCCGACAAGCGCAATGCTTTGTCCCTTATCTACTGAAAAATCAACATCGTTCAATACCAGTTCATCTGAATCTTCGTAATGAAACGAAACATTCTGAAATCTGATCTGACCTGAAAATTCCTTCTTTGACTTTGCGTTTTCAGAATTCTTGATCGTAGGAGGTGTATCTATAATTTCAAAAACCCTGTCTGCTGCTGCATTTGATTCCTGAATACGGTTATTGACACCGCTTAATTCCTTTACTGGTGTCATAAGCTGAAATATGGAGAATAAAAACGTGACGAATTCTGCTCCTTTAAGAGAGCCTTCAACTAAAACTAACCTTCCCCCATAACCAATAAGAAACACACCAATTACAACACTTAAGAATTCGGTAATCGGACTGGCAGCATTTCTGATACGCACAATTCTCAAAAACAATTTGAAAAAGCCCTGTGTTTCTCTTGTGAACTTCTTGTTTTCATACTCCTCCATTGAAAAAGCTTTTACTATCTTTACTCCTGAGATCGTTTCATGCAGCACGGTCGTAATATCTGACATTTTTTCCTGAAGCAGATAACTATGCTTTCTTAGTTTTAATCCGATCCAGGAAATAATGATCAATGAAACCGGCAGTACAACAAAAGAAAACAGCGTAAGCTTCCAGCTGATAGATACTGCAATACCAAGAAATACAATTATATTCAGCGGTTCCCTTATCATATTAAGAAAGACAGCTGAAACACTAGACTGCACGACATTAACATCATTTGTTATACGGGAGATGAGATTCCCTGTCTTTTCGTTCTTGAAATAACTCATCGGAAGTTTATGCAGATGCTTGTATGCTGCGTTTCTGATATCCCTGACTACCCCCTGCTCTACAAAGGCCAGATAGTAAGCCTGGAGATATCCAAATAAGTTTTTCAGGAAAAAGGCAATCAGTACAAGAACGCAAATTTTAGTAAGTGCATCAAGTTTGGATCCCTGCAGAATATAACTGTTAAATGAATCAGTTACTGAATCCTTCAAATGTGTGATCCACTCAGGTAATATTCCTGAACCTGGAGAAGTGATCTTTTCTGCAGCAGATTTGTGATCTTCTGCAGCCGGAGCCTGCTCAAATGAGTTTTCACTTTGCTGGAATAAGGTATTTAACAGCGGCATTGTTAAATAAATAGATGCACCATTTAGAAGTGAAAATAAGATCGTACAAATTATAGAAGCTGACAGATGCTTCCAGTAAGGTTTAACGTATGCTAAAATTCTAAGAAAAGTCTTCACAATCCTCTCAATATGGTAAAACTGGTATATTTCTAATACCGCAACCCCCACGCATTATAATGGGACTGATTGCTTTATTATCTTTTAAATTATAAATGATTATTTTGGAATTATTATTAAATCCGTCATCAAAAAATAGTAAATCTCCTCTTAAAAGAAAGTTCTTATATCCTCCGCCATACCAGCTGCTTAGTATTTTATTATCCTTAGCAGAATAAACAAACAAACCTGATGTAGCGTTGCCCTTTTTACTATTTCTCTTAAATCCTGGATCGTAGGTGGAAAATATAAGGTATTTCCCATTATCCCACCACTCAGCTGAATTAAGGGTTTGGGTAGTTGAGTAAATATCTTTTCTTGACATTTTATTATCGACCAAAGAAAAAATATTTTGATCGTTGAGATTGGAAATTACAAACTTATACTTCTTATCAGTAGATGCAATATCATTGTAGACTGGAGCAGGAACAGGATATTTTTCCTTTACTATATCATAAGTAACTTTCTCGTTCTTTACTAAATTCCCATAAGCATTAAAGTATAGCCTGGTTTGAACGACAAAAGTGGATTTTCGTTTATCGAATACATTTAGTAAAACCCGGTATGTATTATCATTTGTCCAGCTGCTGAAAAGCTGAATTCCATTGCCCAGTTCCTTTAGCTTTTCGACCTTTAATGTAATCAGGTTGATTCTGTACAGCCTTACATTATTTATATATGGGAATATTGTTTTCCTGCCAAATTCTGAAGCCGTTATAAAAAATGCTGAACCTTCATCCTTTGGCAGACTCAGGTCAACAACCATTTCCTTAGAATTTGACCAAAAGAGTTCTGTACGTCCAGATTTAATGTTGTATTTATAAACAGAAGACTGGGCGTTTTGCCTGCCTACAAAAAACAGATTGGCAAATTGATCATATACTGTCTGATTATCAGCCCTCAGAGTATAGTCCTTAAGTATGCCTTTTGTAAAGAGCTTATAGGCCTGCATTCCTGCAGAAAATGAATTCCTGAAGCCAGTGATCTCAACAGCAATTTTTTTTTGTTTTGCCGAAGTATCAGCCGGCAAAATATCAGCATTCCAAACCGGATTACCGTTCTTATTATCTTTCAGATTATCATTTAGAAATTCCGCAAAACTCTTTGCGCTGTCTTCATCTGAAAAAGTCTTTACACGGATAGAATAGACAAGTCCCTGGTCTTTCAGGGCATCATCTGATCTTTGCTTTTTATTACAACCTGTGCAAACTAATGATATGATCAGCAGTAATGTAAATATCCTTAACATAACAGTATGCTAAATTTTCCCGGCAAAAAAGATAAAAAACTCAAAGATCAAGTTAACGAATTTTACAAAATATACCCATAGTGGACTATAAATAAAGAGCATAAGCAGCAGAAAACCGTATAAGCCTGCCCCTGCAAGCATTGCAGTAAAACGGTTTGGAAAAAGATCATACAATATATGTGAACCGTCCAATGGAGGAATTGGAAGAAGATTAAAAGCAAATAAAAAAACATTAAAATAGCTGGCCATAGAAAGCACCTTAATAAATCTCTCTGCTGTTTCTCCCTCGGCAAGCTGCAGACTCCCAAGAAGATAAAATCCTGCAAATAGTACAGCTGCCAGGATAAGGTTTGAAAGCGGACCGGCAAATGAGACAATTGCATCATCTCTGAGCCTGTTTTTGAAATTATTCCTGTTTATTGGTACCGGTCTTGCCCATCCGATTATCATAAAACCCGATGCAAATGATAAAAGCGGCATTACAAGACTGCCGATCAGGTCAAGATGTCTTAGCGGGTTTAATGATAGCCTGCCCTGATTTTTTGCCGTAAAGTCCCCAAGCTTGAATGCAGAATATGCATGCGAGAATTCGTGAACAGCAAGTGAGATGAAAAAAAATGGAAGGAACAATAAAAATCTTATTAAATTATCGCTTATTGAAATATGTGGCACTTATTTTCCTCTTGGATGAAAATCTCTGTGAACTTGTTTAATGTATTCCCTGTCAATATGTGTATATATCTGGGTTGTGGATATATCAGCATGCCCCAGCATTTCCTGAACCGAACGAAGATCTGCTCCCCCTTCTAAAAGGTGCGTTGCAAATGAATGCCTGAATGTATGTGGATGAACCGCCTTCATTATCTCAGCTTCCTTTGTATACTTGTCGACAATTTTCCACACGCCCATTCTTGAAATTTTAGTCCCGAGGCTATTTAGAAAAACAATATTGTGACTTTTTGCCCTTCTCTCTAAAACGGGCCGGCTTTCTTTGAGATACTTTATCAGCCATTCAATTGCACTTTCGCCAATTGGAATAACTCTCTCCTTTGAGCCCTTGCCAAGAACACGTATGATTTCTTCCTTTAAGAACAGATAGTTAACTCTTAATCCTATAGCTTCTGAGACTCTTAGGCCTGAAGAATACATTGTCTCAAGTAATGCTTTATCTCTTAGTCCTAATGTACTTCCTGTGTATGGAGAATTCAGCAGTCGCTCCATTTCATTTACAGTCATTACCTCAGGAAGTTTTCTTGAGAGCTTTGGTGCCGAGAGCCTCTCAGTGGGATTTTTCTGAATATATTCGGATTTTTTAAGATATCCGAAAAAACCTTTATGTGAAGACATATATCTTGCTGCTGTGGAACCGGAAACACCCATATCTTTCAGCACTTTATAAAAGTCACTCAACAACTTATAATCAATTTGACTTTCATCAGTTATATTCCTCTCAGCAGCATACTTAAGAAGATTACAAATATCAGTCTTATAGGAGATGACAGTATTATCAGAAAGATTTTTTTCAAGCTTTAATATTGCCAGATACTCATTTAGCAAACTTTCCATAATCCCGCATAAATAATCACAAAAACTGTTTAATCATAGTGTGAAATTAAGAATTTTGCAGGGCAAAAACATTCTTAATCAAAATATTATCTGAAGCGGAAGCTAATCCTAACTTCCCCTTACGTTTTCCATTTCATCTTGTTTAGGATAGCGTATCCTTCTGTGATGCTGTCCTATAAGTATACTTAAGAATGTTTCTTTAATTCTCTTAAGATCTGAAAGAGTAATTGGAGTCTCATCAAGCTGACCGTCTTCAACTCGGTTCTTAATAAGCTTGGTGATCACGTTTTCAACTTTTAATGGATCCGGGTCCTGGATTGATCTGACAGTTGATTCACAGGCATCAGCAAGCATAACAAGTGCAGTTTCCTTTGACTGAGGCTTAGGTCCCTTATACCGGTAATCATTTATATCTACATTATCTTCGCCGTAAACAGTCTTAGCTTTTTCATAGAAAAATCCTACGACCAATGTCCCATGATGCATGGGAATAAAATCAATTATCTCCTGCGGAAGATTGTTTTCCTTAGCTAAGCTAACACCGTCTTTTACGTGGTTCATGATCAGCTTTGCACTTTCAAGCGGATCCAGATTTTCGTGACGGTTCTCGTCGTTTATCTGGTTTTCAACAAAATTATATGGAGCAACTATCTTTCCGATATCGTGATAATATGCTCCCACGCGCGCAAGCAATGGATTAGCGCCGATTGCCTCAGCAGCACTTTCAACAAGTGTCCCGACGGTCATTATATGCGTAAAGGTTCCAGGTGCATTTTTTGCAAGATCCTTCAGCAGAGGTCTGTTAAAATCAGTCAGCTCCAGAAGTGTGAGATCCGTCGTGATCTTAAAAGCCCGCTCAAAGAAGATAATCATCCCAAAGGTAAAAACAGGACTTATTAAAGCATTTGATGCTGCAAATGCAAACTCAATTAGAATTTTCTGTAAGGTCTCAAAACGTTCGAATCCGAAGGCAAGTATGCTTGTGCTATAACCTATCAGTATATAGAAAAAGGAGCGGAAGACCTGTGCACGATTTTTAATATCCCTTACCGTATAGGCAGATAATGCACCCGAAAAAATATTCATTGCAGTAAAGGAATAATCATTCCCTCTTAAACCGCCTACAATCAATGAAATTACAACTGTACCATAAAAACCGACACGCGAATCAAAAATTATTGTAAGCAGCATTGATGCTGCCGGAACAATTATAAGCAGATGTACAGGAGAATTTAATGTCAGCTGATGAACTAAAAAAGTTATTAGCGAAATAAAGAGAATGATGATTGAAATAAGCAGGATCTTTACATTATCCCCAAAGATCTTTTTTCTGAATAAATATAGGTAAATTACAAATAATGTTATCAGAAGAAGAATATGCATGAACTTGCCTAAGATCTGCGCATAACTGTTTATAAAGCCTAACTTTTCAGCCTTGGCACGCCTGTATGAATCGATCTTTAATTTTGCCTCAGGTGTAATGCGTTCATGCTTCCCGATTATTCTTTCATTTTCATTGACTATCCCGATATTTGGTGAGACCTTATCTTCTGAGATCCTTATTTCCTGATCGGTCAGATCTTCTCTGTATATAAGATTTGGCCTTATAAAATGATTTATATACTCAATTACTGCATTACTTAACTGCGCATCTGTGCTTATTGAACTGGTGAGGTTTGCAACATAGTCCTGGACTACCTTCATGTCCTGGAATTTTTCCTTCTTCTCTATATTATCAAAATTTCCCTGACGGACAGCAATACTATCTCTTTTTATTTCGTTATAAAAATAGTTTAGGATATCGTTCTTATATACTTTTTTTATGACATCATCGGCAAAACTAAATATCTGCCTGAGCGATAGATGGTTAGGTGCAGTGAACAGGCCTTCCTGATTTCTAAGGTTTTTAAATGCCTGGTAGGATGAAGGACTTAAAAATGTTATTTCGGGATTTGTCTCTTTTCCGTGCAGATTACTGTCTATTACACTGATTAAAAATTCATTGTAATTTCTAAGGGAATCAAGGCTTTGCTGAAAGGTGTATTCATTACGCTGAAAGACAGGAAGAATTCCCTCAGCAGCTTTCTTTTTTTCCTGTTTATAAATTTCGGGGTTCTTGTAAATTGGGAAACTGTTATTTGCTATAAGATCATCCTGAATCCAGACCGAACCGACAGTCACTTCAGATTCAATTGATTCGCCTCCGGGAAATAAAGCTACAATAATGATAACTGTTAGGAAAAGAATTAAAAATTTTATTCTATAGCTTCTCTTAAGAATAGATTTTTTATTTTCCGAAGGCATTTTTTTCCTTTTTAGCTTTTAAGACCATTTCGAGAAATTCAGCAACTGCATCTTCGTTGTTGGTTCTCCTGGTAATATAATTTGCCATTTTTTTTATTTCCATAACTGCATTGTTTACTGCAATCTTCAAAGCACCGGTCTCAAAAAGAGACCTGTCATTATACCAGTCGCCTATAATAGCTGTCTCGTTAATTTTTATTTTAAGGTATTTGATCAATCTCTCAAGCCCTGATCCTTTTGAAACTCCGCCTTTTCTTATCTCAGAATAATATATACCCTTGTGATAATGTGATTTAAAATATGAAGCATTTATTCCAAAGCTATAAGGGAAACTCATCTTATCTTTAATATACTTTAACGCATCATTCTGCTCGCCGGCAACAACTACCTCAAGCACCCTTTTGGTCAAACCATCATAAGAGGGAACTTCCTTGAAATCTGCACCAAACTTATCCAAAATATATGGTATTGCAGCATTAAATTCACTATAGTAAATTGCCTCAGCATGACATAAGGCTATCTTCATTAAGAATTTATCGGCAAGTTTTATTGCTTTTTGGACATAACGCTCGGGGACAAATGACTCAAAGACAGTCTTATCACCGTTATTACTTTGTATAAGGGCACCGTCCAGTGTAATTAGCGGAAGTTTAAGATCAAGTATCGAAGCATAATCTGTAACTGCACTATGCAGCCTGCCAGATGCGAATGAAAAACGAACGCCATAGTTTTTAAGCTCTTTTACCAGACCTTGAGTTTCATTGCCAATCTTCCCTTCATCATTAAGCAAAGTACCATCCAGGTCAAATACAATCAGTTTTATCTTACTTAAATTTTCAGTATTCAGCATCATTAAGAGCAAAGTTTGTGATAGTTAATAAAAAAATACGATACCGGAGAGAATTCCGGTACCGTAGCACTTAATTCAAAAGTATATCTTATATGATATTATAAATAATTTGCTAATTTTTTTGCTTTCCTTCCAGTGCAAAATCTTCTGAAGGCTTAGAATTGTTCAATTTGGAAGAATCATTATGTTCAGTATCCTTTGAAGTAAGCTTACTTAATAATGAACCTATAAGCAGTGTTGTAGCTACACCAATAATTGTATACCACGTCCAGGCAACAAGCTTTAGCGAAATGACTGTAATCATTACAAAAATACCTGAGGTAAATGCCGCAAGTGCATCTTCCTGTGTGGCTTTTTTGACAAGAAGTCCAAGCAAAAATGTTCCAAGCAAGCCGCCATAAGTAAATGAAGAAATGCTAAGGGCCAATTCAACAACTGCCCTTGGCGAACTCATAAAGAACATTGCCGATAAGATCAATAAAACAGTCCAAATAACCGTTACCATTCTGGAAATTGCAAGCTCTTTACTATCGCTGTAGTTCTTCTTCTTAAAATAGCCCTTAAATAAGTCAAGCATGGTTGATGAAGAAAGTGCGCTTATTGAGCCGGCAAGTGTCGACATGGCTGCTGAAAATAAGCCTGCTATAATTATTCCGGAAATACCTACAGGCAGCTGCTCAAGAATAAATTTTGGGAAGATCTCATCTGACTTTAGATTAAGCGGTCCGTAGAAAGCGAACAATGCAAGACCAACCATCAGAAATATAACAAACTGAAAATTAACGATTATACCGCTTCCAATAATTGCTTTCCTGCCGCCATTAAGATTCTTTGCAGCTAAAAGTCTCTGCACGATCAGCTGATCGGTTCCATGCGATGCCATCGATAAGAAAGCACCTCCAAGAATTCCGCTTAAGAGTGTATATGGACTGCTGAAGAACCCTGATAGTCCGTTACCCAGCCCAAGGTTAATGACATTTAATTTGTTAAGCGGTTCGGCTGCCATGACTATCGAGGTCCAGCCCTGTGGCAAAATATTCAAAAGGAAGAAAAATGCTAAGGTAGCACCGCCCAGATATATAAACATCTGAACTACTTCTACCCAGATAACACCCTTTACACCACCTGTATAGGTATAAATAAGTGTTACACAGGCAATAATTGCTATGGCAACAGGATCACTTATGTTAAGCATAAGCTTCAATGGGATGGCTGTCGCATAAAGCCTGACACCATCTGCAGCTGTTCTTGTAAACAGGAAAACAATTGAAGCAAATGAACGGGTCTTTACTCCAAATCTCTTCTCAAGAAATGCATACGCAGTAGTTAACTCGCCTTTATAATATTGTGGCAAAAGAATAAATGCAACAATAATTCTGCCTATCAGATAGCCTAGTGTAACTTGTAAAAAATTTAGATTTGTTAAATAAGCAAGACCAGGAATTGAGATGAAAGTAAGAGTGCTTGTTTCAGCTGCAACTATAGAAAAGCAGATTGCCCACCAGGGGACTGCTTTGGCTCCAAGAAAATAATCTTTTGCTGACTTTTGTTTTCCACCAGAAATTACGCCAAAAATTGCAATAAAAATAAGGTAGGCTACAATAATAATGTAATCAATTGTTCTGTCCAATACTTTTTGTTCCCTATAATTTTTCTAGTTCCTTGATTGCATCATCTACGCTTTCACAGATAGGTAAGACCCTATCGAGCTGCGAGATATGGATTAATGTTTTAACATTCTTTGAAGGTGAGGCTATTCTGATATGCCCCTGATTCCCACTGAGTATCCTGTAGGCTAAAAGCAAAGCACTGAGTCCGGAACTGTCACAGGTCTCTACTTCTGACAGATCAACAATCAGCTTACTGATTTCCTCGGCATGCAGGAGAATTGTAAATTCGCCTTTAACCATTCCTGAAAGAGATGAATTAAGCCGTTTTTCATTTAATTTGAATACGGAGATATCTCCAATCCTTTTTACTTCAAAGTTCATCATGTTGATTCTCTCTCTTTAAAACATTTGTAGCGAATTTAATAAATTTCTGTAAGAAATTGCAGGATTTATTTCATTATTTATGATAATTAAGTTATAAAACTTCTCGGAATTCCTCTTTTTAAAGCCTATTCTGAATTTTGCATGGGCCAGAGAGGTTAAAATACTATAAAAAATGTTCTCGTTTGTGTTAAGATCAATTGCAATATCAAATTCCTTAGCCCTGAAATCAGCAAGCATATCCTTTGAAGGCATATGAAGTTTATTCAGGGAGTTCTTATCAACTGATATATAGGGTAGATCGGCTTTTGTCTTAAGATAGCTCACCTGATTATCTTTTAAGAGCAATACAATGCTTTTCTTCTGTAAAAGAATTTTCTTTACAAGTTCAAGTGCATAATCAAAATCCTTTGTATCTTCAGGCATCAGCACCAGGAACTTGCTGGCATTGCTGGCAAATTCAGCGTAAGATTGAACTTTAAGACTGCTTTTTAAGTAAAACCTGAAAGCAATAAAATAAAGAAATTGCTTTTTTATTTCTTCAATCAAGCTGTTAAACATTATTTGAACATTTCCATTAATTCGCTTTCATTGATTATCCTTATCCCCAGCTGCTCGGCTTTTGTAAGTTTTGAACCGGCATTTTCTCCGGCAACAACCAGATCAGTCTTTTTACTTACACTCGAAGCTACTTTCCCACCGGCATTCAGGATCAGTTCTGTGGCTTCCTCTCTTGTTAAACCGGACAGAGTGCCAGTAAGAACAATAGTCTTATTTGTTAAATTGCCTGAACTGACTTTCTTAATATCGCTGCTGAATTTGAGACCTGCAAGTTTTAATCTTTGAATTATACTAACGTTCTGCTCATCTGAGAAAAACTTTCTTATGCTTTTGCTTATGCTTGGCCCAATCTCATAAACAGATTCAATCTCAGATTCCGAGGCCTCCATTAAACGGTCAATTGAAAGAAAATGATCGGCTAGCTTTCTGGCGGCACCAGAGCCTACATAACGTATTCCAACGGCAAACAAAACCTTTGAAAACGGCTGAGCCTTGCTTTTCTCGATCGAATTCAGAAGATTATCAATGCTTTTCTCTCCCAGTCTCTCGATCTTAACCAGCTGATCACGATTATCTTTCAATTCATATATATCGGCAGGCGAATGCAGATACCCAAGCTCAACGAACTGGTCAATAAGAGATTCTCCCAGGCCTTCAATATCCATTGCCGCGCGTGACGAAAAATGACTGATCCTGCCTTTTATTTGTGCCGGACACTGATGATTTTCGCAATAAAGTGCTGCTTCGCCTTCTGGCTTAAATAAAACTGAATTGCAAACAGGACAATTCTGAGGAGGTAAGGTTTCAGTGCTCTCTTCAGGTCTGTCTGTAAGAACTACAGAAACTACCTTTGGAATGACATCCCCCCCCTTTTCAATTATTACTGTATCTAAGGCGCGAATATCTTTTCTTTTTATTTCATCAAGATTGTGCAGCGTGGCACGACTGATTGTCGAGCCGGCTAAAAAAACCGGTTCTAGTTCTGCAACCGGTGTAAGTGTTCCGGTGCGGCCAACCTGCCACGTGATCTTTTTTAGTTTCGTTGTAGCCTGTCTTGCCTTAAACTTGAAAGCAACTGCCCAGCGCGGTGATTTGGCAATCGTCCCGAGTATCCTCTGCTGTCTTAATGAATTCACCTTAATTACAGCACCATCAACTTCATACGGCAGACCGCTTCTCTTCTGCTCAAGGGCTTTGCAGCACTCAAGAACTTCAGATATATCACCGCAGAGCTTATATTCAGGATTTACTCTGAAACCAAGCTGCTCTAAGAGCTTTAGATTATCAGAATGATTTTTCATCTGCTGCTTTTGATTAAGCAGATAGTAAACAAAAATATTCAGTGGTCTTCTGGCAACTATTTTTGGATCCTGCAGTTTTATAGTACCGGCAGCAAAATTTCTGGGATTAGCAAACGGCTTTTCACCATTTTCCTCCCTTTGTGCATTAAGTCTATTAAATGGCTCAACTTCAATATAGATTTCACCCCTGACTTCAATATCCTCAAGTTCTTTTTGTTGAATTGTCCTGCTGTCAAGTTTAACCGGAATTGACTTAATGGTCTTTACATTTTTTGTAATATCTTCACCAACTGTTCCATCACCTCTTGTTGCTGCTGTTGTAAGCAAGCCGGACTGATAGTGCAGGCTAACTGAAACACCGTCAATTTTCAGTTCTACAACATACTCGACTTTCTCACCTTCGGGAAGTGATTCTCTGACGCGTTTATCAAAATCAAATAATTCCTGTTCATTATATGTATTTGCCAGACTTAGCATCGGAACCATATGGCTGACAGGCCTGAACTCTTTTGTAAGATCTTTTCCAACCCTTTGTGTCGGTGAATATGGAGAAATATATTCCGGATATTGCTCTTCCAGCTTCTCTAATTCCTTCAGAAGAAGATCATATTCATAATCGCTTACCTCAGGCTGTGCAAGGACATAATACTTATAGTCATGCTCCCTGATGATCTCTATAAGCTCCTCAATCCTTTTTTGAACAGCAGTACTCATCGGGTTTTACCTGTATCAGGACCTTTTGTTTGCCCCTGGGTATTTGTTGCTGCTCCTGGTTTATTTGTACCGGCAGGTTTACTGCTGGGTTTTGAACTCCTTGTATAAACCAGTCCGGTTGAATCTACCTGCGCTATTCTTACTTCACCAGACTTGCCCTGCAAATCAAGCGGTCTGTTATTTAATTGAAGCTGAACTGAACCTGCATTTCCAACTATAAGATGATAATTCTTCTTTGCCTTTATGTCTCTCTGTGTATTAGGCTTAAGAATAAATTCATAGGTTTTAGCATTATCATCTGCAGTAACTTTAATCCAGCTTTGAGCAGAGGATTTGATTAAAAGAGAAAGGCTGTCACGACCAGTAGTAACCGGTTGCTGCTGCTGTGCTGCTGTATTTTGCGAATCTGCTTTGGCTGAAGTACTGGTATTTTGCGTTGTATCTTCGAACCGCTGCGAATTATTCTCCAGATATTCATCATAGGGCTTTTCAGTAATTATCTGGCTAGATGAGCCTCTGAAAAAGATCAGATATAACAGAAGTGCTGCAATCAATAAAACTCCTGCCAGAACAATCCAGATTATGTTATTCTTTGCGCTTCTTGAGGGACTTGTCTCCTCATGTGTATCTGCAGAATTGGCATCATATGCAATATATTCTTTTTTCTTTTCTACTCTTGGTTCCGCAGGACGCCTTTCCTCTTTAGGAGCTGCGTGAGATTCAGCCTGATGCCTGCTATCATCATAATCCTTACCTGAGCGGGCAGCATCAAACTTCTTCATAATTGTCGCCTCGTCAAGTCCTACAGCGCTGGCATATGATTTTATAAAAGCACGCAGATATACATCCGGTAAAACTTCAAAATTCCCATTTTCAATAGCCTCAAGGAATTTGATATCTATTCGGGTCTTAACGAATAGCTGCTGAAGGGTAATATCCTTCTTTAATCTGGCTTCCTTTAATTCCTCGGCCAACTTTTTTGTCATATCACTGCCTGCCTTTTTGTATGTCTTTAAAAAAATGTCAAAAACACTTGCTAATATATAAATATTTAAGCTGTAAATGGCAACTCAGTACAACTGCTTAAGAAACTCTCCCCCGGATTACTAAATGCGCTGAGTTTTTGTTAATTATAAAGTCACTTTAATCTTTCCATTTTGCAGCTGAAGGCCCCATCTATCCGGTGAATATGAGGCAACGACTGAATACAGCCATTTTCATCTTTAAGTACATCCGGAAAACAATTAACTGAATCGCTTATGACAAAATTAGTGTTCTTTTGTATAAATTTCTTAACAATTTCAAAGTTTTCTTCAGGCTCAATTGTACATGTGCTATAGACAAGTACACCTCCTGGTTTTACCAGTGTTGCTCCTTTTTCGAGCAATTCATACTGCAGAGAGTTCAGTTTCCGGATATCCTGCAGATCCCGTTTCCATTTGATATCAGGCTTTTTCGATAATGTACCCAGACCTGAACAAGGAGCATCAAGCAATACCCGGTCAAATTCTTCATCATTGAACTCTAGTGCATCTGCCTCAACTGCACGAATGTTCCTTAAGCCTAAACGTGTCATGTTCTTTATAAGTATCTTAAGCCTGCTCTCGTATTTATCAATTGCAACAACTTCCCCTTCATTGTTCATAAGATTTGCAATATACGAGGTTTTCCCTCCCGGAGCAGCACATAAATCCAAAACCCTCATTCCAGGACTTACATCAAGCAAACGGCATGAAAGAGCTGTACTTTCATCCTGAATATTGAAGTAACCCTTTGAAAAATACTCCCAGTCGGTAATATTGGTCATGCTCTTTAGATGCAGAAAGTCAGAGAAAAACTTTCCGCTTTCATATTTTAAGCCTACACTGTCAAGTAACGATTTTACCTGTTCAATATCGGTTTTAAGCGTATTTACCCTAAGAGTAAGTGTCGGTCTTTCATTGTTAGCCTCAAGCAGGGCCTCAGTCCCTTCTCTGCCAAATCTTTGTAGCCATTTTTTTATCATCCATTGCGGATGAGAATAATAGCTGCTTAAATATTCCAGAAGATCTTCTTCCGGATCAGGGTAACGTAAAGATGATTTGCTTCGTATAATATTTCTTAAAATAGCATTCGTCAGATCAGCTGCTTTTTGCCCCTGAACACGCTTTATAAACTCCACGGCTTCATTAACAGCTGCATAGTCAGGAATTTTATTCAGAAAAAGGATCTGATATAATGCAACCCGCAATGAGTTCTTTACATTAGGGGCACATTTGGAAAGTTGCCCCTTATAAAAACTGTTAAGTATCCAATCAATCCTTCCGCTCCAGCGGACAATACCATGAACCAATTCATAAAGCAAAGCTTTATCTGTACTTTTCAGATCAGAATTGATCAGTTCATTTTCAAGCAGTTTATCCAGATATGCATCTGTACGATCAATCCTGTTAAGAATTTTAACTGCAGTACCTCTTACACCACTATAAAGATTCTTCTTTGTAGAATATTGCTCTTCAGTCATCAATTGATAATTACCTTTCAGATCTAACCGGGGAGTTTTAAACATGAAAAATTACTCTCAGAAAGGATAACCCCGTTTTCTTCTTTCCTTAGTTGTTAAATCAAATATTTTCTTAAATAGTTTCTCATCAGATTCAGTCAGTAAGTAATCGCGCCTTAACATGGCCCGCTTTGCAGTTTCTATACTTTTCTGAATATCATAAGTCGTAACAGCACCGCTGCCGCCCCATGAAAATGACGGCAGATACTTTGCCGGGAATCCTGCACCAAAAATATTGCATGAGTAACCGACAATGGTACCTGTGTTGAACATTGTGTTTATTGCGGTTTTTGTATGGTCCCCCATAATAAGTCCCAAAAACTGCGAACCGCTGTCTACAATCTCGCCATTTACATAAACCTTGACTGTCCCATAGTTATTCTTAAGATCACTGCAGTTTGTATCTGCACCAATATTAACCCATGAGCCTATATATGCGTGACCTAAAAAACCGGAATGCTGCTTATTTGTATATGGCAGTATTATCGTGTCTTCAATTTCTCCACCTACTTTACATACTTTACCGATACTGACATTATCGTATATTCTGGCACAACTCTTTACCTGACTCCCTTCGCCTATATAAACTGCATTTTCAATTACTGCATTTGCATGCACAACAGCATTTTTATCTATATATATCGGACCTTTTGTTGCATCTAAAACTGCACCTGGTTTTATTTCAGCGCCCGAATCAATGAAAATTTGTTCATCTTCCAGCAGATGAGCTCCCGGATAAACCTTCCCAAGATTCCTTTGGTCCTTGTTTTTCATCAAAAACTGAAAATCACACAGCAGCTGCCGGTGATTGTTATTAATCAGATCCCAAATATAATCAATATGTTTGATTTCTACCTGTTCAGTTGGAATTCCATCAAAATCTGATAAGGATAATAGGTCATATAATCCACCTTTTAATTCCTCAAGCTTTTTCCCCGAAACCCTGGCAGCAATAATGGTTTCTTTGTTCATATATAGCTTGTTTTCTTTATTGTCCAGCGGGATAATGTTTAACATATCAGGAGGAGCAAGAATTCTTCCATTTATAAACAAACATTCATCATCAACTATTTTGTTTACTTCAATGTAAGGATTTTTCGCCTTTATGACCGGTTCAAGATATTGACGGCAGTGAAGTGTATACTTCAGATCTGGATAGGCACGCAGGATCTTCGCCCTGAGAGAATTAATTCCACATATCAAATCATATGTGGGCCGTGAATAAATTAACGGTTCCAACCTGTCAAAATAGATATCCTCGAATATACATAGCTGCATAGCCCCTCCTTTTGTTATCAGTTTACATTTCAGACTCTTTATTGTTTTGAAAAGATGTGATCTCAAGAAAATATAATGAAAAAACTAAATTATTAAA
>JBLNEL010000228.1:0-2785 GCA_050262615.1 Bacillota bacterium
TATGTCCCCTATGCTTATTTTTTTAGTGCTTGACAGTTCATTAAAGACTTCTTACTTTATAGTTGTAAGACGTCCGGATGCTTACTGTTGAAAGTGATATCACTCTCGACATTTTAATTCCTTAATATTAGTTTTCTCTCACTAGTATGGAGGAAATAGATGGTAGAAAAAAAGGCAGAAATACATATTGAATAGTTTTTGGGCCGGATAGTTCATACTAGACCGGTTGAAAAAGTAATTCAAATATTAGATAATTTATGCTGGAGAAGCCTTAAACAAGCTTCTCCAGATTTTGTTTTAAAGCCTTCATTATTACTTCAACAAAGCAACTTTCTTAGTTACACTGTATTTTCCAGCACTCATTCGGCAGAGATAAATTCCGCTTGGAAGAGAGGAAGCATTAAACTGGACCTTATAATTTCCAGCCTTTCTTTCTTCATTAACCAGCGTGGCTACCTCTTTACCCAGGACGTCATAAACCTTTAACTCCACTTTTCCGGCTGCAGGAATATTAAATTCCAGTGTCGTTACAGGGTTAAACGGGTTAGGGTATGCCGAAAGAGTATAGCTTTTTGCCACCTGAATCTTTTCTTTTTTAACATCAGTTACTGTGCGCGTAGTCTGGTGCAGATAAACATAAGGAGAGTCAACTATAGGTCTCATCGGCCTGTTAACCCCCTGGATACTGATGGCATTGATGTATGATTCCTTTTTAACATCAAATATCCTCAGCGTGTCTCCGTCAATTTTTGCAATATATCTGAAATCCCTGTCTATCCCCAGCCGTTCATCCCGTTAGGGTACTTGCATTAATACTTTCCGGTTTACGAAAGTTGTATCTGAAAGGCTTAACTCATAAGAACATAAGTCCGTTCCATCAATAAAATAAAATTTACCATTCTTAAACTCCCTAATACTTTGCCAAATACGAATATTGGAATCGTCTGTATGGAAAACCGCCCCTTTGACATAATTAAAGCTAGTATCTGCAAACCGGAGGATACTTAGTCCTGGTCCGGGTACATCCTGCGCTAAATAGAGATCATTGTACATCTGTCTAATTATACTAGGCTGCCTGCCGGAAAGGCCGGAACTACCGGCCCCGTAGAATTTAATAGCAGGACTGTCTACTTCGATTTTTGGTGAGTTTGAGAGATCCACCAGCCGGTATTCTGGTTCATTATTCCATGACCATGGATTGCTTTTCTCCGTTGCAAAAGCCCCCAGGTAACGGTCCCCTACCCGCCCCAGGATATAGACGAGATTTTCCTCCATCGCCTGACTGGAATCCCCACCATATTTCCATTTCTTAAAAAATCCATAATATAGATGGAGGCTGTCATCATTGCCTAAAAAAGCGTTTCCGAGCGACCCGTTAAATAGCCAGCTGCCCGAGGGAGCCGGAATAACTTCTGTAATTTCTATCTGAAGCGGGGGCTGCACGTCACCCATGGCCACATCTGTTAAGCTGAAACCCCGGTCCGTTTTCTCACCTTCAGTTTCTAATAGATTATTTCCGCCATATGATTCCATATATGTATAGAACATATACCATTCTTTTTGTTTAAAAAGGTAGCTGTGGTCCTTAAGACTCAGGTGGCCATAATAGAAAGAATACTGTCTGCCGGGATAATCACTACCCCTGGCATTTTCCCAATATTTAACATCTTCCCAGCTTCCTAGCGTATCGGCTGGTGAAAGGGTATCAGCAGACATGGGAATTCTTAAGAGATTCCCGTAATAGTTAGTGTGATCTGTAGTCTGGGCTGCGGTAGTTCCCGCGATCAGAAAGAAAACTGAGAGCATTGAAAACAATAAATTTCTTTTCATATACGCTCCTGGGGGATGTTGTTAAATTGTACTGATGTAAATTAGTTTCAACTGATAGTCAGTATAATTGTATATCTTATTTTAATAAAACCACTTTCCTTGTTACAGCATATGTACCTGCACTCATCCGGCAAAGGTAAATTCCGCTTGGAAGAGAGGAAGCATTAAACTGAACTTTATAATTCCCGGCCTTCATTTCTTCATTAACAAGCATTGTTACTTCTTTTCCAAGCAAATCGTAAATCTTAAGCTCCACTTGTCCTGCAACTGGTATATTGAACTGCAATGTGGTTACCGGGTTAAACGGGTTGGGGTAAGCTGAAAGCCAATAGCTTTTTACAGAAGGATTATTTTCTTTTTTCACATTTGTTATTATGCGTGTAGTCTGATGCAAATAAACGTAAGGCGAGTCAACTACGGGTCTCATAGGCCTGTTAACGTCTGCAATACTTATTGAGTTTATGTAGCCTTCCTTATCGATGTCATATATTTTCAGTGAGTCCCCGCTTATACGGGCTGCGTACTTGAAATTCCTGTCTACTCCTATGCTGTCCAGGGCAGAGCCTGAACTAAGCAGTACTCTCCTGTTTGTGATCGTGGTATCTGCAATGTTAAAATCATAAGAGATCAGCTCCATGCCCGAAAACCTGTACAGCCTGTTATTCCTGAACTCCCATTTTGAATGTGGTCCGGAGAAGGCTTCCATGCCAGGTTCATCAGACTGATACTTTACAAAATTAAAACTTGTATCGGCGAATCTATAAAACTGCACCACGCGCCACTCGCTCTGAACTATATAAAGGTCACCGAGTATATTCTTTATTTTATCAAAAACTGGTTCCTTTTTATAAAGATTAGGATCGCCCTTGAAGTAAATGACACTGCTGTTATTCTCATTGAAGGAAATGGGCATGGAAAAATCTACCAGCCTGTATTCATAATTCTGATAAATTTC
>JBLNEL010000229.1:0-2738 GCA_050262615.1 Bacillota bacterium
ATATAGAGCCCGCTTGAAACGTTTGAAGCATTAAATATAGTGCTGTATCTTCCAGCCTCCTGTATTGTATTTACCAGAGTTGCTACTTCATGACCTAAGATGTCATAGACCTTAAGCTCAACCTTGCTTGTCATGGGAAGCATATAGTCAATCCTGGTCGACGGGTTAAAGGGGTTCGGATAATTGCCTGAAAGGCTGTATTCAGTCGGTTTTTCAATTGCAGCACTTTCCTCTGAATCCTTTAGTTCTTTTACCAGAATCTCTTTTTCGGGAATAATGTCTCCAATGAGGCTGTGGGCTTCTACTGAAGAATGGCTTCCAAAGCCTACAAGATCATCAACTTCCAGGACCGTTTCCTTTGCTTTTTCCACATTCTTCTTATCATTCAGGTAATAGAGAAGTTTGCTGAAAAGAATGGATTCCTGAATGTCCTGCTTTGCCTTAGAGCTTAATTCTTTTTTCCCTGCTCTTTTTATCTTATCCCACATCTCATCCAGCAGTTTTATCCTGTTTTCCTTATTGAATCTGGCCTCTATGACCTCAGCCATAAGAGCAGCTGCCTTATTGTCCAAAGTCGACTTAAGGAGCTTCAGGTAGTCCTTAAAGTCCTCCATCCTGTTCTTCCTTCCTGATTGCCACAATATATCCAGGGCATAATAAGACAGCGAAGAGTCAGGTATACTTTCAACTATTTTCTTGCATATCTGATTAGATTCAGCGTCCCGGTTCAGTAAGAGCAGGTATTTTGCATATGTAAGTTTTTTCAATATAGGCCACTTCTCATCATAGCCCGTTGGAGTTTTTAACTCAGCCTTGACATCTAAAGAGTCCTTACCCATAGAAGCAATCTGACTCTCATTTATTCCGCCTTTGGACACAGCGCCTGTAGAAGAAACAAACTTCTTATCAAAAAGCTTTTCTTCCGGGGAACTCTGGCTTAAAGGAGTACCAGGGACTAAATTCGGATCCTGATCATAATAGCGTGCCGGATCCTCCGGATCAGCAGGTGGATAATAATCAAAACTGCCCGAACTGACATAAAACCTGGCAGTATTGATCGTTACATTATCCGATAAGTACTCCCACCAGTTGTTCTCGGCAGTTACGATGCTGTTTCCAAATACGCTAAGGTTATACCCCGTATTATTTTCAATTTTATTATGTCCCCCGTTCGTTATACAAATATTTTCTCCCAGAAATGGGTTAGAATTGCGATTTGCAGAAAATCCGTGCGACCTGTTTGAGTATATATGGTTATATCCATAGGCGCCCATATATCCAAGTGACGGAGCCGAATAATCACTCACTCCCATTCCATAGTAGTTGTTGTAAATATTATTAACCTGAATTATGGGGGACGAATAATATAAAACTATGCCCGTTCCGGTATTGTCATGTATATTACAGGCATAAATTTCAGAGCGATTTGCGACGCTTCTTTCATCATACATATTGATGCCATGGCTTGAGCATCCGGTAATGTCACAGCCGGACAGGTTTAAATACGCCTGGTTTAGGTCAATTGCTCTATATGCATTCTTTATTTTTGAATTGGAAATTGAGGCAGTTGAGCCCGCAAGAAGTTTAATGCCATTGGTATAAGTGGAATTGCCTGAAATAAAATCAAAAGTTGCTCCATTGGCATTCAGGCTGCCGTTTACTACAAGGGAGGAGTTATTATTAAATATTAATGTAGTTCCCGGTTTTACAGTTAATGTTTTTCCAGCAGGTAACATTACATCTCCCAAAACATGCATGTTATACATCCAGGTCTCATCTGATAATAATGTGCCGCCTGTTATCGCATTATATGGCACGAAATTATGAGCTGAAATAGTAATATATAACGGCCTAATCGTTGTAGAGACTGAATTTGTTGAAGCCCCGGAAACGAGGCTATAAAGCTCCGTTCCGTTAATTCCTCCGCTTATGCAAATATCGCAAGGAATTCCGGCTGTAACTGTAATACTTGAACCGTCATCTCTAACATCAACACCCGGAATTTGAGAGATTGCTCCGGTGTACATATCTAATGCAGGATCTCCCAACCATAAATAATACAGGGCATTTTTCTTTGCATCTCTAGAGTCATCATTACCTCCCAAAGTTTGAATCTCAGCTGTATTATTACCACAAAAATTATCTAAAACTGTTTTTGTTGCATTATTGCTGATTATAGATATTCTTTTTCTGCCATTATTACTTACTAAATTTGAAAATATGCTTTCATCTAAATAATCATTTGGTGCATTAGCTGTTACTCTGGTGGCTCCCAAAACTGCAACCGCCCCACTTCTTGATTTTGTAAATCCTTCTGACAGACAATTTCCTGAATAATCCAGCCTCGAGTTATCACATGAGATTGAGAAGACTACCGGTAGTTTTCTCCCATTACTTAAATTAAAAGCATTATCAGACGTAAATGATTCAACTCCGTTCCAAGAATCCCAACGGTTCTCAGCTCCGTGACCTCTGTAGTTTATCACTCCAACCCCTAGGGATTCAATAGCATTTTTTATTGTACTATTTGTGGCTCCATCTCCACCATAAGCTCCATAGATATTTGAAAAGAATCCTGAATACCATCCGGCAATTTTCTTTTTCTCGGTTTCAAAAAGATCAGAATTTTGATTGCGATGGGCTACGAATAGAGCATTGCTTGTCCAATTATTATCTAGAGGAGGGTTAGTTTCGTACCCTATGGATTTTGAAACAAAATTATCAACTTCTGCTTCGGA
>JBLNEL010000230.1:0-7742 GCA_050262615.1 Bacillota bacterium
TGCAATGCCGCCGGAATCCGCGGGACTGTAAACAGCTGTCACACGGTTTAGCTTTTCGGCAGGGACAGAATATCCCGTTTCATTCATTTGCAAAGGATCAAAGATCTTTTCCTTTATA
Source organism: Bacillota bacterium (assembly GCA_050262615.1). Taxonomy (GTDB): domain Bacteria; phylum Bacteroidota; class Ignavibacteria; order Ignavibacteriales; family SURF-24; genus JAUZPB01. The sequence continues at coordinate 119 of JBLNEL010000230.1, forward strand.
AATACATTGAACGGCTTTCCCGAAACTGCTTCCACCAGGTAAGCAAGCACATCTGCTGATCTGCTGTAATTCCACCTTGTACCAGGCTGATATAATAATGGAATTTTCGCAAGCTTCCCAATCATGTCTTTTAAGTTTCCACTCGAAAGGTCGGCAGCACTGTATATAGAATCAACGGGACTGTTCATCCCGCCAAGCGCTAATCCTGATGTATGCATAAGGAGATTGCGTATTGTCATAGGCCTGATCTGCTTTTCCAGCTTTATCCCCTCTTTATCAATTGCTGATAAAACCTTTAGATCTTTAAATTCATGAATATATTTTGATACCGGATCATCAAGTTTCAGGCGGCCTTCATCATACAGGATCATTACAGCAGCGCTTGTAATTGGTTTTGTCATTGAGGCTATGCGGAAAAAAGAATTTAACTGCATGGGCTTCACTGAATCCATTCTTCCGAATTTCATAAAACTGATTATCTTCCCATGTTGTGCTATCATGGTAACCATACCGGGAAGTTTTTTCTCATCAACATATTTTTGCATTAATGTACTGATCATATGCATACTGTCTGAGGATACCCCGGCCGCAGAATGCTCAGGTAACTGCAATGTGTTTTCCTGCTGTGAGAATATATTTACATGAATAAATAATATAAAGAATATAAAAGAGTTTCTCATTTTCAGCTGATAGTAAGTTTTTAGATTGTGGAAAGTATAATTTTTTTATACCATTGTAAATGCTTCTTTAAATATCCGGACTAGCACAAGACCGTAAAACTGCGCTGGAAATCTGTAAACTCATCGAGGAAATCATCCCTTCCCCATTTGAAGGCAGCGGAAAACCAGAACTTCTTAAGTATGCCCTTGCCGGCTGCTGGTCACGGAGAATAACCGGAGAGCACAGAATTGTTTATCTGGTTCAAAATGAAAGAATTGATTTTCTGCAGTCAAGATATCATTATTAGCCATGCTTATAAGATTTTTTCGGAATCAAATGAAAAATTTGTTGGAATTAATAAAGCCCCTTATCCACCATAAGGATGAGCTTAAAAGAAAATATAACATTAAAGAAATGGGCATATTAGGCTACTATGCCCATGTACTCTCCACAGAAAAAAAGCGGCATCGATATTCTGGTTGAATTTGAAAAACCAATTGGACTCGATTTGTACTAAAAGTCCAAATCCGAAATTACCTTTGTGAAAATTTAATATTTGATTATTGAGAAAATGTCTTCAAGGTATAAATAAACCAGAATCACCTGCTTCATTTTAAATTCACTTTTTTGACATCGATGCTATAAAGTACCAGACTTTCTCGTTTTCCGCATCGTTAAGCTTGGCTTTGTTTTTCATCTTCTCAAGCAAAGGCTTCCATTCTTCTATAGTATAATCAGACGGGGCTTTTAGACCGTGACAACCGGAACACTTGTCGATATATATATTCCTCCCCTCAGTAAGCTCTCTTGTACTTATACCAGGCCATTTATTTGATGCCCATTGGATTTGCTCACTTGTGGGTTCGGGCAGTGACCCTGAACATGAAATAAGAAACAATACACTCAAAATGCATACAGATAAATAAAACTTAATCATTTTAGATAAACTTTCTCTTATATTATTTTACTATAAATGAAAAGAAAACAATAAACGCGCTTCAACTTTCTCATTGTCATTCAGAGCAAGATTACCGTTTGTAGCTCCCTTGAATGATGTCACCTGAGGCATAATTGTAAGCGCCGCCCACCAGTTCTCATCTGTATAGGCTAGTACTGGCCCGGCAAACAGAGATGAAGTCTCTATCTTTCCCTCTTCAAGCCTGTTTATATTTCTAAGCTCAAAGCCTAATGAAAATGAACCCGCAACAAGATATGAAGCTCCGAGATCAAATTCCAGACTTAGCTCTTTGCCCGTCTCAGTTGTTCCACCTTCCAGTTCAGTTTCCCATTCGTTTTCTATTACTCCATTAAAGGCAAAAAGAAAATTCCCGATCTGCTTATCCAGCAGAAGTTTTCCTTCCAGCTCAACTTCATTTAATCCAAGTGTAGCTTCACCATAAAGTCCAAACCCGACTGGATCGGCAACACGGTCCAGTAGTTTGTATTTCCATTCTGATGATATGCTTATCTCCTGGCTTGGAACTGCCTCGCCTCCTGGTTCGGATCCATTTGCATCCTGCAGCCTCCAGCTGGTATTCAGGTAAAGAGCTGACATAAGATTATGACCCAGTCCGAATTCAAATTGCATTCTCTGATCCAGCCGGCGGTAGAAATAACCTCTGTCTGTTCTGTAAGTATTCCATATTTCAAATTCACGTGCACCGCGCGGTAGCACTAAAGTCTCGTATGTATATGTAAAGCGCCTGTCGTTAGCAGAAGTGGTGGCCTGATCTAATAAAATAATTGAAACTATAAAAATGAACAGTATATATATTTTCATGTCTTTCTCCTAATAATTCGGTAAATCAATAACTCCAAACAATATATAAGTATCCTTACCGTTTATCCTTTTTATCTTTGCAGGAACATTGCTTATGCAGAATTATTATGAGAAAATAGTTTTATAAGAGCCCTTGTTCAATCCCAACTAATAATGATTTTGTATAATTATAATCATCATTTCTCACTATTTGTAATGAGAGGTTGACTGAGCCTCAGATATATACTTGCTAAACAGTAGTTTACAAAAGATAGGGTGGGTATGAACTGTTACTTATTCCGTAAAGCTTTCAGATATTCTATCAGATTATCCAGCTCCTCTGGTGAGATTCTCTCTTTTGAAAATGAAGGCATCACTCCTAGCCCGTTTCTTATCTGAAATTTTATTACAAATGATGGGACATAACCTTTATTGTTTAATGCAGGACCTAAACCGGATTCTCCCTGCGGGTGACAAAGGTAATTCCGGTGGGAAATGTAAACCCCGTTGTAGCAGGCTCAATCTTATAACCCTTCAGGACAGCTGCATCCCCTGGATCTATTTTCCTCGGCGGTTCCCATTCTGCCATCCACCCGCCGGTAGAACCATGCATAAAATAGCAGCTCTCAATTGTAAAGCAGGCTGCAGCAGCAATTAGGTTGAGTCCTAATATACCGGCTATCGATTTAATTAGATGATTTTTTTATTACTGCATCCAATAAGATCAAAACACCTATGATGAATACAACAAAGCAGTTCTCTTATATGGAATCAGACAAATTTGAATCTGTTTTACTTCCTTATAAAACAAATAACTACTCAATGCTAATTCTTCTGCCTAAGGATTAAGGATGATCTTATACGTAAAAGAGTTTCCGAAGTCATTTATGTCCAAATAAAAGGAAGTGCAATCTTTGATAACAAAGGAAATCTTGTAAGCCGCATTGCCGGATTGATGGATATTACAGAAAGAAAATTGGCTGACCTGGAGGCTGTTTGTAAAAAAATTATAGAACGCCACGGCGGTAAAATATGGGTTGGATCAGAAGAAGGTAAAGGATCGGCCTTTTATTTTACGATACCTGGCTGAAATAATAAAAAAACCGTAAAGTTAATTACGGCTCTATTTATTTCTATTTAGAAATCTGCTTTTTTCAGGTCCGCTCTCCTGTTTTTCTTTCTGCCTTCGTTATTATCGTTTGATGCAGCTGGCTCTTTCGGACCAAATCCCTTTATTGTAATCCTGTCACCCGAAATTCCTGCCTTGACCAGCCAGTCCTTTACTGCTGCAGCCCTTCTTTCTGATAATCTCATATTACCTGCTAATTTCCCTAAACTATCAGTATGACCGTTTACCTGAATTTTTATATTCGGATTTTTCATCAAATAAGCAGCATCTTTTTCAAGTATCATCTGCCACTGCGAAGTGATTTTAGAACTGTTCGTCGCAAATAAGACCCCTTCTAAGTTAAAAACCTCTTCTTTAACAGGCTCAGTTGTCTCAGCAGGATTCTGTGCCAGTTCAACTTCTTCTATATCATCTTCCTTCTGAAGAAGATCTGTTCCTGCTTTTACCTCATCTCCATCCTTCTTTCCGCCGCCGTCTGTATCTGCTAGAAGTGGATTACTGTGATATTTCTGAACTTCATCGAAATCTGTTAAGCTGTCTTTGTCAGTGTCGAAATCAAGAGGATTAGTTCTGTAAGTTAAAACTTCTTCTCCGTCTGTTAGTTTATCCCCATCTGTATCTGTCATTGTAGGATTAGTCTTAAATTTCAGCAGTTCCTCACCATCTGAGAGTCTGTCCCCATCTGTATCCATTTCGAGGGGTGAGGTTCTGTATTTCAGAACTTCAAGATTATCTGTCAGACCATCTCCATCAGTATCAGCCTTCATCGGATTTGTGTGATATGTCATTGCCTCTTCATTATCTTTCAAGCCATCTCCATCACTGTCGGGATTATCTGGATCTGTACCGAGCTTTTCTTCTTCTGCGTTTGTAAGCCCGTCAAAATCCCTGTCTTTTACTATTGGACTGATTGCAAATGTAAAACCTGCACCTAAATTAAATGCTCCGTCATTCTTAAAGAAACTCTCCTCATCTTTATAGGCATTCAGCCCGCTGGTCAGTGAATGTGTGTATCCTATGTTCAGATTTAAGAATATTTCATTAGTTAACTTAAATTCAACACCCATGGCCATAGGTATTATTCCTGAGTATCCGTCCTTATCGACGCTCATTGGTGAAACCTCACCTGGCATGTATTTATTCTTCCAGTAACTTACTCCAAGCCCTGCCGATATGTAAGGATTCCAGCTTTCAAATTCAAATGGATTATAAATAAGCCTGAAATCAACCGGATACATGTTCGTGCTATAGTACTGGTGCAGTCGGTCTATACCTGCTAGATGAAGGTACCCTCCTCCAAACTCACCTTCTATTTTATCTGAAAGCTCAAAACGAAGGTAACCTCTGGTATAGGAAGACCATTTGAGCCCCCTGCTTTCATAGTATTCGGTATAAGGATCTACTGCACTGATGCTCAAACCTATTTTAAGGGGATAATTCCTGAACTGGGAATGGCTGTTTTGCCCAAAAGCGAAAATTATGACCATAAGCAGGAAAGTTTTACTGAAATAATGGTTCATATTAGCTCCTGATATTTTTGGTTGGATTAGTTACGAGCCTTGAAAAATTTTTTCAGAACTTGTGGATTCTATTTTTTCTGCCTGCCTTCTGTCAGACAGGTTCTGTCCTCAATATTTTCTTCCCTGCTGCTCAAGCACCTGTCATATCAACATATCTGCAATAGTATCTAATCCTTCGATCGCTGTATAGTCTCTGACTAAAACCAGAAAAATATACAACATATCAGTTTTTAAGTCAAGCTGTTTTTAGACTGACAACTTAACTCGGGTTGACTCATAAATAATTACCGCTGCTATGGAATTTATTTGAAATTTAACTTACATTGTTCCATATCCAATTCTATAATGAAAATTTGAACCTTTCTCATTAAGCGCATTTTCTTTCTGACAGAATTACCTTCAAAAAGAAACCGCATTGTTTAAAGTTCATCCTTAATCAGCAGGAGTTTATATGAAATGTTCAGAGGATCGGATCAGCAAAATATCACCTGGATTGAATGATGATTTCATTACTGATTCAAAAGTAAGGAATGAGAGCCCTTCTGATTTCCTGCCTCCCTATATAGACAAAAAGAATTTGTCAAATGATCCTCTGATAGTCAGGCAGGATATTACTGAACTTACAAGAATTAAGGAAAGGTTTGAAATACTATCTCAGACTGCAAGTGACCTTCTAAGATCAACCGAACTTCAGTCAACTGTTCAGAACATTTGCCATAGACTAATGGAATTCCTTTCCTGCCAGGTATTTTTTAATTTCATTACTATTGGTAAGGAAACTCTTTATCTGAATGCCTATTATGGTATCCCCGGAGAGGAAGCAGAAAAGATTAAATATCTGGAATTCGGCACTGCAATTTGCGGCTGCGTTGCCCGCGATGGGAAAAGTATTGTTGCTGAATATGTACAGACAAGCGGCGACTTGAGGGCAAACCTCGTTCGCTCTTATGGAGTAAAGGCTTATGCCTCCCACCCGCTTTTGTCTGAGGGGGGAAAAGTTATTGGGACCCTTTCATTCGGAACAACAGAACGTGAAATATTTGATGGTAATGATATTTCATTGATGCAGGCTGTCGCTGACCAGGTGGCCATCGCAATGATAAGAATGAATGATCAGAAATTGCTCAAAGAAAGCGAGGAAAGGTTCTCAGCTGCATTCAGATCCAACCCAAATGCTTTAATTTTAAGCCGCACTGATGATGGAGTGATCCTTGATGTAAATAATTCCTTTATTGATCTGGTGGAATGGTCAAGGGATGAGATCATTGGCAGAAACTCCCTGCCGCTGAATATTTTCCCCGACCCTGAAGAACGTTCTAAAATAACAGATCTGCTGAAACAAAAAAAACACCTGCTGGATCACGAAGTAACAATTCTTACTAAATATGGTCATAAACGCCTTGTCCTGCTTTCTTCAAACTTGCTCAAAATGACCCAGGGTGAAATTTTTCTTTTAAGCCTTCAGGATATCACTGAACAAAGAAAAGTTGAACAAAGACTTCACCGCATGATGACTGAGCTTGAAGATTCAAATAATCAGCTGAAACAATTCGCCTATGTCGCTAGTCATGACCTGCAGGAACCCTTAAGAATGGTTTCAAGCTATATGATGATGCTCGAAAAAAGATATAAAGACCAGCTCGATGACAGGGCGAAAGAATATATATTTTATGCAACTGATGGGGCAAAGCGGATGAATGAACTTATACATGATCTGCTTTCATATTCGAGACTTACTGCAAAAACTGAATCTTTTGTAGAAGTTGATTTGAATAATACAATGGCAGATATTAGCAGAGACCTCCAGATAGCAATAGCTGAGACAAAAACTATTATCGACTTTGACCATATGCCTGTTATAAAGGCAAGCCCGGTGCAGATTAAACAGCTTTTCCAAAACCTCATACAGAATGCCATTAAGTTCAGGGACGATGAGAATCCGCTTATAAAAATAACATTTGATTCTGATGATAAAGAATGGACATTCAGCATTAAAGATAACGGGATTGGAATCAGTCCTGAACACCATGAGAAGATATTTTTACTTTTCCAGAGACTGCACGAAAGACATAAATACCCTGGAACCGGCCTTGGCCTTGCAATTTGCAGGAAAATTGTGGAACGCCACGGCGGCCGGATTTGGGTAGAGTCTGAAGTAGGTAACGGTTCAAATTTTATGTTCACCATAAATAAACAGACTTCGTGATATCTCTTGCATCACTCATTTTGATATCCTTAAATTTTATTAAAGTGATTGCTCTGTTTTGTACAATATAAATTATTGCCATTGATATTATTCTTTCTTTTTGAAAGATTATCTCAGGAAATGTTTTACTTCTGCAGTTTGATTTTTTTTTAAGCTGAGGTGTGAAATGAAATATTTGTTTATTTCTCTCCTTTGGGCAGGCTATTGTGTACTCCATAGCTTTCTGATCAGTATTAGTGTTACAAACCTTTTAACCCGCTTTCTTAAAAAATACTTTGCATTCTACAGATTATTTTATGTTGTGATCTCTCTTATACTTCTTATATGGCTGATTAATTATTCTGAACAAT
>JBLNEL010000231.1:0-9701 GCA_050262615.1 Bacillota bacterium
GCTACGTTCGGATCACGAACGTTATCAAACATCCTCTGAAGTCCTAATACCAGATTCCAGTCAGCATCTGGCGGCTTAATGTCTACATTGGCTAATAATGTCTGTAAATTAACCTGTCCGCCGTTAATACCGCCCCCGACATTACCGCCTACTCCATAGGCTGCATCCCCCCATGTCATGTCGATCTTAAATAATCCTCTGAATGTTGCATAACCGTCAAGTATCGATGGAGTATAAATGAACATCGGCACAAAACGCTGTTCAGCATAAAGCGCGGTTTTGGCATGTGTGTTTGTGGTGTTTGGTCCGAAAAGACGGCCTATTATCTGCCCCCTTAAAAGCTCATTCGTGGGTGCAATATCTGAAGCTGTACCACGCGAAAAATAATAACCTATGAACTTAAATTCGGGGGTCTTGGGATCCGGAACTTTTTTCGCTCCGGTATTCTCCTGCGGGAAAATACTGAAAGCAGAAAAAAGTATGCTCAATAAAATAACTGTTAAATACTTGTGCATTTCTAATGCCTCTAAATTCAGATAAAGGTAATTTTGATATCAATTATATATTACTGAGGCTAAGATCAGGTAATTTGATTTCTTCTTCAAACATGCCTTTCTTAGCCTCACTTATTGCTTTAATAGCTCAGGCCAGCTGAAAATATTACTGCTTTACATACTTCTGAATATAAATAGGATATTTTGTACCGGCTATTGTTGTACTTCCAAATCCGCCAGCTGCTGTAGGTGCATTTACACCTGTAAGAGGAGGAGTAGTCTGAATTACTTCATATGTCATGTTGCCGCTGCTTATAGCATATATACCCTGTGCTGTAACTGCACTTGGAGTAGCCTGATTTGCTGTAATTGTATAGATCTTTGCTCCCTTTGTACCTGTTGTCGATAAAGTATCGGTTGCGTTTGATTCTGCATTGGTGTATGTGCCTGTAAATGTTGTCTGTACGTTTGCACTGTCGGTCTGAACAACTGTGTATGTCTTGTTTTCATTGAAAGTCGCAACTATTTTTACAACCTTGAATGGTGCAACCCTTAAACCAAGCGCAACGTTGGCTCCCTGTGAAACCCATGTGCCTACTATCGGATCAGTAGCAGCCGGAGGATTTGTCCCGCCATTATCGTCATCTTTTTTACATGAGGATAAAGCAAGTGTTAAAAAGCACAATAAGAACAAAAGAGACTTTTTCATAATTACTCCTTTTTATTTAGTGGTTATTGATTGTTGATGAATTCTCAACAGTTCATTTTTATTAATTTTACCTGCATCTGTTTTCGGAAGTTCACTTATAAATTGAACATATTTCGGTATTTTATATTTTGCCAGATTACCTTTGCAATAATCAATTATATCCGATTCGCTTAAGGCAGCCCCTTCTTTCTTAACCACAAAAGCTTTGCCTACTTCCCCCCACTTTTCATCAGGAACACCAACTACGGCAACATCCTTTACTGCATCATTTGAATAAATATATTTCTCTATCTCGGCCGGATAAACGTTCTCTCCGCCGCTTATAAACATGTTTTTCTTTCTGTCAACTACAAAGTAATAACCGTCCTCATCACGCCTTACAAGATCACCTGTATGAAACCACCCGTCTGTAATCGAGTCCTTTGTTTCTTTTTCCTTGCACCAATACCCTGGAGTTACTACTGGCGACTTCAGCCAGAGTTCACCAACCTGGTTGCTCCCGCGTTCAGCCCCCTGCTCATCCATTATTTTTGCCTCTACATAAAAGTTCGGAAATCCAATTGAACCCTTTTTCCTGATTGCATCATCCTGGTGCAGTGAAAAACAATTGGGCCCTACTTCTGTCAGCCCGAACCCCTGCCTGATAAATACACCCTTGCTGTGCCAGAGATTTATTAACGGTATAGGCATCGGAGCCCCGCCTACAATTGCATACCTTACTGTCGATAGATCAGCTTTTTCAAAATATGGCAGATCCGACAACATTTGAAGCATTGTCGGTACACCAAATAAAATTGTTGCTTTTTCTTTCTCGATCAGTTTCAGTATAAGCTCTGCATCAAAACTCTGAAGCAAAGTATGAGAAGCTCCATGCAGCAGAAATGGCGTGAATAATACATTCCAGCCCCCTGTATGGAAAAACGGCGCATAGCTTTGCGTGTGATCACTTGAGGTGAGATCAAGCCTCAGACATGTATTAACGGCATTCCAGAATAGCATCCTGTGATTAATGATTACTCCTTTTGAGAGCCCTGTGGTACCTGCTGTGTAAAGGATCATTACAATATCTTCTTCAGTAAATACACGCGGAGGTTCATATTCTGCTTCCGCTGCATCTTCTGTCAGGAATTTTGTTATATCCTCAATAGCCTTCCTGTCAGGAATATTTCTAAGCGTCTGAAGCTTTTGTATCTGTTCTGAATATTCATCTTCATAAAAGAATAGTTTTGGCGACGCATCTGCTATAAGTATATCCAGTTCCCTTGGCGTAAGCCTGAAGTTTAACGGCACAAGTATTGCCCCGCATTTAATACAGGCAAGGAATAGCTGAACATATTCTGCCCGGTTCTTTGAGAAAACAGCAATACGGTCCTTTTCCTTTATCCCAAGCTCGTTTGTCAGATAATTTGCCAGAGCATTTGTTCTGCGGTTAAACTCCAGAAATGTCCATTGAATATTCCTGTTGTGCTCTCTTAAGAAAAACTTGTTGGGCGTAAAATATGCCCACTTTGATAACCAGTCAGTTTGAAAATTGTACATCTTTTTTATCCCTGGATTCTTTTTCATTATTTTCAGATTGAACCAGATTGGTTTTCTTTGTCAAGAAATAAGTTATAAAAGCTGCCAGAATTGATGCTGATATTGCCATTGTTGCTGCTACACCTGGATTCTCCCCCGTTGCTTTAGAATATGGAACACCAAGTTTTCCATAATAATACAAAAAATGAACTGCAACTGCTGTAGCTGATGCAATAATAGGAACCAGCTTAGGAATATTCTTGAAGAACATCCCGATCAGGATCGGAATAAATGCTGCCGAGAAATATGCATATACTCCGTTCTGTGCAAATATGCCTACACTTAACTTTGGATTAATAAGCTGATCATATGATAATATGATTGTAATAATAGCAAAAATAAAGATCGAGACTCTATTGATAAGTATAAGCCTTGAGTTCCTTTTTCCCTCATCCTTTGGGAGAAATTTTCCAAACAATGTGGGAACTATATCCATAGTCGTAGTTGATGCTATTGATTGTATCAGCCCTTCAAGCGTAGAAATACCTGCAGAAATAAGCCCTAGTAAAACCAGAAGGCCCATATAAACCGGAAATTCCTTTATTACATAAGCTGAGATCACATTGTCAAGCTTCAGCGGAACCCCGTTTACCATCAGGTCCGGGAACTCAAACCTTGCATATATCCCTGTAAATACAACCCAGAAGAAAATGATCTGTGTTATCACTGCAAAGAACAAATATTTGTTTACTCCCTTGTCGCTCTTTAATAACAGTGACTTTGTAATAATATGCGGCTGGCATACAATGGCAATTCCGATAATTATCTGACAAAAAATGATCTCAAAGTAATCACGGAAAAGAAAACTGCTCTCATTTGTCGTCTGTACAAGCTTAGGATCAATAGAACGCAGTTTTTCTAAAAAACCGTTTACACCGTTTGCAAAATGCTCATGCCCAGAGGTTAATAAAATGACTGCAACAACCAGCATCAGAAGCGCCTGCACTGTATTTGTATAAACCATCGAGTTTGCACCGCCGAACATCATGTATCCAAAAATAAAAATAACCAGCCCAGCCATCATATATGTCTCTGGTACATTTAATGAATGGGCCATCACTTTTGTAAGACCAATAATGATAAGTACTATAAATGTGATAAGCAGCAGCGAAAGAAAAGCAAAAAATAGCGAATAACCTTTACTGTTATACCTGGTTCCCATCCACTGCGCCATGGTCATTGCTTTAACCGTCGAGCCATGCCTGCGGAATCCTTTTGTAAGAAATACAAGCGATACCATTGAAGCAATAGGCAATACGATGGCATATGAAATTATAGCACTTAAACCATAATAAGCAATAAATCCCGGATTAATAATAAATGTTGCTGCACTGGTCATCGCAGCTGAAAGTGCCAGACCGACAGCAAACGGCGGGAAAGAAATATTCCCAACTGCATAGTCTTTAATATCCTTGGTCTTTAATGCACCGCGGATAACAAAAAACAATGTTACAGCTGCATAAAGAAGTATCAATATCCAGCTGGCAGTAACCATATTATTTGAAGCGAGATCCACTGTAAACTCCTTTATTTAGATTTTGTAAATTGCCAGAGCAAATGCCAAACCGCCGCCTGAACCCATAAAACAAACCAGGTCTCCCTTTTTTACTTTCCCTTGCTGAACTGCATCATCATATGCCATCGGTATGCATGCTGAGCCTGTGTAGCCGAATCTGTCCATGATCGTGTGAGCCCTGCTTCTGTCAACATTTAAATTATCTAATGTCTCCCGGATACTGTTTATATTTATCTGAGTAAAGAAATACTGATCTATCTGCTGGGGAGTGATCTTCAGCTTATCACAGGCTTCCTTTATCATTTTTGTCCAGGTAGTCGGATTTACTTCCTTTGGAAATTTTTTTACAAATTTCAGCAGATGATCCTTATTTTCTATCACTTCATTGCTGATAGGCTTATGAGCTCCACCTGCATATATCCCCATCCAGTCAGCATACTGGCCTTCTGAATATAATTTGCTCGCCAGATACCCTTCACTTCCGGCTTCAGATGCTTTAAGCACCATTGCTCCTGCTCCATCTGCAAAAAGCGTAACGGTTTTCTTGTCTGTCATGTTCAGAAATTTGCTCATTGCATAGGCGCCAATTACCATTACTGTATTTATATTCTCATCTGCTTTTATAAAGCTCGATGCGGTATTTAATGCTGTTACAAATCCTGCACAGGCTGTATTTATATCAAAAGTACCCGCATTCACTGCATTTATCCTGTGCTGTACAACTGAGGCCGTCGATGGAGAAATGTACTCCGGTGTATCAGTAGCAATAATTAACAGATCCAGATCTTCGGCCTTAATTCCGGCACTTGATATTGCCCTTTTGGCCGCTTCAACACAAAGATCAGCTGTCGATTCATCTTCAGCACACCAGCGCCTTTCTCTTATAGTCAGATTTTCTCTTAACCATGTATCCACATCTTCACCAAGTATTTCATTAAAGTAACTGTTAGGCACTACCTTTTCAGGAGCAAATGAGCCCGAGCCTATTATAATTGCATTTCTCATGTTAAATTGTAAGTCCTCCATCAACACTTAATACTGCACCGTTTATAAAACATGCTTCATCACTTGCAAGGAATAAATAAGCATTGGCTATATCTTCTGGTGATCCAAGCCTTCCCATTGGAGTTTTCTCCCTCATTCCTTCAAGCACTTTTTCAGGCATAGCCTCAACCATTTCTGTAGCAATAAATCCCGGAGCAACTGCATTTACATTCACTCCCTTCCTGCCAAGCTCCCTTGCCCATACTTTTGTCATTCCGATTACGCCTGACTTTGTGGCTACATAATTGGTTTGCCCAAAGTTGCCGTATAACCCAACAACTGACGATGTATTTATTATTTTGCCCGATTTATTCTCAACCATCGATGGCGTTACAGCTTTCGTACAGTTAAATACTCCTGAAAGGTTTACATCAATTACCTGCTTCCACTGCTCAAAAGTCATTTTCATCAGCGAGGCATCTCGCGTTATTCCGGCATTGTTAATAAGTACATCTATTCTGCCGAAATTTCCTAATACCTCTTTGGCTGCATTATCTGTTGATTCAGGACTGGTTACATCCACCTTGATGAACATAGCCTCTGTACCCTTTTCTTTTAATTCTTCAACCAGCGCATTTCCTTTTTCAGTGTTTACATCCCATATTACACATTTGGCGCCTTCTGTTGCGAATTTTAATACTGCCGCTTTTCCTATTCCCTGTGCGCCGCCTGTTACAATTACTACCTTGTTTTCCATTCTCTTCATTTTCTGTTCCTCCGGGATTTTTATCGTTTGAAAAAAATCAAACGTTTAATAAATAGTTTAAACAGACCTCACTCATGCATCAGACCGGATAGTTCTGATGTATGCGTCTAATGCCTTGGATTTCTAAAATGGACCTTATGCCTTTCTTCTGTCCATTCACTTAGGAAATTATTAAAATGTTTTTCCATAAGTTCATAGAACCTCTCCATTTCGCAGATACGCTCGTGAAGCACTTCATGATCGTTCTTTTTCTGGTGCTCAACACGGGTTTTCAGATATTCAGCTATCCTTTTATTGTTCTTTATCAGATCGAAATTGTTACGGAAAGCATTTTCAAAGATCTCCGGTTCAATCTCATAGTAATCCTTCCTGTTGTTCTCCGCTGCCCATGTCTTCCTGATAAGCTTTCTGTCCCTTAAACGCCTTAGTATCTGGCTTACTGGCCCTTTGCTCCTGTGAAGCTGCGCCGCTATTTCGCCTAAGGATAAGGGTTCAGGTGAATATATAAGCAGGGCAACTATGTTGCCCATCAGTTTATTTAAACCGAAAGCTTTATATGCATCGCCAAATCGCTGAATGATCTCTTTTCTTAGTTTATCTTCTGTGGTCATTTTAATTTACTTTTGATAGTTCTTTACAATCAGTGCCGAAGCTTCGCCGCCGCCAATACAAAGTGAAGCTAATCCATAGATCGAATTGCGCCTCTTCATCTCATAAAGCAGTGTCGTTAGTATTCTTGCTCCGCTGGCTCCTATCGGATGACCTAATGCAACTGCACCGCCATTTACATTTACTTTGTCTGTCGGTAAGTTTAAGAGTTTGTTTACTGCTAGCGATACTACAGCAAATGCTTCATTTATTTCATAAAGATCTATCTGTTCTGCAGTCAGACAGGCTTTCTGAAGTACCTTATTTATTGCATCAGCAGGTGCTGTTGTAAACTGAATTGGAGCCTTTGCTGCTGAACTCTGTGCTACTATTTCAGCTAATGGAGCATATCCAAGCTCCTTAGCCTTTTCCTCTGACATTATCAGTAATGCTGCAGCTCCGTCATTAATGCTTGAGGCATTTGCCGCCGTTACTACTCCCTGCTTGTCAAAAACAGGCTTTAATCCTGGAATTTTATCAAAATTAACCTTTTCAGGCTCTTCATCTTTTGATACAACAGTTTCCCCGGCACGCGTTTTAACTTTTACATCAATTATTTCATTTTTGAAAAACCCGTCCTGCTGCGCCTTTATTGCCCGCTTATATGAATTGATTGCAAATTCATCCAGCTGCTCACGTGTGAAATTGAAATCCTTTGCACACGATTCTGCACAGCTGCCCATGTGTACATTGTTGTATACATCCCATAATCCGTCAACAATTATCGAATCATATATAGTGGAATTTCCAAGCCTGTAGCCGTTCCTTGCCTGCGGAAGCAGATATGGAGCATTAGACATACTCTCCTGCCCGCCGGCTATTATTATATCGGCATCTCCCACGGCTATCGCCTGCTGAGCAAGCATTACTGCCTTAAGACCGCTTCCGCACATCTTGTTTATTGTAAGTGCTTCTGTCTTTTCCGGCAGACCTGCAAATATCGCAGCCTGGCGAGCCGGTGCCTGACCCTGACCGGCCATTAAAACATTTCCCATAATTACTTCATCAATCGAATTCTTATCAATACCTGATTCCTCTAAGACAGCTTTAATAGCAATACTGCCCAGCTGTGCAGCTGAAAAGGAACTTAAAGCACCATTAAAGGCACCTATAGGGGTACGTTTGGCATGTGTAATAACTACTTTCTTCATATCTATTCCCTTTTATTAGTTTTCTTACATATTTTTGAGGAAGGTTCTGATCGTTTGAAAAATTTCAAACAATAAAAAAAATAATGGTTCTTCTTCTAAAAGTCAAATGGATTTTTTTTATGCCGTCGCCGGAATAACCTTTTAATCATTTATTCTATGAAAAACCTCCGGAGCATTAAAGGGATAAAAAAAGGGAGATAGATGCCAAAACTTCTATCTCCCAATGTTATTTTTTCGCTTCGAAACTTTTACATTCTTCTATGCTTTTATAATTTCCAAGACTTTATAATTTTGATCTGTTATACTTTTGGTATGCTGAAAAAGAACTCAGAACCTTTACTGGGCTTCGATTCAAGCCATATCCTGCCTCCATGCCGTTCAACTATCCTTTTACAGACAGCAAGACCTATTCCAGTTCCCGGATATTCTTCTTCATTATGCAGCCTTTGAAAAATTACAAAAACCCGGTCAAAATTCTCTGGACTTATACCAATGCCATTATCCTTTACTGATATTATAAATTCATCAGAATTTTCTTTGGATGTTATATCTATTACTGGGGGCTCTCTATCCCGGTACTTTATTGCGTTGCTGATCAGATTCTGTATTAATTGCCGCAGCTGAACCGGATCGCCCATAACTGAAGGAAGTGATGAGTAATGAACTTTTGAATTGCTCTCTTCAATAGCAATTTTGAGATCAGCTAAAACTTCATTTAATACTTTGTTCAGATCTACTTCAGCAAAATTCTGACATTTTGAAGCCGTAGAACGTGAGTACTGCAGGAGACCGTCTATCAGCTTTGTCATCCTTTTTGTACCTTCAGCAAGATAATTTATATACACATCTGCATTCTCATCCAATCGCCCCTGATACTTGCGCCCTATCAGCTGTGCATAGCTCGTTACCATCCTTAACGGCTCCCTTAGATCATGAGAAGCTACATATGCAAAATGCTCCAGCTCTTTATTTGTATATTCAAGTTCATTTAAAGTTTGCTTTAATCGTTCCTCTGTCCGCTTCTGCGCTGTTATATCAAACCTGATCGCTAAATATTTTATCGGTTTGCCGTCACGGCTCTTTAGTGGAACGATCGTAGTGTCCACCCAGTAAAAACTTCCGTCTTTTGCCCTGTTCCTGATCTGAGCTTTCCAGATATCCCCCTTTCCGATAGTTTTATACATTTCCTTGAAAAACTCTACCGGATGGTAACCTGAATTTATTATGCGGTGATTATTCCCAATTAACTCATTTTGCGAATATTTTGATATCTCACAAAATTTGCTGTTCACATATGTAATTGTGCCTTTTATATCCGTTATTGCTACAATTGCAGCCTCATCCAGAGCATATTTTATACTCGCTAACTCAAATACAGTGTCACTTAACGAATTCTGAAGCTCATTGATATCTTCCCTCATCCTGTCGGGCATTTCTTCTGGTTCTTTCTATCTTTTATTTGAACTTTATCTTAAAGTTGACTTAATATAAGGATTAGTTCAATTTAATAAAAAGTAAAAAAAATGCTATTATTTTCAGGAGAATCTTTCGAAATCTCTGTCTATTTTATCTTCTCCCATGTCTATTATCACCCCTTTACCGGAATAAACCGGAATTCGGTCTGAGGCTATTGTGCGGTTCTTTACAGTTTTTATGTTTTGTAATGATTTCATTTCTTTTTTAATATCAGGGAGTTTTTGTTTCACGCTCCTAACCTGAGAGTCATCAACCTTAAAGAAAGAAATAGTCTCAATTAGCTGTTCAGCCTGGCTTGAAAGTTCTTCGGCCGTTGAGGCCATCTCTTCACTTGCACTTGCATTCTGCTGAATTACTGTGTTTAACTGCTGAATTGCTA
>JBLNEL010000232.1:0-5485 GCA_050262615.1 Bacillota bacterium
TTTCCCACCCATCACAATATGGACAATGAAAAACAGATTTTCCATATAGATCATCAATTCCATCAATTTCAGGAATCAGATCCTTTATTCCGGTTGCTATCAGAAGCTTTTTAGAATAATACTTTTCACCATCTCCGTTTATGACTTCGAAACTACTGCCAATTTTCCTGACAACTTTAATTTCCATTTGCTTTTTAATTACACCATAAGCCTTCAGTTCTTCACATGCAATCAGAAGAAATTTTAAGGGACTAATTCCATCGCGTGAGAGATAACCGTGCATAGCCTTTGAATGAAAGTTCCGGGGTTTTCCACTGTCGCAGACCAGCACCTTCCTGCGTGACCTCCCAAGCACCAGAGCAGCATTTAAACCGGCAGGACCTCCACCAATAATAATTACATCAAACATTTTTCACCTCATATAATAAAGCAGTAATTATTTTTTCAAATTTATTTATGAACTAAACTCACCTCTGGCTTTCCGTTTGGCTTAATTAGTTATTTGTAATTATTTATCAGCCAAATATCAAGTGGTCCGATATATTGATGCAAAAAATTAAAAATAATTCGATTTTATCTGTACAATTTTCTGTGTGCCCACTAATAAGATTTGGGGTTTTGACTTGCAATACAAATAGAAAAGAACTATATATTTTCATAGTACATATACAAAATGAAACGATAGATCCCGAATGATCTAAAATATTTTTTTTTTAACTTTCGAAAGGTGAAATAATGGGATTATTGGACAATATAGCTGGTGCAGCTGGCGGATTATTTGGCGGCAGCTCAGGTCAACATGCAGGCTTGGTATCAGCCTTGCTTCAAATGTTTTCTAATAACCAGCATGGCGGAATTAACGGAATTATTAATTCTTTTAATCAAAATGGTTTAGGAAATATTATTTCTTCATGGATAGGACGCGGTGAAAATCTGCCGGTCTCTCAGGATCAGGTAAAACAGGGATTCGGTAATGAGAGAATACAATACCTGTCTGAACAAACTGGTCAGTCTCCTGAAAGTATAACCTCAGGTCTGACACAGATATTACCAACAGTCTTTGATAAATTGACTCCTGAAGGATCAGTACCTCAGGGAGGTTTACTTGAAAAAGGAATAAGTTTTCTTAAAAGTAAAATTTGAACAGGATAGCTCATATCACGAAATATTTACAGCCCTGAATGGGTTTCAAATGCTCAGGGCTGTATAGTTCATTTACTAAGTTAGACAGTATACTGCCTAATAGTTTATTCGCTATCCGCAGAAAAATTATAATCCAGAGGCAGCATGTTTGCAACTCCAAGTGTGGACCAATACCCTAATGTTCTAAATGGCAGAACTTCCTTTGCGAAACCATTCTTGTTTAATGTTACCTCCGGGTATAATAACTTCAGCCAGGATATGTTGCCATTGTCTCTCACCATTAAATATCCGGGAAACGATAAAATATATTCTTCCTGCTGTTCGTTTTTTTTAAGAAGATCTTCAACTGATACTCTTACGTTAGAAACACTACCCGTTGATAAACCAGGCGTACTATCCCAGGCAATAGAATATCCTTTTTTCCAGAAATCATTCCTGATTAAACTCAACATGAAATATTCAACTGACCTTTCATATGAGGTTTGCCTGTTCAACTTCCATCTTTCAGTTTCTGAATCATTATCTGTGTTTAATAATGTAAACCTCGGCTTAATAACATAGCACAATGACATGTCCTTCTTATTCCATTCAAACCTGGTTAGTATGCACTCGACTCGAAAACCCAGGGCTCTGTTTATAACGATAATAGGTTTTTCAGCTTTTGCTCTAAGAAGATCGGCCCCCTCCCAGTTAAAATCAATAACCTCTTTGTTTTCTATTATACAGTCGCCTGCAAATTGAGTCTTTCCGATAAATAATTTCCTGAAAATATTATAATTTTCAAGCCACACCTCTGGATGCTCAGCAGTTACACTTATATTCTCAAGCTGATATTCCTTTGCTTTAAGCTGAAAATCAATTTTAATGTCTCTTCGGGACTCCAGATCAATATTCTTTACTGCAACTTCGTATCCAAGAATAGATGCGATTATCTCATAATTACCCGAGCGGGCAAATTGAATTTTATAATGGCCATTGCTATCTGTAACTGCACCGCTCATTGTATTCGAAAGGTAAACATTAACATTGCTTAATGGTCTTTTTGAAACTTCGTCGGTAACATAACCTGAAATGCTATTCTGTCCCCGTATGAACATTAAAGGTATTAGTGCAAAAAATAACAGGTGGAAAAAACGAAAATTTTTCATGTGCTTTTCCAGAATGCATGTATGTAATTGGGGCAAAATAATGAAAAGTTTTTTAAAATAAAAAGCAGGAAGAACCTTCTTCTCCCTGCTTTTGATTAACTGCTTTGCTAAGCTCAGTTTATTGCTACGCCCAGGAAATCAGTCCAAGATCAAAGGGACTGATTAAAAGAGGATGCTTTGGTAAAATACGGGCTGTAAACCCATACTGACCGCTATTCTGCGAGACAATTGCACCTTTATAATAACAAGATCCATGTCTCGATTTTGATTTATCATATTCCATATTTACAAAGGAATTTGCATGTGCAATATCCTGCTTATCGACTGAACCATAATAGATCTGAACTTCAACATCTTCCGGTGAAAGGGCTCCTAACTGAACTTCGGCTTTCACTATAAATTCTGTACCAACCTTTACATCATTTGAACTTCCTTCATAACCAAGACTTACAAATTTTACCTGCCCCCAGCTGTCTCTAACTTTCTTTTTCCATTCTGTTAAAGCTCTCACCTGCTGGTAATTATTCTTTGTAAGTGCTTTACGGCTTTCATATGCCCGGTTATAGAATTTTGTAAAGTACTGCTCAACCATTCTGTTTGTATTAAACTGCGGACCCAGCTTTTTCATCGAAGACTTCATTTTTGAAATCCATAAACGTGGAAGTTTATCTGTCGAGCGATTGTAAAACAATGGAACAATATCAGTCTCCAGAGCATCATATAACTGACGTGACTCAACTTCATTCTGATATTCCAGATCCAGATATTCCTCGCCATTACCGATCTTCCAGCCAACTTCGGCATCGTAGCCTTCGTCCCACCATCCGTCGAGAACACTGAAATTAAGTCCTCCATTGGCAATTACTTTCATTCCGCTCGTCCCGCTGGCTTCAAGCGGTCTGCGTGGATTATTAAGCCATACATCACAGCCTTCGACCATATAACGGGCAACATTCATATCATAGTTTTCAAGAAAGACTATTCTTTTTCTGAATCTTTCCTCTTTTGCTATCTGAACAATTTCTTGGATTAGCTTTTTACCCTCTTCATCCTTTGGATGAGCTTTCCCTGCTATTATCAATTGCACTGGATGAACCGGAGTGTTAAGTATGTTATCCAGCCTGTCAAGATCTGAAAATATAAGATTTGCACGTTTATATGTTGCAAACCTCCTTGCAAAACCTATCGTTAAAGCTCCAGGATCAAGTACTTCATTTGCAATAGCAATTTCAGTGTGCGACCCGCCACGGGCCAGTACCTGTTTTCTAAGCCTGTTTCTTGCAAAGGCAACTAATCTCTCACGCCTTCTTTCGTGCGTCCTCCATAACTCAACATCAGGAATTTTATCAATTCTTTGCCAGATCGACTGATCCTCAGGACGATTAATGAATTTTTCACCTAAATATCTGTAAAGCAATTCCACCATATCTGTAGAGATATGGCTGCGTGTGTGAACTCCGTTGGTTATATAATCTATCGGAATTTCATCAAACGGAACTCCCTTAAAACCTGAGACCCACATCTTCTTTGATACTTCCCCATGCAGTTTGCTTACTCCGTTTACATATCCTGAAGTATTCATTGCAAGATGAGCCATATTAAAGTTCATCGGAGGTAAATCTTTGTCGATTGTCCCTAACCTGTAAAAAGTCTTATCAGATATCTTTAGATCATTCCGGTAATAATTCCCGAAATATTTCTCTACAAGCTCATTGGAAAATACATCTATACCTGCAGGAACCGGTGTGTGTGTTGTGAAAATATTTGAATAATACCCTAACTCCTTTGCTTCTTCAAAACTCAATCCATCATTTGCAATAAGATCCCTTATCCTTTCAAGCGAAAGAAAAGCAGAATGTCCTTCATTCATATGACATACCATCGGTTTCATTCCCAAAGCATGCAATGCTCTCAAACCACCTATACCTAAGATAATTTCCTGCTGAATTCTTGTCTCTGAATTACCGCCATAAAGTGTACGCGTTATCTTTCTGTCTTCTTCATTATTTTCGTTTACATTTGTGTCCAAAAGGTAAAGCGGAGTCCTTCCTACATCAAGTCGCCAAATTTGAAAGTATACGCTTCTGTTTGGGAAGGCAAGGGAGATCTTTACTGGATTTTTCTTTTCATCCAGCACAAGGCTCATTGGCAGATTATAAAAATCATTAATTTCATAACGCTCCTGCTGCCATCCGTCTGAAGTCAAATATTGCTGGAAATATCCCTCTTTATATAATAAGCCTATGCCAATCAGCGGAAGTCCCAATTCACTTGAGGACTTCATATGATCACCCGAAAGTATTCCAAGTCCGCCTGAATAGATCTGTAAACTTTCAGTTAAACCATATTCTGCAGAAAAGTATGCAATATAAGGCTTCCCATTTGTCTTAAAACTCTTCTGGTACCATGTAGTCTGCGTCAAATACATTTTTAATTCATCATATGCTCTGTTCATATGAGCTATAAAGCCGTCATCATTTGCTACTTCCTGTAATCTGTCCTGGCTGATCTTGCCCAGCATCATAATAGGATTATGATTTGTTGAATCCCACAATTCGCGGTCCAGCCTTCTGAAAAGCTCAAACGCATCCTGACTCCATGTCCAGTGAAGGTTATAAGCTAATTCTCTTAACCTTTCAAGGTTCTGTGGCAGTGATGGTATGACACTAAAGGTACCAATAAAATTTGCCATTTATCTTTCTCCGGTAGTTTCCTCTTTAATTTAAAGAAATATTTCCACTATTAATAAAAATTTAGCCTTAAATATAAGTAAAAAGTTAATTCAATGGAAATTTTGTTAAATGTAATTAATCAGGACTTGAAACCATAACAGATATGTTGAACTTTAAAAAGATGTACCTAGTTTAAGCCTGAGATTGAAGAAAAATGAAGTTGCTCCAAATTTCCGGTCACTCCTCCTTGTCAGTATCACTGAAGGACCTAATGAGACAGCACTTGAAGCCCATGAGTCAGCAATCTTCTGCACCATCAGATCAAGAATGTACTGTGGATTTCTCTGCGGACTGGATGTCATTGCATCAAAACGGAAATCAAACGTACTGCCTGCAAGTGTAAGTTCCCTTCCGCTGAAACCAAAATGAAGTTCATCAATATATCTTGCTGCATACACCCTGGCTCTTGTTGACCCAAGCGTCCGGAATGGAAACCGGAATTCCCAGTTCAGATAATTCCCA
>JBLNEL010000233.1:0-5306 GCA_050262615.1 Bacillota bacterium
TTATACAAATTGGAACAAACTACGCTAACGACCTCTATGACTTTCTTTCCGGGGCTGATAAAGAAGGGCGTTCAGGACCTCAGAGAGCATTAGCCTCAGGACTGATTTCTGCAAATGAAATGAAACTTGGTATTGCTTTGGTATTTGGATTGGCTTTTATTCTGGGATTATACCTTGTTTACCTTGGTGGGTTTCCGGTACTGGTTATTGGAATTTTATCTATTCTGGCAGGCTTAGCCTATACGGCTGGACCTTATCCGCTGGCTTACAATGGACTTGGTGATATTTTTGTTTTTATCTTTTTTGGAATTGTGGGAACTGTAGGTACATTCTACGTCCAGACTTTCAGAGTTAATTTGCTGAGCATTCTCTCTGCAATTCCCGTTGGAGCACTGATTACTAATATTCTTGTTGTAAATAATTACAGAGATTCTGAGGAGGACGGGGCTGCAGGGAAAAGAACAACGGCTGTTCTCTTTGGAAAAAGCTTTGCCCGCTGGCAATATATTGTGCTGCTTACTATCAGCTATATCATTCCGGTACTACTTTATATTGTCTACTCCCCTGCTTTGTGGATATTGCTGCCGTTATTGACAATTCCTATCGCTGTCAGATTAGTAAAAATGTTATTCTCACTTAAAGGCAAAGAATTGAACAGGACTCTTGAACTTACTGCTAAACTTTCTGCTTTGTATGGATTTTTGTTTGCACTTGGTATTTTATTATGAAGATTACAGGATTTGATTTTTCTGATTATACTATTAAACTAAAGACCCCGTTCTTAAGCTCTAAAGGACCTATTAGAGAAAGAAGGGGGTTTTTACTTACCTTAAACAGTTCTGAATACTCTGCACAGGGCGATATTGCTCCTCTACCTGAATTCGGTTCAGAAAGCCCGGCTACTGCTGAAAGAATTTTAAGGGAGTTGAAAACTTCTTTTCCTTATTTATATAAAGATTGTAACGAAGTAAGTGAAATTGAATTTAATCTTAATAATTTGACCCCCTTTCCTGCACTTAAGCATGGATTAGAACAAGCTCTACTTTCACTTGTGGCAAAAAAGAAAAAGACTGATCTTAAACATCTGCTTGAAATAACTTCAACTGAGAAGGTAATTCTTAATGCTGTGGTTGGACTGCAAAATGCAGAAGAAACAGTTAAGATGGTCCGAAATTATGTTGATTCCGGCTATAAAACTATTAAACTTAAAGCAGGCAGAAAATCATTTGATCAGGATTTGGAGATTATTGAAAAAGTCCGCCTTGCTGTAGGTCATGATATTAAGATCAGATTGGATGTTAATGGTAAGTGGGAGATTGAAGAGGCAGTTGAAAAATTAAATGAACTTGCACAGTATGATATCCAATATGTTGAACAGCCAGTGAGCCTTAAACAGGAGCTTTCAGAAATCTCAAAAATAAGTCCTGTTCCAATTGCCGCTGATGAATCGATACGCTCGGTAAGTGATGCTTTTGAATTTATAGAAAACCGGTTATGCCCTATTCTTGTACTAAAGCCCATGATGCTTGGAGGTATACTCGATACATTGAAAATCATTGATAAAGCCAGAAGAAATAATATAATTACAATCATCTCTTCATCTTTTGAATCAGCTATAGGAAAAAAAGCTTTATTATTCCTGGCCTCATCAATAAATAATGATTATGCCCACGGCATCGGCACTGATGAATATTATGCATCGCCAGGGTCTTTATCTCCTGACAATGGTATGATTACAATAAATAGTCCAGATTATTTCCTAACATGATCTGATTACTTTTAGAATTTTTACATCGGCATTATGAATTACCAGATTTTCAATAAAAGTGAAGTTTCAGAAGACAGACCGGCAATTATCAGCAGCAACCGTATATTAAGCTACAGGGAGTTTTATGATGAAGTAAAAATTACAGCCGGCAGGCTTAATCTACTGGGTGTAAAAAAAGGCTCTCATCAGGCAATTCTCTCAGGCAATAATACGGACTTTATAATTCTGTTGTTTGCTTTATGGCATCTGCAGGCAGTTCCGATTCCAATGAATATCCGTCTGCTTGACAATGAGATCAAAGATCTGATTGATCATTCAGAATCAGAAATGATTTTTATACATTCTGATCTGAGATACAGAATATCTGATCAACGCAAAAGAATTTTCCCTTTTAGTTCAGATGTAGATAGTACTATTACCGATGCAGCTAATATCGAAGGTTCTGTCCCGGGAGCCGATGAAACAGCACTAATATTATATACTTCCGGGACTACTGGCAGAGCCAAGGGAGTTATGCTGAGCTATAGTAACCTGCTCCATAGCGCCTATTCAGCTGACGAGATGATAAAACATATTCCTGCTGACCGCTGGCTGGCAAGCCTCCCCTTTTACCATATAGGCGGAATTTCTATACCCGTGCGAGCTTTTTTATTTGGAGCCTCAATTGTTCTTCCTGACTCACTTAAAGCTGAGGATATTGAAGTCTCACTTGAAAAGTTTAACCCAACACTTGCTTCGTTTGTATCAACTACATTAAAACAGCTCTTGTTATCCAATGTTGCCCCAAATCCGGGCTTAAGACTGGTACTTCTTGGCGGTGGTCCGATTGAAGATGAACTTGCAATAAAGGCTACTGAAAAAGGCTGGATAATAGCAAAGGTTTATGGTGCTACTGAAACATCCTCACTGGTTACCTCAGTTAATATTAATCAGAATCCGGAAAAAAGTCCCTCTGCAGGAAAACCTTTAGCTTCGAACAGGATCTATATTGTTGATGAGAACAATAACCGCCTCTCTGCCAACAAGTCAGGAGAAGTCGTAGTCAGCGGAAATTCCGTTATGAAAGGTTATTGGAAAGAAACTGCACTTAGTGAACTAAAATTGAAGTCAAATATGTATTATTCAGGCGATCTGGGATTTTTAGATCAGGACGGATATCTTTATATTGAATCACGCAGGACGGATCTTATTGTAACCGGCGGAGAAAATGTAAATCCTCTCGAAGTTGAAACAGCGCTGCTTAAGTTTACAGATATCAAGGAGGTATGCGTCTTTCCTTTAAGTGATAAAAAATGGGGCCAAACAGTTGCTGCTCTAATCGTCCAGGGTTCCAGACTGTTAAATGTGCAAAGCCTAAAAGAATGCCTTAAAGATAATTTATCCCCTTTTAAGATTCCTAAAAAAATTTTTTATACCGATAAGCTTCCGAGGACTTCTCTTGGGAAAATAAAAAGGGAACAGATACGGCAAATGTATAACAAGTAAAATTATTAAGGAATTAAATCGAAAAATTAAGCAAAAAAAATAACTAGTGTTTTTTTCGGCACTTTTTTCAATCTTGGAGATTTTCGAGAAAAGCCTTTAGATCTGCCGGAATAGATGCTTTCTTCCAACTCACTTTATCAACAAACACATGAACTGTCCTTACCCTTACACATTCCTGCTGATTTTCGTCGGATAATCTGTAATTTAATTCAAATGAACTTTCTCTTATCTCCCCTGCGCTTACTTCAATCCTAAGAATTGTATTTGGATATAACGGCCTAAGGTAATCAGCCTCTGTATGAACAATTGGAACAACAAACTTTTCATTTGAAAAAAATGTTTTTTTATATGGGGAACCTTCGATCAGTTCTTCATAAGCAGAATGAGCATATTTGAAAGCATTACCAAAAAACATTATTCCTGCTGGATCAGCATCATAAAAGGTGATTTTTATTGTCGTAGAAAACATTTTATTTTTTTATTTAATTTCCTGATACGGTTTTTTTAATAAAGCAAGATAGATAATTGATTTGCTCAGAGATCGAAATTCATTAAAATAAAGTAATAATTTAACTAATATTTAATATGATTACAATTTTCCTTATAACAGCTGTGATTTTTCTGCTGCCGGTTACACTCCAGATAAGTCTTCTGCTTGATTATCAAAAAAGTCAAAAACAAAAAAATGACCTGAAAGATTAAGCTCCAGATTCTGCAGGCCGATTTTATGTTATAAAGCTTTAATTCAATTGTTAACTTATAAGCTTACTACCAAAAAAATCCCTAGTATTCCTTACTTTTTTCATTAAATTTGCGGAAACTTTTAGCTATTTTTAATGTACGAACAATTATGATGATAACAATTTTTGGAAGAATGAAAATTACAAAAAGCTTAAAATTTATCCTTTTTTCAGCACTTTTTACTTTCCAAATGATCTCCGCCCAGGAAAAAGAATATGAGATTAAATATACCTATTATAACGATGGAAAAGTAAAAACCGAAGGCGCATATCATTATGGAAAACGTGAGGGCAGTTACAGAGAATATTATCCGAGCGGCACACTATGGAAACTTTGGTATTTCCATGATGATAAGGAAGATGGAATATCCAAATGGTATCTCGAAAAGGGCTCTTTAAGCATGGAATGGTACTATTCTAATGGGAAGCTTGAAGGGACATCAAAATGGTATTATGAATCGGGTGAGCTTTGGGCAGAACCCAATTATATAAATAATATACAGGAAGGTATTACCAAGACCTACTACAGAAGTGGTAATATCATGGGATTATGGAACTATCATAATGGGCAGTTAAACGGCCTTTCAAAAACTTACTTTGACGGCGGCGGTGTTGAGGTTGAAAGATATTATATCAATGGAAAACTCGAAGGTATCAGTAAAACCTATTTTGAAAATGGTAAAATAGCACTTGAAGCAAATTATAAAAATGACAAACTTGACGGCATTTCAAAGCTCTATTACATTGACGGCTCACTGAAAGTGGTAGATACTTACCAGAATGGGCAGATTATTAAACGTGTAAGATATGGGATAGATAAAAAGTTTGACAAAGTTGAGGAAAGTTTTAAGGATTACTATGACAATGGCATTCTTAGATCTGAAATCAGCTTTAAAGAAGGACTTAAAAACGGAGAAGAAAAGATATATTATAACAGCGGATATCTTAAGGAGAATAATTTCTATAAAGATGGCAAATTTGAAGGTATCTGCAAGACATACCTGGATAGCGGCTATATAGCTGCTATTACTGAGTACGAAAATGGCCTTAAAAAAGGTTTAGTTAAAGAATTTAATAAAGATGGCAGCCTGATTGCTGAATGGAATTATTCTAAAGGAGTACTAAATGGTCCGGCAAAAACATACTACTCTGATGGAAAGCTTAAATCTGAGATGAACTACTCAGAGGGATTATTAGATGGAAAAGCCTACGGATACTATCCAAATGGCAAATATAGCTATCAGGAGAACTATAAACTAGGTCATCTTGACGGATTAAAGACATGGTACTTTGAAAATGGCGAAATTTCTCAA
>JBLNEL010000234.1:0-2573 GCA_050262615.1 Bacillota bacterium
ATTTTGATGAAGCGGGCAATGTTAAGACTATACTTTAATTAACATTTAATCCTGTCCCTGTTCATAACTCCGTCCGAGCTGAAATTTTGTACAATTCTCGACTTATTCTTCTTCAATGAGGTATTTTTTGCCATTTTTCAGCAAGCAATTCAGCCAGAGGGTAAATCTTTCATTATTCTGAAGACTAATCTGTCAGTTCTCTTTATCCTTAATTTCAGGTTTGGTCCTTTCTGTATCTCTAATTTCATTTTCTTTGTTCCTCAAAACCGGATCGATATATAAGAAAGAATTCTTTAAGTAAACATTTCTGTAATTTATGTTTGGTATTAATAAAAACAGTTTCATTTGAAGTTTTTTAATATGCGGGGATTTCATTTAATATGGCAAAGTACATAGCGTTTTTACGAGCAATAAATGTCGGCGGACATAACAAAGTAAAGATGGATGATCTCAGAAATCTTTTTGAATCATTGCAATTAAGTAACGTTGAGACTTTTATAAACAGTGGCAATGTTTTATTTGACTCGAAAGCTAAAGATAAAGAAACACTGGAAGAGAAAATAGAGAAAGCCTTATTTAATGCCTTCGGCTTTGAGATAAAAACATTTATCCGTACCGCTGATGAATTGAGCGATATTGCCGGATATGTTCCTTTCAACTACAATGAAGCGGATACTGAGAGTGCTCATCTGGTAATCGGTTTTCTTTCAGAGGTGCCCCCGCCTGATTCAGAAAATAAACTCCAGCCCTTTAGAACTGAAACCGACGATTTCCGCGTTTATGGGAAGGAGGTTTACTGGCTCTGCCGCACAGGATTCAGCGACTCCAAATTTTCAGCGGCAAAGCTTGAAAAAGTTTTTGGGATGCAGGCCACATTTCGAAACTCAAGCACAATACTAAAACTGATCCAAAAGACTGTACCCCCCGGCAGCCGTTGACACAAACTCAAGAAGATTTAAATTGAAGGTTGGGGAGTGTTAAATGCATGCTGAAAATATTAAAAGCATCATGGTCGTTATTTAGTCACTGTCTTTCAAAAAAAACAAATACTACACTCCAAATAAATGGGTAAAGACAGCTTCTTAAATAATCCTTGAGAAAAGCCATAGAGGTTATTTCTTTTGAATCGCATTTATCAGGTTTTGAAAAGTGACAGATTTTCCTTTTGCCTTTTGGTTTAAGGCTTTTTAACTTTGGACTATTAATCTTCATACATTTTCAAACTATCCCTCCAGAGGATGCGAAATGGGAGCTCTTAAGACCCTGCATGTAACGACCGCCAAGGAATGGCGGGACTGGCTAAAGAAAAATCACCTAAAGGAAAATGTTATCTGGTTAGTCTTTTATAAACAGAGCGCCAATAAACCCATTCTGCCCCTGGAAGATGCTGTAGGTGAGGCACTGTGCTATGGATGGATAGACAGTATAATTAAGAAGCTGGATGAAGAGCGCTATGCCAGGAAGTTTACGCCGAGAACAAATACGAATAATTGGTCCGAAGTAAATAAAGCTAGAGTAAGAAAGCTTATCAAAGAAGGCAGGATGACTGAGTTCGGCCTTTCGAAAGTTACGTTTCCGCTTGAGGATAGTTCTGAAAACAAAACACCCCCGCAGAAGAAGAAAGTTTTGGATATTCCGCCTCTTGTGAAAAAGACCCTTAGGGCAGATGCCCTTGCATGGAAGAATTTCAGCAGTCTTGCCCCCTCTTACCGCAGACTCTACGTATTGTGGATAACGAGCGCAAAGAAGGAGGAGACTCAGGCAAAAAGGGCTGCAGAAGCTCTTGAGCTTTTGAGGCAGAATAAAAAGCTCGGGTCAAAGTAGCAAGCATGAAATGTTTTGCTTAATCCGGCTTTGAAAAGGGAATATCAAAAATGCGCACCAGTTCTGAAATTATCCTCAGGGTTTAATTGTGCAGTAGAAAGTATATCTATCAAAAAAAGGGTCCGCACTTTTCAGGTATTTAAATCCGGATGAAGCGAATTCACCAACCTGAGGAAAAACTCTACCGCTAAAGACATTGCCGCTTCCCCATTTATCAATATGGACTAATGCCTGTTTAATTGTATCTCTTCTGGTATTTGGTTCAATTGGAAGATAATCGGGATAAAGTATTTTGACAGCTGAAATAAGTTCAGGCAGTTTGCCCGGACCGTTATCGTGGAACAGGAATTTAAATTCCCCATAGGATTCGCTGGCAGGATATATTTGTGTAAGATAAATTGTATCGTTGCTTTTTTTACCGCTCCACCCGTATTGCCGAGAATATGCTTTAGGATAATAAAAAGATTCCCCTTCTGAAACAGGATCTAAAGGATTCCATGTTACTGTTACGGGTGAAATGCTTGCTTCAGTCTCTACTTTCAAGACTCCTTCAACCTGGTAAACAGAATCATTAGAATGCATCTCGATCCGGACCTTCCAATCTTCAGGTGCATTTGGGATGTACGGTACAAAAGTATATATAGTGTTTCCCACAATACTGTCAGCCATATTCCAGCAGCCGTTGAAAAATATCTGTTCATCGGGCTTAAAATTTATGTTGCCGTCTTGTATAGATATCTTGATTTTTT
>JBLNEL010000235.1:0-4141 GCA_050262615.1 Bacillota bacterium
GGAACATTATGCTTCCTGACTCTGACTGCAACTTTCTGAACATGACTAAATCCTGAAAGTATCCCGTCAGCTATTCTGACTGCTAGCGTTTCTATTAGTTTATACTTCCTTTCAAGTGCAAGTTTATAAATAAATTTATAGACTTTATCATAATCGACTGTCTCTTTTAAATTATCGTGCTCAGCAGCAAGCTGAAAGTCAGTATAAAGATCTACATCAGCCTCAAACTTTCCACCTACGCTTTGTTCCTCTGTCAGTACTCCATGATAGGCATAAAATGTGGCTTTTTTAATTCGGATTATATTTAACATTAATTCTTGCTCACTTTGCTGTAGAAAAATAATAATTTTTTAATCCCTTAAAATTAGCAAATAAAAGTCCGATTAACACCATCATACTGCCCAATAAGTCTCTAAAAGTTAACATTTCGTCAATAAACAACCACCCAAGTATCACTGCAACAACCGGAGTAATAAATGAGCTTAATGATAGCAGAACTACATTCATTTTTTTCAACAGCCAGTAATATGTAGTAAAAGATATAATCGTTCCAAATATTGCAAGGTAAGAAATGCTGATCAGCGCTTTGGAATCAAACCTGATGTGAGATAAATCCTCAGTCAGTAGCCCTGCTAAACTAAGCATAATACCAGCCATAACAACCGGTATAAAATTCATTGAGAGCGGATTAAGATGTTCTCCATATTTCTTCATCATTACAGCAATACCGCCCTGTAATGCACCACTAAGCAGAACAGCTAGCATACCCCAAAGACTAAAACTGAATTCGCCAGAAATGTTTTTAGAAAATATGACCAGAATGCCCGCAAACCCTATTAACATGCCTATGATTCTATCGCTCAATATCTTCTCTTTAGGGAAAGCAGCAAATGAGAACAACACTACGAAAAATGGCATGGCAGCAAATAGTACTGCAGCCAGCCATGATGGTATATAGTTCTCCCCCCAGTATACTAATCCAAAAGGAAGAACAAAAGAAAAAATTCCTGATATAAGATATAAAGTAATTGATCTTCTGTCTTTCTGAATTCTGATTTTCTTTAGCCTCATAATGGCAAAAAGGAGAATTGAAGCAAATGAAAACCTTAACCCTGCCGACAGGATCGGGGTAATTGAATCAAGTCCGATCCTGATTGCCATCCATGTAGATCCCCAAATTAGACATATCAATGCAAAGCCGGAAAAAATCTTCAGTTTTTCACTATTCATATCAGTTTTTCACCATTCATGTTAAGACCATTTATCCTTTCAGAGCTATAATTCCAAGATGCCGCCCTGAAGCAGCTCCGTCTCTGCGGTAGGAATGCAAAATATCATCATCTTCATAGGTGCACAACCTGGAGATTTGAATCTGTTTTTTCGGAATACCGTAATTCAGAAGCATATCAGAATTTGCTTTCCTTACATCCAGTAGGAATTTCTCCCCGCTGGGAACAGAATATTCAGATTCAAACTGCAAAGCTACTTCCCTTCCAACCTCGTAATTCTTCTGATTAATGGATGGTCCTATATATGCATATATATCTTCAGGAGCTGAATTATACATATCCTTTAATTTTCGAAGCGTCTTAAGTACGATCTTTTTCTGCGTACCTCTCCAGCCTGAATGAATAGCTGCAATAACCTTGTTTTTTCTATCAAAAAGAAACACCGGCGTACAATCTGCAACTGAAATTCCTAGTCCGAGCCCTTTAATATCTGTTATCATTGCATCGCTTTCTCCAATCAGCCCGGGTTTATCTACATAAGTGCAAATATCACTGTGTGTCTGCTTCTGCAGTACAACTTTATTCTCTGCTAACCCAAGCCCCCCGTAAAATTCCTGCCTGTTTTTTTTTACGTTTTCGGGATTATCACCTACAGATAAAGATAGATTAAAATAGAAAGGAACTGTTGTATCATCCCCTTTCTTTGTGCTTAAACCGAAGATTAACTCCGGAAATTGCCTGAATATCAGACTCGTAATAATTACCATGGTTTTCTTATTTCTTATAGATACTGAGCTATCTGCAGGGAACATTCTTAGGATTCAACTATGAAGTCTGGCTGTTTTTTAGCTTCTAAAAAATTTATTTAAAGAATGGTCTAAAACTAAAAAATAAGTCTGAAAATAGAAAGTAAAATAAGACTGCCGCAGATTTGTGCTACTTACTGGTTAAATAAACCGCTTATTTCCTTATTGATACCACACATTGCTTTTTAGATCACAAAACTTCAATTCCTGTTTATTTTTGCCCCATATTAATAAGACAAATTTGAGAAACGGAAAAGCTGATGGAAAAAATTCTTGTGATTGAAGACGATCAGAATGTCAGATCTAATACTATAGAAATTCTAAGAGAAGAAGGATATAACGTTATCGAGGCAGAAAATGGGAAATCGGGACTTGATATGGCAAAGAGGTTCCTGCCTGATTTGATTATCTCAGATATTTTGATGCCGGAATTAGATGGCTATGGAGTTCTGGAGCAACTGCAGAAAGACGTGGTAACTTCTTCAATCCCATTTATATTTCTTTCTGCCAGATCATCAAGTTCTGATATAAGATACGGAATGCAGAAAGGAGCTGATGATTATTTATCAAAACCTTATAAAATGAAGGATCTTCTGGATGCTGTGAATACAAGATTATCAAAACGCAGACATGTCGATTCAAAGCTTGAAGAACTGTATGAACATATTTCAAAACATTTGCCGCATGAACTCAGGACTCCTCTAGTCTCAATCTTAGGATTTTCAGATTTCATACAGAACTATTCTGAAGCCCTGACTAACAATGAAATTATTGAAATGGTCAGAAAAATCAACACTGCAGGTAACAGACTTTTCAGATTAATTCAGAAATTTCTCGAATACACAGAGATTTCTATTATACTTAGCGACCGCGAACAGCTGCAGCAGGTAAGAAATATGCATATTAAATCAGCACAAAATTCAATTACTACCTGTGCTGCTAAAACAGCTGAGGAATTCGGGCGCGGAAAGGATATTAAATTAAAACTGGTCGATTCTGATATTCATATCTCCGAATATTATCTGCAGATTTTGCTTAAGGAAATAATTGAGAACTCATCAAAATTCTCAAAAACAGGTACTTCTATCGAAATTACATCCTCGGTAATGAATAACAATTACATTATTGAGATCAAAGATTATGGAATAGGAATGAGTCTTCAGCAAATAAAAAGTATTGGACTTATGAAGCAGTTCAGCCGTGAAGACTTTAATCACCCGGGTATTGGAATAGGGCTGATCTTATCAAAGAAAATAACAGAGCTTCATAACGGCTCTTTTGACATTGAGAGTTTATCGGAGAGTTATACAAAAGTAATAATTACTCTTCCGGTATTTAATAGTAATAACTAAAAAATAACTACCCCCGCATGGGGAAAACAATAGAAGGATGAAAGGTAGACATATGAAGTGGTTTACTAATTTATCAATAAAACTGAAGCTTTTATTAAGCTTTGGATTCATAACCTTAATAGCTGCTGCAATCGGACTGTTGGGGATATTTAACTTATCGACTTTACGGGAAAAAGACAGCCTGATGTATAATAATATGACTGTACCTATTACTTATCTGGCAGACATAACAAATTATTATCAGCGCATAAGAGTAAATACACGTGATCTTATTTTGGCTCAGTCTCCTCAGGAAGAAATAGAATACGAAAACAGGATTATTGACTACCGCTTAAAAATTGCAGGACTTAAAGATAAGTTTGAAAAAACTATACTTCTTGATAACGTCAGAAATTCGTTTTCAAGATTCAAAGAAAAATTCGAACAGTATAATTCCGGCGTTGATAAACTTATACTGCTTGTAAAACAGAACCAGAATAGTACAGCCATTGCTCTTCTTCGGGGCGAAATGTATAAAACAGCAAAAGAAGCCCAGGAAGAACTTGATAAACTTATACAGCAGAAAAATCAGAATGCTGGCGCTACGTACTTGTCTAACGACAGCCTGTCGAAGACTTCATCTCTAGTAATGAGCATACTTTTAGCTTTAGGTGTTCTTTCGGCTTTAACTTTGAGCTTCTATGTTTCGAAACTGATTTCATCCGGTATAAAGGAAATTTCCGGAAGAATAGATTCTTTAAAAACAATATGCCTG
>JBLNEL010000236.1:0-8984 GCA_050262615.1 Bacillota bacterium
CTGCTGAAAGAGGCGATCATATCAAGAACGCTGTCTGTTATCTTCTCGTTATCGGCCGATGGTCTTAGATGTCCGTTTACAAGGAAAGAAAAGACAACTTCTTCGCCATCTGCTGTTGTAACATATCCCGACAAGCCTCTTACATTAGAGATAGTTCCTGTTTTAGCTCTTACATTTCCTTCAGCCTTTGTTCCTTTCATTCTGTTCTTTAAGGTGCCATCTACGCCTGCAACGGGCTGAGCGTCGCGCCACTGTTCCCAGTATGGGCTTTGTCGCATTGCTAAAAGGATCTTTACAAGCTGTTCAGGACTTATATAATCATATCTTGACAAACCGCTGCCATCCATGTATGCATATGTTGAAGGTTCTATCCCGAATTGTTTTAATACGCCTTCGACTACTTTTTTTCCATTTCTGAATGAACCCAGTCCTGAAGACTTAAGGCCAAGAATTCTGGGCATTGTTTCCGCATAGAGGTTCTGGCTGCGTTTCATCATTTCCTTTATTATATCTTTTAACAAAGGTGAATTGTGGCTATCAATTACAAGAAAATCAGAAGGCTGGTGCTTCCATCCAGGGATATCATCGCAGTCGACAGCCTGTCCGTCAACTTTGATACCTTCTTCATTAAGCACTTCTTTTAAGACAGTCACATAAAAAAGTGTAGGATTAGTTAGTGCAGGTGATTCAACAAAAGGCTTTTTGCCAGCTACAATTGTTCCTGAAACTATTATTTTATTTACTCCATATGGCCTGCTTACAGTAACATCATTTATACCGGTATCACAGACAGTCAGATTGTCAATTATTGTATAATAGCTGCTTGGGATATTAGGTTCAAATGTAGTCTTTCCGTTTTTATCCTGCGGCGGAATTATTTTAATATCGACATAATTCTCATTTAGCTGCAGTGCACCAATTTCAGCAGAGTACCATGCATCCAGTCCGTCTAAAGACCAGCCATAGCCGATTGAGTTATCATCAAAAGCATTATCATCACCTATCAGATTGCCGGTAATGCGTTTAATTCCCTTATTTTTAAGCTGCAGGGCCCAGTTTCGGAACAGGTCTCTAGGATCTTTCATAAAATGGGAATAAAGCGTTGGGTCGCCATTTCCAAATACAACCAGGTCGCCGTTTAGCACTGAATCCGAGATAATTCCTCTTGCGCACAGGTCAGTTGTAAAAGTAAAATCAGGTCCTAAGACAGTTAAAGCAGCTGCTGCAGATGGTATTTTCTCATTTGAAGCAGGATTAAACATGCGTTTTGAATTTCTTTCGTACCATACTTCACCTGTTTTAAGTGATTTGATCAAAACACCCCAGTGTGCATGTTCGAATAATGGATCACTGAAACGGGCATCAATTTTAGATTTCAATTGTTCAATTGGATTAACTATTGTTTTATCCTGATTATCACTAACTGTATTGCTGGATGAACACCCGGCTGAGAGTGACACTGCAAAGAGAGCCGGAAGAACAGTGACTGCCAGTTTTACAAAATATGTTCTGCAGAAATTTGATCTCATATAAAACCTCCTGGAAATGTTAATTGCCAGCAGCAAAACTAATATTCTTTTATCAAAAAAGAACTATTTTTATATTTTTTATTGTTAGAAGATAAGATATTTTATTACATAGAAAATAATCCGTGGGTCAATAATGCATAAGAAATCTTTTCTCACCAGAATTTTTGTTCTGACCTCAATTATAATAGCTGCATGCATAGCAGCTACTTACCTTTTAACAGTATCTAAAGAACGTTCAAAAGAAGCTGAAGAAAAAGAAGAGAAAGCTTATCCTTCGGACTGGGAATGGATGCAGAGGACTTTCCCATATTACACAGCAGATAACAATGTTTATACCGAGGCAATTGAAAAAGCCGTAAGAATAAAGGAAGCAACTGAAAAGCAATACTTAGGCAAGAACAAGCTGCTCCCCTCCTGGGAATTTGCCGGTCCAGAGAATATCGGGGGCAGAATAGTTGATATCGAATTTAATCCTAAGAATCCAAATATTGTTTATGCTGCAGCTGCCACAGGCGGAGTGCTGAAGTCCACAGATAAAGGCAAAACGTGGTTTCATATTTTTGATAATCAGACAATTCTGACAATAGGCGATATAGCAATTGACCCAAAGGAGCCTGAGACAATTTATGTAGGGACGGGCGAGGCAAATGGCGGGCACAACAATATGCCGGGCGGAGGGATCTTTAAGACAAAAAACGGAGGCCGGGACTGGGAATTTCTGGGACTAGAAAAGACTGCCTCGATCGGCAGAATTATAATTGACCCGGTAAACACAAATAATGTTTACGCAGCGGCAGTGGGAGCATACTTTTCTCCAAATGAAGAGCGTGGAATTTTTAAGAGCACTAATGGCGGGGCCTCATGGAATAAGTCTTTGTTTATTTCGGATTCAACAGGAGCAATAGACCTGATAATGGATCCAAGTAATCCTTCTTTTCTTATGGCCTCAATGTGGGAAAGAGTAAGGCGGCCTCAAAGCTCCCATCTCTATGGACCAAGCAGCGGGATCTATCGTTCTACAGATGGCGGGACAAAATGGACAGAACTAACTTCTGTTACAGGATTACCAGATGCAAAGCTGACAGCAGTAGGAAGAATCGGCCTGGCAGTCAGTCCGTCAAATCCTGCAATTGCCTATGCATTGTATAATAATGGTACTGAAGTGATCGGATTATATAAAACCACAAATTTTGGAAATAACTGGACAAAGCTCGACCCGCAGGGAATGATCAATTCAGGCGTAAGCAATTTCAGCTGGTACTTTGGGCAGGTAAGAGTGCATCCGGCGAAGCCAAATCAAATATATGTGCTGGATGTTTCATTTATGCGTTCAACTGACGGCGGAGCCTCCTGGCCGATAAACTATGGATATGGAGGTCCTGAACAATTACATGTTGATCATCATGCTCTGGCCTTTAGTCCGGATAACCCGGATTATATTATTGAGGGAAATGACGGAGGGATAAATATATCTGCCGATGGCGGACTAAGCTGGTCAAATCGTGCACAGATTGCTGTAACGCAGTTCTATGAAATAGGGCTTGATTATAAAAATCCTCAGCGTCTTTACGGCGGGACACAGGATAATAATACAGTAAGGACCTTAAGCGGGAAGACAAATGATTGGCAAAGTATAATCGGGGGCGATGGGTTTTATGTATCGGTTGATTATAATGATCCAAACTATATTTATGCTGAGTCGCAGAACGGATACTTACTCAGAACGACCGATGGCGGAATGACCTTCTACAATGCACTTTCAGGTATTGTTACAACTGAACCGAGGAACTGGTCTACTCCTGTTATTATTGATCCAAATAAAAGTAATGTTATATATTATGGGACAAACAGACTATACCGATCTACAAACCGGGCTGTAAACTGGAGTCCTGTCAGTGATAAACTAACTTTTAGTCCTGATGGAAGCAGACTTGGAACAATTACAACAATAGCAGCAGCTCCGGGGAATTCAAATGTAATTTATGCAGGGACAGATGATGCTAATATCTGGGTAACAAAAGATTATGGCCAGTCGTGGAAGCTGATAAACAAAGGTCTACCTTTCAGGTGGGTTACACGTATTGCAGTTGATCCTAAAAATGAGAACATTGTTTATGCTACTTTCTCAGGCTTAAAATGGAAGGACCCCCAGCCGCATGTATTCCGCAGCACTGATTATGGCGAGTCATGGAGTGATATAAGCAGCAACCTGCCGGATGCCCCGGTGAACGCTTTTGCTATAGATTTAAACAACCAGGACATTTTATATGCAGGCTCTGATGTAGGAGCTTTTGTAAGTTTTAATAAGGGACTTTCCTGGCAAACACTCGGCTCTGGACTGCCTGTAGTATCGGTCTACGACTTAAAAATTCATCCTGTAACAAATTATCTTATTGCCGGTACACACGGAAGGTCGATGTATAGACTGAACCTTAACCAGCTTACAGGTATTGATCAAAAACATAACAGGCCAATAGCTGAAAGTTATAAACTTTTACAAAACTACCCCAATCCATTTAATCCAGCTACAACAATAAGCTATTCATTGCCAAGAAATTCTTTAGTAAAACTAACTGTGTTTGATATTCAGGGCAAGGAAGTTAAGTCACTGGTTAATGAAGTAAAATCAGCAGGCAGCTATCAGGTGGAGTTTAATGCCACTAATCTACCAAGCGGAGTATATCTATATCGCTTAGAGGCTGCAGGATATTCTGAAACCAAAAAACTGCTGCTGCTTAAGTAAGTGCTGCTGCTTCAGTGAGTGCTGCTGCTTCAGTAAGGCAAATTTCCCTGTACCGGTCTTAAATAACTAATAGGTCATAAAATAGCACTACAGAGGCAAAAGCCTTAATAGTGCTATTTTAATATTCGATCTCTATTATTATATTAAATGCCTAAATGATGATGTTACACTTTCCTAATAATTAGACTTATGAGCACAATTGAGCAGCTAAGAATCGAAGAGATGTCAGGACAGGGTTTTCAAAGGTTTCAAAAGCTGATGCCTTTTAAGACCAGGGATATACTTCTGGTTTCCAGTCTTTATGACTCCTATTTATTTGAAGAAGACGGAAGGCTTTATGAACTCTTAAGAAGAGAATATCAGGGATTAAACCTTAACCATACTCCCGAGCTCACACATGTTTCAAGCGGCACTGAAGCACTTGAAGCATTAAAGGAAAGTCATTTCGATCTGATAATTACAACACTGCATATTGAGGATATGCATGTAATAAAGCTGGCTGAGGCGATCAGAAATTCAGGCAACACTCAGCCTATCGTACTGCTTGCTTATGATAATTATGAAAGAAAAGATCTGGTAACACATTATGACACCTCGATTTTTGACAGAATATTTATATGGCAGGGAGATTACAGACTCCTTATCGGGATCATCAAAGATGTCGAAGACAGGCTTAATGTCGAGAATGATACAAGGTTAGTCGGGGTACAATCAATAATTCTTATAGAAGATAATGTAAAGTTCTATTCGTCATATCTGCCGATAATCTATACTGAAGTACTTAAACAGTCTCAGCGTCTTATATCTGAAGGAGTTAATCTGACGCATAAGTTCTTAAGGATGAGGGCAAGGCCAAAGATATTACTTTGCACTACTTATGAGGAAGCCTGGAATTATTATGAAAAGTATTCAGATTATATACTTGGAATAATTTCAGATATTAACTTCAAGTACAGGGGGAAGAAAGATCCAGAGGCAGGTATAAAGTTCGTTAAGAATGTAAGGGCAGTTCACGAAGATATTTCAGTGCTTCTTCAGTCGAGCAATGCAGAATTTGCCGGGAAGGCAAATGAGATAGGGGCTTCTTTTCTGCTTAAGAATTCCCCCAGGCTTCTGCATGAGCTTCGTGAATTTATAACTCACCGTTTCGGTTTTGGAGATTTCATATTCTATACACCGGACGGGCGTGAAGTGGGAATTGCCTCAAATCTGAAGACACTTGAAGAGCAGCTTAGAATTGTTCCTGATGAATCTATACAGTATCATGCTGAAAGGAATCACTTTTCAAACTGGCTGAAGGCCAGAACAGAGTTTGCGCTGGCTCATCAGCTAAGGCCTCATAAGGTTTCTGATTTTCCATCAATAAGTCATTTACGGCAGGAGCTTATTTCATCTATTCAGAGTTATCTTGAATCGCGTACACGCGGGATAATAACAGATTTTTCAAAGGACTCATTTGATGCAAAGAACAGTTTTTCAAGGATCGGAGGGGGTTCAATTGGAGGCAAAGCCCGCGGTTTAGGGTTCATAAATAATCTTATATATAAATACAATCTGCGCGACAGGTTTAAGGGAGTAAATATTTTTGTGCCCTCGGCAATAGTAATTGCCACAGATGTTTTTGATCAGTTTTTAGAGGAAAACCAGCTTGTCAATTTTGCCTTAAGCGAAGATGATGATGATGAGATAACAAGAAGATTTCTGGAAGCAAAAAAATTCCCCCGGGAAATAAAGCATAAGCTTGAGGAATTTCTTGAAATTGTTCGTGTACCTTTAGCCGTAAGGTCATCCAGCCTGCTGGAAGATTCACAATACCAGCCTTTTGCAGGAGTATATCAGACCTATATGATACCCAACAATGATGCGGATCCGGCAATAAGGCTTAAGGAGCTTCTTAACAGCATTAAAAGGGTTTATGCTTCGACTTTCTACAAGTCAGCAAAGGATTATATAAAAGTGACCTCATACCGTCTTGAAGAAGAGAAGATGGCAGTAATAATACAGCAGATGGTTGGATCAGAACATGGTCAGGAACGGTTTTACCCTGATTTTGCAGGGGTTGCAAAGTCATACAATTTTTATCCGGTTTCGCCGCAGAAGTCATCTGATGGTATTGCCATGGCAGCGCTTGGTCTGGGGAAGACAGTAGTTGACGGGGGCAACAGTGTAAGGTTTTGTCCCAAATACCCGAGGCATCTATTGCAGTTTTATTCTACAAAGGAGACTGTAAGGAATGCGCAGCAGGAGTTCTATGCATTAAACCTTCATTGCGGGATAAAGAACAAGACATCACAGACGCATGATGTAATAGTACAAAAGTATGCTTTAAGCAAGGCTGAAGAAGACGGTACGCTTTATACAGTCGGATCAACATACTCTCCTGAAAATGATTCAGTCTATGACGGCATCTCGCGCGCAGGCAGGCGTGTAGTTACCTTTGCGCCAATACTCAAGCATAAAATATTTCCTTTGCCTGAAATACTTGACCTGATACTTGATCTTGGGAGCTGGGGCATGGGTGCGCAGGTAGAAATCGAATATGCTGTTAACATGAAAGTTCCTTCAGGTTCCCCGAAGGAATTTGGGCTGTTACAGATGCGTCCACTTGTACTAAGCAGTGAGGTTGAGGAGCTTCACGTGGATAATTATCAGAAAGATGAACTGATAGTCCAGAGCATGCAGGTATTGGGGAATGGCTCAATAAATAACATACATGATATAATTGTTGTTGATAAAGACACATTTGACAGAAGCAGGAGCCGTGAGGCAGCCTACGAAGTCGGTTTATTCAATTCAAGACTTTTAGCTCAGAAAAAGCCTTACATACTTATTGGTGTCGGCAGATGGGGTTCAATGGATCAATGGCTTGGAATACCTGTTACATGGGATCAGATCTCGGGAGCAAGCGCTATTGTTGAGTCGGGTTTTAAGGATTTTGTTGTTACACCTTCACAGGGGTCTCACTTTTTCCAGAATATAACCTCTTTCAGAGTTGGATATTTTACAGTCAATTCGCAGCATAATCAGGGATTTATTGACTGGGCATGGCTTTCAGATCAGCCTGTTGAAGCAGCAGCCCGGTATACGAAGCATTTACATTTTGATGAACCAATAACAATAAAGCTCAATGGGCATAAGAACAAGGGTGTAATACTTAAGCCGGGGATAGAGAAATAATATCAGAATGAGAATAACATTCCGGTCAAAATAATATTAAGGTCAGAATAATATTAAGGTCAGAATAATATTAAGATCAAGATAAAATTATGATGAAAAATCAGATATCTATAAGGTTATTCTCAATTGCATAGAGGGTAAGTTCAACATTGGATTTCATATTCATCTTCTCCAGTATACGTGCATGATATGTATTAACTGTAGAAATGTTAAGACACAATTCTTCGGCAATCTCTTTTACGGATTTGCCAGTAGTTATCATGCCCATGATCTGGAATTCCCTGTCCGAAAGGCTCTCATGGGGAAGTGAATCCTTAGAACTCCCGAACTCATTTGCCAGCAGTTCAGCAAGTTCAATGCTTATATATCTGCCTCTTGAAACAATTGTTCTAATTGCCTTTATAAGCTCTTCGGTTGACTCATCCTTGGTTATGTAACCGGCTGCTCCTGTTTTAAGTGCTCTTACAGCAAACCTATGCAAAGGATACATGCTTAAGACAAGCACATGTGTTTTAGGATAAATTTGTTTTATTTCCTTTATGACATCCAGCCCGTTTTTCCCAGGCATATTCAGGTCAAGCAGCAGTATGTCAAACTCCAGGTCAGGAATTTTTTTCAGCAGTTCGCTTCCATCGCTGGCTTCACCAACAATTTGAAAGTCCTCTTCGGCAAGGAGGGTTTTCTTAAGTCCCTCTCTTATCAGCGGGTGATCATCTGTTATAAATATTTTAATCATTTCCTTCTTTAAGCTCCAATAAATCAAAAACCTAATACATCAAATCAGTTGTATATTCATCATTATATATTAAACATTCTGTATAGCTATTCTGCAAAAATACTCCTTATTGTTTTCTATCTCACATACTGACTGAATATTATTTGAGTTAATTCTTTTTTGTAAGCTTTCCCGGTATGTTCTTATTATCACCAATATAACATTGTCTGATCAATCTGTCAAATTAGGTCTGAATCAGTTAAATATAATAGTAAATGATGAACCTCTCCCCTTTTCACTTTCTACTTCAATATCCGCATTATTCATTTCGCAATATTTTTTTACCAAAGCAAGTCCCAGCCCATTACCTTCAAATCTCCGTGTATATCCCATTTCTTCCTGAGAAAAAGGAGTAAAGAGTTCCTTCATATATTCACTTGAAATCCCAATGCCGGTATCTTTGATCTTAACACAAAGTTTAGCATTTTCATTCCTGTAGACTTCAATGTTTATGCTGCCATCCGGGGTAAACTTAATAGCATTTTCGATAATATTAATAAATATCTGGCTAACCGAATAAAGGTCACATTCCACAAAAGGATCTTTAGTTCTGATTTCAAGTTTTAATTCCAGGTTCTTAAACCTTGCAGCCGAATTTAGTTCAGCTACAACGGGCTGGAGAATTTCCCTGTAAATATCAAGCAGCTGCGGATTGGGTTCAAAATAACCGGTCTGCAGCTGTGACATATTCAATATAAGGTCGATTGTTCTGATAAGTCTTTTTACACCATTATCAATAACATGAAAACTTCCAATTAAG
>JBLNEL010000237.1:0-6935 GCA_050262615.1 Bacillota bacterium
AAAAGGCAAAGGCACCAAAGGAAGCAAAAGCAGCCTCTGGAGAAACAGTTGTTGCTGAAAAAATTGCTCCAAGACTGTTTGAAAAATATAAAAGTGAAATTTCTTTGGAATTGCAGAAAAGATTTTCTTACAAGAGTGTGATGCAGGTACCAAAGCTTGATAAAATTGTAGTAAATATGGGTGTCGGATCTGCTGTTTCTGATCCAAAGAACCTGGATGAAGCGGTAAGAGATCTTGAAACAATAACAGGACAGAAGGCCAGCATACGTTTGGCAAGGAAATCAATCTCTAACTTTAAGTTACGTGAAGGCATGAAGATAGGTGCAATGGTTACTTTAAGAAGAGAAAAAATGTATGAATTTCTTGACAGACTTATCACCATTGCTTTACCACGAGTTAGAGATTTCAGGGGAATACCTGACAAATCTTTCGATGGAAGAGGCAACTATACATTAGGTATAAAAGAGCAGATCATCTTTCCTGAAATAAATGTTGATAAAGTAACAAAGATTCTTGGAATGGATATTACATTTGTTACAACTGCCAGAAGTGATAATGAGGCATATGAATTATTATCAGCATTTGGTGTTCCATTTAGAAAAAAAGAAATTAAACAATCCTAAGAAGGAAATTTATGGCAAGAAAATGCTTAATTGCTCGTGAAGCAAAGAGAAAAGAATTAGTAGAAAAATATAATAAGCTTCGCAAAGAATTAAAAGAAAATGGCGACTGGGATGCATTACAGAATTTGCCTAAGAATTCTAATCCGATTAGGCTTCACAACAGATGCCAAATGACAGGTAGGCCAAGAG
The DNA here is from genome assembly GCA_050262615.1 of Bacillota bacterium. Taxonomy (GTDB): domain Bacteria; phylum Bacteroidota; class Ignavibacteria; order Ignavibacteriales; family SURF-24; genus JAUZPB01. Next base: position 813 of record JBLNEL010000237.1, read on the forward strand.
CATATTATAGAAAGTTTGGTGTTTCGCGTTTAGTTTTTAGAGAAATGGCTTTACGCGGTGAAATTCCAGGAATTAAAAAGGCAAGTTGGTAAAAGCTAGGAGAATAAGATGCCAGTTACTGATCCAATTGCAGATTTCTTAACAAGAATAAGAAATGCTGCAAAAGCAAAGAAAAAACATGTAGAAATTCCTTCATCTACATTGAAGAAGAGTTTAGCAGATTTACTTCAGAAGAATAACTTTATTAATGGTTATGAAGTAATTGAAGATAACAAGCAGAATGTCCTAAGAATACAGCTGAAATACGTAAAAGGTTCATCAGCTATCAATGGACTTGAGAGAGTAAGTACTCCTGGATTGAGAGTATATACGGGGAGAGAAAAACTTCCCAGAGTCCTTAACGGACTTGGAATCGCTATCTTATCGACATCAAAAGGTTTATTAACTGATAAGCAAGCAAGAAATGAAGCAGTAGGTGGAGAAGTCCTCTGCCGTATTTGGTAAAATTTATTGAATGGAGTTAGACTGTGTCACGAATAGGAAAAAAGCCTGTATCGGTTCAAGGTGTAACAGTTACAAAAACTGATAATGTAATAAAAGTAAAAGGCCCTAAAGGTGAACTTGTCAGGGAATTACACCCGAAAATAAAGGTTGATGTAAATAATGATGAAATTACACTTACTAGACCTGATGATACAAAAGAAAGCAAGGCACTTCATGGCCTTACTAGATCACTTCTGCAGAATATGGTCGTTGGTGTAAAAGATGGTTATTCAAAAGTCCTCGATATAATTGGTGTAGGTTACAGAGCAGAAGCAAGGGGCAATGGCATACTGATCAACGTTGGGTATTCACATCCAATATTTTTCATACCGCCAGCAGGTATTACAATTGAAGCTACAACACCAACTCAGTTGAAAGTCAGCGGTATTGATAAAGAATTAGTAGGCTTAATAGCTGCAAAGATTCGATCATTCAAGAAACCTGAACCATATAAAGGCAAAGGTATTAAATATTCAAATGAAGTTATTATTCGTAAAGCTGGTAAGACAGCCGGTAAGTAATAGAATCGGAGACTTTTGAAACATGATTACAAAATCAAATAATTCCAGAAAACGTGCAAAGATAAAAATCCGTAAGCATATTTCCGGAACAGCACAGAAACCAAGAATGACAGTTAAGAGAAGTCTAACTAATATATATGTTCAACTTATTGATGACACTACTGGTAATACAATAGTTTCAGCTTCGACATTATCAAAGGAGATAGCTGAACAGGTAAAGAATACCAAAGGTAATATCGGTAAAAGTCAGATAGTTGGCGAATTAGCCGGAAAAAAGGCTTTAGAGAAAAATATAGATACTATCGTATTCGATAGAAACGGTTACAGATATCACGGCCGTATTAAAGCCCTTGCTGACGGTGCACGTAAAGCAGGATTAAAGTTTTAGTAAGTTGCCGGGTCGTCTAATGGTAGGACTACGCCCTTTGGAGGCGTCTGCAGAGGTTCGAATCCTCTCCCGGCAGCAAGAAAATAAGAGAAAAATTGGAGTAAAAATTGAAGCACTTAAAAGTTAGCGAAATTGAAGGACTAAAGGAAAAAGTCGTCTATATTAATCGTGTTGCTAAAGTGGTCAAAGGTGGCCGTAGATTTAGTTTTAATGCCATTGTTGTTGTTGGAGATGGGAATGGACATGTTGGTTTAGGCTTGGGCAAAGCTAACGAAGTAACTGACGCTATTTCTAAGGGAATAGATGATGCTAAGAAAAACGTATACAAAGTTCCTGTAATAAAAGGCACTATACCTCACGAAATTATTGGTAAATTTGGTGCAGGGAAAGTGTTGCTCAAACCAGCTTCACCTGGTACCGGACTAATTGCCGGCGGTGGTGTAAGGGCAGTGCTTGAATCAGCAGGTGTTCAGGATATACTTACAAAGTCACTTGGTTCAAGTAATCCTCATAACATCGTTAAGGCAACATTGAACGGTTTATTGAATCTTACAGATGCTAAGACAATGGCTGCCAAAAGAGGTGTTACAGTAAGTGAAATCTTTAATCCTTAAGATAAGGTGTTGAAATGGCAAAAAAATTAAGAATTACACAAGTAAAGAGTGTTATAGACAGGCCTAAAGATCAGAAATTGACTATCGAGGCACTCGGTTTAGGAAGGCCTAATTATTCAGTTACACATAATGATACTCCACAAATCAGGGGAATGTTGAATAAAGTTTCCCATTTAGTTAGATTTGAAGAAGTCGAAAAATAAAATAAGTTTAGCAGGGATTATAAATGGATATTTTAAGTAATTTACAGCCTTCAAAAGGTGCTAATAAGAATTCAAAGAGAGTCGGCAGAGGCCAGGGATCTGGTCATGGTGGAACTGCCACAAGAGGTATGAACGGTCAGCTCTCCAGAGCAGGTGCCAAGAAAAGAGCATGGTTTGAAGGCGGTCAGATGCCTCTACAGAGGAGAATTCCTAAACGTGGTTTTACAAATATATTTAAGATAACATATTTACCAGTTAACTTAGATACTATACAAAATCTTGTAGATAAAAAGAAAATAACTGATAATAATATAAATCCAGTTGCTCTCTATAATGCTGGTGTTATCTCAAAAGCCAATGCTCCATACAAAATATTAGGTAATGGGAATATCAGTGTTAAATTAAATGTCGAAGCTTATGCTTGCAGTGAGTCTGCTAAACAGAAAATTGAAGCTGCAGGTGGAACAATTAAACTTATTAATGGCTAATGGCTAAATTACAAGAAACCTTTCGTAATATTTTTAAGATTCACGAATTAAGACAGCGCTTATTATATACACTTGCGCTGCTCGTGATTGTAAGAGTTGGAGCACATATCACATTGCCGGGAATTGATGCTACAGTACTTTCCGAAGCAATGAATAATAGAAGCTCAGATAATTTATTTGGTCTTTATGATTTGTTCGTAGGCGGTGCGTTCCATAATGCAGCAATATTTGCCTTAGGAATCATGCCTTATATCAGTGCATCAATCATTATTCAGCTTTTGGGAGCTGTTGTTCCATATTTCCAGAAACTTCAGCAGGAAGGGGAAGATGGAAGGAAAAAGATCACTCAGCTAACCCGTTACGGCACTGTTCTGATCTCTGCTATGCAGGCCTGGGGTGTAACAGTTCATCTGGTAAATCTGCCAGCTGCTAATGGTATGCCAATTGTTCCAGCTGCTGTTCAGGGTATAGGTTTTACGGTCTCTACAATTATATTGTTAGTAGCTGGTACCATATTTATGATGTGGATGGGCGAACAGATTACAGATAAAGGTATAGGCAATGGTATCTCACTGATCATTTTCATTGGTATTATTGACCGTTTCCCATATGCAATACTTGATGAAGTAAGGCTTCTTACAACCGGCGACAGAAATATAATTATAGAACTTATAATTCTTACCTTCATGGTTTTTGTGATTGCGGGAGTTGTTCTTGTAACACAGGGCACAAGAAGAATCCCTGTTCAATATGCAAAAAGAGTTGTAGGCAGAAAGGTTTATGGCGGAGTGACACAATATATACCTTTAAAGGTTAATACAGCTGGTGTAATGCCTATAATCTTTGCACAGTCAATAATGTTTATTCCAAGCACGATCTTACAGTTCTTCCCGAACAATGAGACAATGCAGACAGTAGCCGGTTACTTACATTATCAGTCACCGACTTATTCAGTAGTCTATGCGTTAATGATTGTGTTCTTTACATATTTTTATACTGCAATTGCTTTTAATCCAAAAGATGTTGCAGACACAATGAAAAAACAGGGTGGATTTATTCCCGGCATCAGGCCTGGAAAACAGACCTCTGAATTCATTGATAATATATTAACCAAGATAACTTTACCGGGCAGCTTTTTCTTAGCAATAGTTGCTATACTGCCGGCATTTATCGCAGGGTTTGGAGTTTCAGGACAGTTTGCCTCATTTTTCGGTGGAACTAGTCTTTTGATTATAGTTGGTGTTGCACTCGATACTCTCCAGCAGATAGAATCTCATTTACTTATGAGACATTATGATGGGTTTATGAAATCAGGCAAGATCAAAGGAAGAAGATAACGGTAAAAATTGATTTATATTAAATCAAAAAAAGAGATAGATTATATACGTGAAAGCTGCAAAATAGTTGCAGAAACGCTGCAGCTTTTACGTAGATATGTTAAACCAGGTGTAACCACAGCAGAACTTGATTCAATAGCAAATGATTATATTTTAAGTAATAATGCTAAGTCAGCGTTCAAATGGTACTCACAGGGTGGTGCTATCAGATATCCAGGGAACATATGTACATCTGTTGATGAAGAAGTTGTACATGGAATACCAGGAAACAGAATCTTAAAGGAAGGTGAAATAATTTCACTGGATTGTGGTGTTGTTAAAAATAAATATTTTGGGGATGCCGCAATAACTGTAGCCGTAGGCGAAATTTCTGCAGACAAAAAGAAATTAATGGAAGTTACGGAAAAATCGCTTTATATTGGAATTGAGCAGGCAAAAGAGACAGGCAGATTACATGATATTTCTTTTGCTATTCAGGATTATGTTGAAAGTAATGGCTTTTCTATAGTCAGGGACCTATGCGGTCATGGAGTAGGAAGGTATTTACATGAAGATCCCTCAATCCCTAATTTTGGAAAAAGAGGTACTGGTGCAGTATTAAAAAGTGGTATGACTCTGGCAATTGAACCAATGGTAAATTTTGGCAGTTATGAAGTCAGAGTACATTCAGATGAATGGACCATTTTTACAGCAGACAGATTACCTTCGGCACATTTTGAACATACAATTTTGGTCGATAAAGATAAACCTGAAATACTTACAATTTGTTAATATATGTCAAAACAAGGTCCAATAAAAGTCGATGGCATAGTGACTGAAACACTGCCAAATGCACATTTCCGGGTTAAATTAGATAATGGACATGAAATATTAGCACATATTTCAGGTAAAATGCGGATGCATTTCATAAAAATCTTAGTTGGGGATAAGGTCTCGATAGAGCTATCTCCATATGACCTGAATAAAGGAAGAATTACTTACAGATATAAATAGAAACTTCGGAGCTATAATGAAGGTTAGAGCATCAGTAAAAAAAATTTGTGAAAATTGCAAAATTATAAAACGAAAAGGCACGGTTAGAGTTATTTGTAAAAACCCAAAACACAAACAACGCCAAGGTTAATTAAAGTAAAATTAGGAGGCTAGAGTTTGGCTCGTATTGCAGGTATCGATTTACCAAAAAATAAGAAAGCGTACATAGGTTTAACCTATATTTATGGTGTAGGTCAGCATACATCATTAAAAATATTAGAAACAGCGAAAGTTGATCCTAACAAGAAGATCTCTGATCTGACTGAAGAAGAAATTGCTGAAATTAGATCTATAATGACAACAGACTATAAGGTCGAAGGTGCTTTGCGCAGTGAAGTTCAGCAAAATATAAAGAGACTTATGGATATAGGTTGTTATAGAGGATTAAGACATAGAAAGAGTTTACCTGTCAGAGGTCAACGTACGCGGACTAATTCCAGGACTCGTAAGGGTAAACGCAGAACTGTTGCAGGTAAAAAGAAAACCCCAGCTAAGAAATAAAAATTGAATTGAGGAGAATTTGACTTGGCTAAAGTAGCAAAAAAAACAAAAAAAAGAGTTCATGTTGATGCAGTTGGTGTTGCTCATATAAAAGCCACATTTAATAATGTTATAGTAACATTGACTGATATTTATGGAAATACAATTTCATGGTCATCAGCAGGTAAAAATGGCTTTAAGGGCTCAAGGAAAAATACACCTTTTGCAGCGCAGGTCTCAGCTGAAGCAGCTGCAAAGGAAGCTGTTGACTTAGGACTAAGAAAAGTAGATGTTTACGTTAAAGGCCCAGGAGCAGGAAGAGAAGCTGCTATCCGAGCTTTGAACACAGCAGGTTTGGAAGTTATTTCCATAAAAGATATTACGCCAATTCCTCATAATGGCTGTAGACCACCTAAGAAAAGAAGAGTTTAATTTTATTGGAGAAATCTTAAATGGCAAGATATATTGGTGCTGTTTGTAAACTGTGCAGAAGAGAAAAACAGAAACTATTTTTAAA
>JBLNEL010000238.1:0-5407 GCA_050262615.1 Bacillota bacterium
CTGTGATACTACCGCAAGAAGTTTTGGATATACACTCATCTCTTCACGCCTGCAGTGGTCCCTTACTTCTGAGTCAAGATATGAAAGCGAACTCTTCAGCATTTCCAGGTCATCTGTATTAAACCCTCTTAACAGCCTGTTCACTGCATCTCCAAGAAATGTAAGGTGCACCCTTTCTCTTTCATGCTCTTTCATAAATTTCGAAAACGTCTCTTTCACATTCCCTCCATTGCCTTTTGATATCTGCCCTCTAACATCAGACTGTCCTTAGCTGCCTGTTAATTGCCGCCTTTTACTTCGTCGTTAAACCTTCTTGTCTCTTCTACTCCTGTCGGGTGTCCGTAGCCTTCCATGTTCCTGTAATGCATCAGATATTCTTCCTTCGTTACTTTGTTCTGCCAGTGCCCGGTAAATAACCCTATGCCGGTTACTATCAGAAAAATTGCGGCAACACTTATTGCAATTGCTTTCTTTGAGATCTTCTTCTTTGTTATCAGTGATTTCATTTCAAGAGTATCTGCCACCGGACAGGCGTCGACACAGCTCATGCAGCTTGAACATTCATCTGAAAGTACTGTAGTTATCTTATCAACCTTAATTGCTGACGGACAAACCTTTGCACATTTCCCGCAGTCAATGCAGCTCTCTGTATTCCGCTTGATCTTATTTGGACTTAAAAATGAAAGTACTCCCAGAAGCGCTCCGTATGGACAAAGAAACCTGCACCAGAAATTCCTTATGAATATCGAAAGAATAAATAATATAGATATTACTATAAGCGAAAATCTTGTGATGTTGGCAAAGAAGTAATAAAGCTTTATATCGGCTACAATGTTATATGGACTATCAAGGAATGCTTTTATTGATAGCGTATCCATGATAAAAAATATCGAATAAACAAAAAATCCGAGTAATAAATATTTCAGACTTCTTAAGGGATAATCAAAAAACTTCGGCAGACGGATCTTTCTTTTCATTATCTTTTCGCCAAAGTCACCTATAAGTTCTGATAAAAATCCAACCGGACAAAGCCAGCTGCAGAAGGCTTTCCCAAATACAAGTGAGACTAATATTATTGCCAGAAATATAAATAAGCCTGCCGGATGTCCATCGTGTATCTCGCCCGTGACCAGGAAATAATACAGACTCATCATAGAACTGATTGGTAAAAATCCTTCTGATCCGGGAGGACGCTGATAAAAGGCAGCTGTACCGTTTGATTCAAGGTATCTGATAAACAGATAGAACTCCACTCCTATCCATATACACAAAGCTGCAAATACACTCTGAATATAAAACCTGTACTTCTGAATTGATTTTTCTAAATTCTTTATAACTTTTTTCTTTTCCATTTTTTATCTGATTTTATTTATACTGTTATTGCCTGAAGGCAAGTGCTGTAAATATTGTAAAGATTACTGAGTAGATCACATAAATAATTCCGATCTTCTTAAAACTTGTTTTTTCCGGCAAAATAAAGGTCCCTGCAATTGCATGAATAAATGCAGGCATTACTGAAGCAATAGCTAATTGTCTTAAAGGATATTCGATAATGAAGAGAATTACGAGTGATATAACTATTATGTGATAAAGAAGATTCAGACGCCCTGAAAAAAGTTTTTCTTTCAGGCTTAGATCTTTCTTTTTTAATGCAGCAAACTTCATTTTCATATGCACATATGCCGCACTTGAGCCGAAGAATATGATATTAAAAAGCCACAGGTATAAGCTCTTTGATGAAAAACTGTTATCTAAGTAATAAATTACTGCAGGTGCACTGAGCGTAAGACCTGTCATCGCAAGAAAATCACTTAAGAAATTTTTCTTTGCTTTGATTACGATGAGTAAATCAATTATGAATAATGTAATTGCCGCTAAAGCAAATGCCAGCAGCATAAGTTTTTCTAAAACAACTACTGAAATAAGACCCATCAGAATAGCTGTTACAAAGAAAATACTGAACCAGTACTTTGCATCTGAAAGTTTTCCGCCTGATAAACGCAAGGGCTTTGTGCCTGATTTTCTCAGGCGCTGCTGTTTCAGGTATTCCTGCAGTATTATCTCTGCAGGAGTGTAGCTCATAAATAGGAAAAAGAGACTTAATACTAATGGAATAATTGTGACCTTTAGGTTTTCTGCTGCTAAAGCGCCTGTTAATACCGGAACTGCCAGCACAGCCCATGAACCATGTTCTTTGGTTAATATCAGTTTGTGTCTTAATGCATTCACTTTATATCTTTTGTTTAGTATGGCCTGCATTTTCCCAAATCCTTACTTACTTTATTCTTTCAGCCAGAAGTATGTCTCATACATGCTGTCACTTACCTTTTTAGTCTCTGTCTGAAACCCTCTTTCGTTTGCCTTGTCAATTAATGGCGCAGGCATAAAGGGTGTTATAAGCAGGTACCTTTCATCATTCTTAAGCTTGCTTAATGAACCTAGTACTTTTCCTACTGGATGAGCCCCTGCCTGAAGGTCTTCACGCGCATCGTATTGCTCAACTACTCTGCCTTTGCTGTTTTCTTTAGCTTCATTATTATTCTGATCTGTTCTTTCTGAATTGTCCAAAAAACTTTCCTCCTGCCCTGCTGAGCGCCTTAATGTATTTATCATTACTGAAAGCTGAATATTTCCAACCGAAGCAGCCTGCCTGATTGATGTCATTTTTGCAATTGTCTTTCTTAAAACCGGATTTTTCAGCTTGCTGAAAACAGGTGCAATTTCTATTAAAACATCCTGCAGATGAGGATATGTATTTAACATGTCGCCGATCTTTGTATCCGGTGTAATTGCAAGTGATGTATTTATATCCATAAACTTAAACCTTCTCACTCATTTTCTTTTTTTTTCATCTTAGCTTTATTACTCATATGAAAGAATTCTTCTTTCACCTTCTAATGCCCTCAGGCGCGTCAGATCCTGTGTAACTTCAAGTGTGCCCAGATATTCACCATTTTCTCCTCTTACGGCATAATATGAGATATAAATGAATTTCCCCTTCATGTTTATCCAGAAATCAGCTTTATCCTGACTGCCTGACTTAAAATCACTTAAGATCTTTTCTACCGTATGAACACTCGAAGGCGGATGACAGAACTGCACTTTTCTTCCAAGTATTGCCTTATTTCTCTGGAATATCCTTTCCGAACCGTTTGAAAAATAACGTACATGATCATCTTTATCTACAAAAGTAAAGTCAAATGGCATCGTGTTTAACATAGCTGTCATCTCGGCTAAAGTATAAGAGCCGGTCGGCAGATTTATTTTTGCTTTGCCTGCATTATATTCTTCTTTTGTTTCAGCTATGAAACCTTCAGGCTGCCAGCCTTCAGTTGGAGCATAAAGACAATATCCAATTTCATCACTCTGCCTGTAGATCTCGTACCAGTCATTTTCCTTCAGTGTATCCATTGCCATTGGGAAAAGTATCTCTTCTTCTTTTATTGTCATCTCTTCAATGGCTTTTACTGCGGGCGCTAATACGAGCTCTATTGCAGCCTTCCCTTCCCCTGCAGTGATATTATGAGATTCCTTTAACAGCACAAGTGAGTTTTTAAGCATTTCACGGATCTGATCATCTTTACCCCACATTACCGTAGATGGTCCTGTTATATGATATTTTTCAAGAAACGGGAAAAGCAGATTTTCTTTTCTTGAATAGTGCTTCTCCAGATCCATAAGCGAGTTAAAGTATGAATGAAGCATTAAAAATTTGTCGCCGGCTGACTGCTCGTCATCTTCCTTTGAAATTTCATCAAATACTTTCTTAATAAATGATACTTCACGCTTTACTGCCTGATTTTCTTTCCTGAATGTACTGACCGGATGTCCTGCATGTTCTTTTTTCTTAAATGAAGTTATTAGTCCATTTAATGCCTCGGAATGCAGATCACAGAGCTCAAGCATATTGTCTTTGTCTATTCCTTCACTAAATAACTCCTGCTCGACTGCCACTACATCCTCGTATGCTACTTCCTTAAGCAGTGAGGCTATTTCCTCTCTTACTGCTCCGGCTGAAGTTCCGCTGTTCAATTTGAGAATCAGGGTCTTCAGCACTTCCATTCTCTGCTGGCGGTTGTTGATCAGTTCACTCATCTTCTTTTCCTCTAATTTTTTTAATTTCTTTTTCAGAATTTTTTATCCGATTTAAGGATAAAAAAATATTCCGCTTTTTTAAGGGTTTTTAATTTTGTCCAGCGTCTTTTCCTTGAACTGGTCCAGTGTCTCTTCACTTAACATTTTGTATGCCTCGGTCCTTAATTTTCCCCATTTATCGTGAACCGGACAGGGATGATCAGGATTACAGTTCGGAAATCCCAGCACACAGCTGTTAAATACTCCAAGACCGTCTATTGCTTCAACTATATCTATCAGTTTTATCTGACTTGGCGACTTTGCAAGGGCAAAACCACCTGTTTTCCCTTTTTTTGACTCAATTATCCCATGCTCCCTTAAACTCTGAAGTATTTTAGAAATAAATTCCTTCGGGATATTTAATTCCTGGGCAATAACATCTACCCTGACAACATCATCAAACATATTTGCTGCCAGATAAAGTACCGCCTGCAGGCCATATTCGCATTTTTTAGAAAATATTACTGTCATATTCAGACTATTTGTTCTGATTAAAATTAAACTTTTATTTCTTATTTGTCAAGGGATATTATCATTATTTAATTTAAATGTACTTTTTTCCTGAAGGCTTAAAATGGGCACTTTTCTCCGGCTCACCCTTTTCTAAGATTATCTTTCCCTGAAAAGATAACAATCATTAAGTTATTGCCCTAAAGTATGCTTTGCGGATCAATATCAAAGAATAGCTTTACGTTCCTGAAACGCGATTTCTGATTAAATCCGATATATGTATTTAATACTGCATTGCGCAAGTTCGATCCCCGGGGGTCTGCCCTGCGGTCACTTTTAATCAATATATGAAATCTGTACTGATTCTTTATCTTTGCCAGTATGGCTTCGGTAGGCGGCGCAATCTTAAGACCCGCTTTATAGGAGAGCAGCATATTGTAAAAATCATTAATTGCCCCCCTTGCATCTTCTTCACTCTCATCCTTTGCTTCGATCAGACACAGCCGGGTAAAGGGCGGATACCCCATCATCTCACGCATCGCGATCTCTTTTTTATAGAATGCCTCATAGTTGTTTTCTACAACTTTCTGAAGTACAAAATGCTTGTCATTCTGCGTCTGAATTAAAACCTCTCCTTCGGCTTTGCTTCTGCCGGCCCGGCCTGAGACCTGCGTAAGCAGCTGAAATGTCCTTTCATCTGCCCTGAAATCAGGCAGCCAGAGATTAGCCTCAGCAGATATTACTCCTACTAATGTTACATTTGCAAAATCCAGCCCTTTTGAGACCATTTGTGTGCCGACTAATATATCGATCTCACCTTTCT
>JBLNEL010000239.1:0-5078 GCA_050262615.1 Bacillota bacterium
AATTTCAGGAGAATTTATTTATGCTTGGTTACATTTATGGATCTTTGCTTGCATTGATCCAAATTATTATTGCAGCTGTGACATTGTATGTATTTATTTCAAGACTTCAGAAAGCCGATGAGAATAATTCCGGATCACGTCCTAAAACTATTTTCCAGCAATTCAAGTCTGCAAAAAAGGGAGCTATTATTTCCCTGTCTTTATTATTAGTATTATTATTTGCATTTGATGGATATATGGCGGTAAAATTCATTGAGCAGAAAGATGCAAGTCAGGTAATGGATTTTCTGCTATTAGATAAAATGCACAGGAATGCCGATGATCTGTTAAGCGATCTGTCGAAGGAGATAAAGAATTTTACAGACAATCATCCGGAATTCAATGTAAAATACAAGGTTGAGAAACAGTCAAAACCATCTTATGAAGATATGGTAGTCGATCAGGCTTTTCAGGTTGTGCTATATGCTGAAAAGAAAGAACTAACACAGGATCCTGAACTGAGGAAAATCAATTACATTCTGGATGATATTGAAGATTTAAGAAAGGAAATGGCAAGGATAGAAAGCACATTATCTAATCCGATAAAAGTTCAGAAAGGTGAAACCCACCGTTCAATTTGCCAGCGTTATCTGAAAGATGAAGTCAAGCTTGATGACAAGCAGGTCAGATCAATTCTTGGCAGAACAGCATTGTTTAACAGCCTGATACCTAAGTTTTACGTCTACAATCTGTATAAAGATGGTGTTTTCCTGACCACAGTTACCCAGGGTGAGGCTTCTTTATCGCCTATGACAGTAAGTAAACTTTCACAAAGAAGAATGATGAGCAATGTACTAAAAGAAAACAATGAGCTGAAAGTATCTTTAGATTCATTAAGATCTGCATATAAGATCGGCACTGAAACCACTGACCAACAGAATTAAAAAAGGAGCTATATGCTTAAGCTAATATTGTCAGTTTCTATTTTCATGGTTATTATGACAGAACTGAATACTTATCAGATCAAAGCACAAGCCATAAAACCTGACTGGATGGAAGGGTCCATTTCAAAAATGGAAAAACAGATGAAATCACAGTATTCTGCTGATCAGGCAGAAAGGATTTCAAAAGGCCTCAGGCAGGTTTCAGAATACTGGCTTCAGGAAGATGGTGATGCCCAGGTGTTTGAAAGCTTTGTACTGGATAATTTTGCAGGTGACACAGTTTCTTATAATGCAATGTTTAACCGTTTTGAACGCCTGCTGGAAAAACTTGATGGTCATATGCTTGAGATTGGCAGGGAGTTCCGCTGGCAGTCAGATCTGGATTTGGGAAAGATATATCCTTTCGATGAGACATTTGCAGGGTATGATCCTTCTGCTCATATTGCCGATGATTTCTTTAAGAACAAGCTTGCTTTTACCGTACTATTAAACTTTCCGCTTACAACACTTGAAGAGCGTATGGCAAATGGCGAAAAGTGGAGCCGCAGGCAATGGGCTGAGGTCAGACTTGCCCAAAGATTTTCAAAGAGAATACCAGCCGGGGTTAATCTTGAGATTGCAAAGGCAGGAGCAGAGGCTGACAGCTACATCTCGCAATATAATATCTGGATGCACCACTTAATTGATAATGATGGCAAAAGGCTGTTCCCGCCTAAGCTGAGACTTCTTTCACACTGGAATCTACGAGATGAGATAAAGTCGGAATATGCTTCAAATGAGTTTCAAAAGCAGAAGATGATTGAGAAAGTAATGGAAAGGATTGTTACTCAGACAATTCCGGCATGTGTTGTTGATAATCCGACAGTTGACTGGAATCCTTATACAAACGAAGTAAAAGCCACGACTGAAACAGATTATGACCAGAAAGTCTATAAGCAGACAAAAGTTTCAAATGAAGCCGAACCTGATAGAAGATATCTTACGCTGCTTAAGACCTTTAAGGCTTCAAAGCTTGCCGATGCCTATTCACCTACTGCACCTACTTTAATAGCACGCAGGTTCGATGAAAACCGTGAATTGCCTGAGGCAAGGGTAAAGGCGATGCTGGAAAAAGTTGTTTCATCACCGATGGTTGCAAAAGTTGCAAAGATCATCGAAAAAAGGCTGGGACGAAAGCTTGAACCTTTTGACATCTGGTATAACGGCTTCCGTGCAAAAAGTAAATATTCTGAAAGTGAACTTGACAAGATAGTTTCAGCAAAATATCCGACAGCAGAAGCATATAAAAAGGATATTCCGAATATGCTTTTGAAACTTGGTTTCAGCAGTGAGATGTCAAAAACTCTGGCAGAGAACATACTGGTAGATCCTGCACGCGGATCAGGTCATGCCTCAGGAGCTGCGATGCGCACTGAGAAAGCTCATCTGCGCACTAGAGTGGAAAAAGATGGAATGAATTATAAAGGATACAATATTGCAGTTCACGAAATGGGTCATAATGTTGAGCAGACTTTTTCGCTTAACTTTATGGACCACTGGCTTTTGCAGGGAGTTCCTAATACAGCATTTACTGAAGCAATTGCATTTGTATTTCAGGCACGCGATATGGAGCTCTTAGGCTTAGATAATGCTGGAGCTAAGAATGAAGCTATAAACACGCTGAATGACTTCTGGATGACATATGAGATTGCAGGTGTTGCACTGGTTGATATGGAAGTATGGCACTGGATGTATGACCATCCGGAGGCTTCGGCTGCAGATCTGAAAGAAGCTGTCCTTAATATTTCTAAAAATATCTGGAATAAATACTATGCGCCTGTTTTAGGAACAAAGGATATAGTGCTTCTTGGAATTTATTCGCATATGATCCACTCGTTCTTATATCTGCCTGATTATCCGATGGGTCATATGATTGCCTTCCAGATTGAAGAGCAGATCAGAAAAAATGGTAATGTCGGCTCTGAGGTTGAACGCATGACAAAACAGGGAATGATTCTGCCTGATATGTGGATGAAAAACGCTACCGGTTCTGCAGTAAGCCCAGATGCTTTGCTGGAAGCAACTGAACGTGCACTGAAGGAATCTTTATAAATTGAAGTAATAATTTAGCTAAGCATGATCTCATAAAGTTATGAGGTCATGCTTTTATTTTTAATGCCAATAAAGTAAAGTCGTCTGCTAATTGTTCTTTGCCTGACCATGATAAACTTTCGCTGCATATATAATTAATAATCTCTTCTGATGATCTATCTGCTGAGGCTTTAAGATTTTCGATAACTTTTTCCATCCCGTAAGTCTCTTTTTTGTCGTTGAACAATTCTGTAAGACCATCGCTCATGATGAGTATTACATCACCTTCAGATATATCTAAAGATATTTTTTTATATGGGAAATCGTAGAATGCGCCTAAAGGCATACCTTTTAAGAGAAATTGTTCAACCTGGCAGGTATTCTTTCTGTAAATAAGCATTGGCGGCATTCCTGCAGAGCTATATTCAATTTTATTGCCGTTGATCCTTATAAGTGAGATGCACATTGTCAGCATATGAAGGTTCATTTGCTTAATTGAGCGGTTAAGTGTGTTCATTATAGTAATCAGATCAGGTTCATTTGCCAGGGTATTAAACAATCCTTTTGCAAGAATTACCATATTGCCGGCTTTTAAGCCATGGCCTGTTGCATCGCCAATTACGGCAGTTAAGGTTTTATCCTTAGCTATATGAAAGTCATAATAATCTCCGCCAACCTCTGAGGCTGTTTTCATATAAGAGGCAATATCAAGATTATCTAATTGCGGTACCTGTTTTGGAAGTAGTGAAAGCTGTAACTCTCTGGCCGAATCAAGCTCTCGTGTTTTCCTGATATTTTCTGCTTCCATGACTCTTCTTTCAATTTCAAGACCTGCAGCTATCCGTTCCTGTTCAATAGCTTTTGCAGATAGTTCTTTTACTTTATAAAGCTGCCACTCAAGGTCCTTATTTACAAAAGCGAAGTTATAGGACAGATAAAGTGACATTGAAACAATAAAAGCAATCATTCCATAAACAAAGATCTGATTGGTACCGAGCAGTCCATCTGCTGAGAAAAAATCTATGAATATCTGAAGAATAATGGAAATGCTCATAATTACAAAGCCTGTGAAGATTATCCACCTTCCTTTATGGGTTATATCTCTAATCCTTAAGGCGGCATAGAGACCTTCAATAAGAGTAAGACCAAAGAAGAAATAAATAATTGCACTTGTTGCCCTGGGAGAAATATCCCAAAAACCGGATACAGATATTGAAATAAATAATACGAGGTATAGTCTCCACCTTTTAGGCAATTGATTGTAATTGAGTTCATATAAAGTAAGCATTGCAAAAAATATTGCAGTTGCAGCAGATAAAACGTTTATGCGCTGAAAGAAGATCGTCACTTCAATATTATCAATCATGAACCTTTCATAATTGAAAAATGTAAGTCCTGAAAATCCAAGTAGGCAGATAGCGTAATATAAGTTTTGTTTCTGTTTCATATAAAAGAAAAACAGAAACAGGTGCAGGAATGAGAGAATTAATGGTATAAGTGTAAAAACCATCTGATGGATCGTAAAGCTTCTGATATCATCTACTGTACTGAATGCAGAATTCAGATCCATAAGCAGAATTGAAAAGCCCGGATCGAATCCCACACTTCTCTCAGTTCCGGCTTTGAAATTTGCATATCTTACAGCTATTACATGGTCATATTGGGGTTCAAGCGTAAATTCCAGCCAGTTATTTTTAGTAGAAGGCAGGTAATCTGATTCTTTTAGAGCTACCTTTCCAAAAGAATAGAGGAGTTTGCCATTATAATAAATTTCGGAGGCTCCGAGCTGAGTTAACCTTAATCCCAGGGTTTTATTCCACAAAGCAGAATCTACATGTAAATGGGTCCTGAACCATCCTATATTATTCCAGTTAAGGTCCTTGAAGTTATCGCTTGTAAAATCAGATGCTGCAATTTTCCATAGAGTATCGTTAACATTCACTTCAGCCCACTTAAGATTATCGCCTTCATGGTACTTCCAGTTATTTACAAGTTTAATACCGTTTTCTTTGCCTGAAAGATAGGACGGTTTAATATTTCTTGAATACTGATGATTTTTCCAGTTAGCAATATGAATAATAAATG
>JBLNEL010000240.1:0-3485 GCA_050262615.1 Bacillota bacterium
GTACAATTGACACAGTTAACAGAGTAAAAGCTGATTTATTTTATAATATATTATTGAAACTTATAAACAATATAATTGTTACAATTAAAAAGCCAAAGCGAATAGGTTCTAATAAAGGGAATTAATTCATAATGTGCTTGATTGAGGGGAAAGCAATTTATATATTATAATAAATAAGACGCTACTCAAAATTTTTCTAAAGAATATGAGGGAATAAGATGGACGGAAATTTCTCAGAAAGAGTACAGGACGTAATCAGGTTAAGCCGTGAGGAAGCTCTTAGGCTCGGGCATGATTATATCGGTACTGAGCATCTCCTCCTTGGAATAATAAGGGAGGGACAAGGGATGGCCGTACGGATACTGAGGAATCTGGATTGCGACCTTGTGAAATTAAAAAAGGCGATCGAAGATACAGTAAGGACTTCCGGAGGTACTCTTACTATAGGCAATATTCCCCTTACCAAACAAGCTGAAAAGGTACTTAAAATAACTCAAATTGAGTCAAAGATCTATAAATCCGACGTAATTGGCACTGAGCATATTTTATTGTCCCTTTTAAGAGACGAGGACAATATTGCAACTCAGATCCTGCATCAGTTCAATGTAACATACGAGAATGCAAGGGCTGAGCTAAACAATATACTAAGCAGTAAAAACCCGAAAGATCCAGTTTCGGCAGCACCGCCTACCGAGAAGAAGACCGAGAGGACAAAGACACCGGTATTGGATAATTTCGGCAGGGATCTTACAAAACTTGCCACTGAAGACAAGCTAGATCCTGTTATAGGCAGGGAGAGGGAAATTGAGCGTGTGGCTCAGATATTAAGCCGCAGAAAAAAGAATAATCCGGTATTAATCGGTGAACCTGGTGTGGGTAAGACAGCAATAGCTGAGGGGCTAGCGCTAAGAATTGTACAAAGGAAAGTCCCGCGTATACTGCAGGATAAAAGAGTAGTTACGCTGGATATAGCCGGGCTGGTTGCCGGTACAAAGTACCGTGGTCAGTTTGAGGAAAGAATGAAAGCCTTGATGAATGAACTCGAAAAGGCCACAGATGTAATTCTTTTTATCGATGAGCTTCATACAATTGTAGGCGCCGGCGGAGCTTCGGGCTCGCTTGATGCATCAAATATGTTCAAACCTGCTCTGGCAAGGGGCGATATACAGTGTATTGGTGCAACAACACTGGATGAATACAGAAAATATATTGAAACCGATGGTGCTTTAGACAGAAGATTCCAGAAGGTAATGGTTGATCCTCCAACGGTAGATGAAACCATACAGATCCTTACTAATATAAAGATCAAGTATGAAGAGCATCATCATGTACGTTATTCAGATAAGGCAATTGATTCGGCCGTAAGGTTAAGCGACAGGTATATAACCGACCGTTATCTGCCTGATAAGGCAATAGATGTGCTTGATGAAGCAGGTTCAAGGGTACATATGGGGAATTATTCGGTATCTGAAGAAATACTTGCTTTAGAGGAAGAGATCGAAAAAGTAAGACAGGATAAGATAAAAGTAGTTAAAAGGCAGGATTACGAAGAAGCTGCCCGTTTAAGGGACCGTGAGCGCAATCTGCAGAGTGATCTTGAAATAGCCAAGCGTGAATGGGAAGCCAAGACACAGGATCTGGTTTACGACGTATCAGAGGATGATATTGCAACAGTAGTTGCAATGATGACTGGTATTCCGGTTACGAGGGTTGTACAGGCTGAATCAGAAAAATTGATGAATATGGAGCAGTCCTTAAAGTCACAGATAGTCGGGCAGGATGAAGCAGTTTCGAAGCTTACAAGGGCAATCAGAAGAACCCGTGCAGGATTAAAGAATCCGCACCGTCCGATTGGAAGTTTTATCTTTTTAGGTCCAACAGGTGTTGGTAAAACCGAGCTTGCAAAAGTACTGGCAAGATACCTTTTCGACTCTGAAGATGCACTTATACGTATTGATATGAGTGAGTACATGGAGAAGTTCAGTGTATCGAGACTAGTCGGTGCACCTCCCGGATATGTCGGATACGAAGAAGGCGGGCAGCTTACAGAAAAAGTAAGAAGGAAACCATATTCAGTTGTACTTCTTGATGAGATTGAAAAAGCACATCCGGATGTATTTAATATACTTCTGCAGGTGCTGGATGACGGTATTCTGACCGATTCATTGGGAAGAAGGGTTGATTTCAAGAATACAATTATCATTATGACCTCAAACGTAGGTACAAGAGACATTAAGGTTACCGGCGGTATAGGATTTGCCGGTGCTACTGAAGAAGGCAAATATCAGACACTTAAGAACACGGTTGAAGATGCAATGAAGCGTCTCTTTAATCCTGAATTCTTAAACAGGATAGATGAAGCCATAGTATTCAGAAATCTCGAAAAAGAAGATATTATGCAGATCATTAACATCGAGATCAAGGATCTTGAAGAAAATATCCAGCAGAATAAGATGGAAATAATTCTTGACCAGTCGGCAAGAGACTTCCTGGCAGACAAGGGATACGACCCGAAATATGGCGCTAGGCCGTTAAGGAGGGCTATTCAGAAGTATGTCGAGGATCCTCTGGCAGAAGAAATCCTGAAAGGCTCGTTCAAGCAGGGCAGCAAGATAGTTGCAAAGCATGCTGAAAATGCCGAAGGACTCTACTTTGTTGAGGAAGTAGCAGAGACTACGGATAAGGCGCAGGAAAAAACGGGAAATGAATTATGAATTAAGAATTATGAATTATGAATTAGTGGAAGCGGGCTGAGGTTTCAGTCCGCTTTTTTTTTGTCTTTGAAAAATTGATCTCTTTTGGAAAATAGTATTTACTTTTGGACAGGGGCTGATTACATTTTTATTTAACAAACTACAGGTGTAATATGGCTGCATTATCAAAAGAAGAGATCAGTGCAAAGCTGAAGGATTTTACCGGCTGGGATTATAAAGATAATATGATCTACAGGGAGTTTGATACAGGAAGCTTTGTGAATGCCGTCAGTTTTCTGGTCAAAATAGCTGCAGAAGCTGAAAAAATGGATCACCATCCTGATATCTGCATTCATGCTTACAGTAAACTTATTGTTATGCTTACTACTCACAGCGAAGGAGGGGTTACAGAAAAAGACTTCAATCTTGCAAAAACGGTTAATCTTATTGAAAGCTGAGTACAGGGCAGCAGTTATATTTCTCATTTTTAATTTGTGCCTGTCTGAAACTGCAAATTTAATTCAGACGGGCACGAATGACATTTCCTGATGAAAACTTTATCCTTGCAACCTTCCCGGTCTATGTTTATTTTGGTTAACAAATTTTGATAAAATAGGGATAAACTATGCCTTTAACAGATAACGAAACAATGGAAATCTTTCTTAAGACCGGGGCACTTCTTCAGGGTCATTTTCTTCTGACTTCCGGCAGGCACAGCAACCAGTATTTTCAATGTGCCAAAGTCCTTCAGTATATGAACTACACTGAGCTTGTCTGTCAAAAGATAGCTGA
>JBLNEL010000241.1:0-8743 GCA_050262615.1 Bacillota bacterium
TCAGTAATAGACGGGATCTCTTATTTTTATGCGGAGGTCAAGAGACTAAAACTTCTTCTTGATGAACTCAAAGGGAAAAGTAATCTTCCACTATTGTTTCTTATTGATGAGATTTTTAAAGGGACAAATAACATTGAACGCCTTATTGGAAGCCGGTCATTTATAAAATCAATTGCAGGTAAAAATGGGCTGGGTTGTGTTACTACTCATGACCTTGAACTGGTTAAATTAGCCGATGAGATAAATGAAATAAGAAATTTTCATTTCAGAGAAGAGGTTCATACCGGGAAAATGCACTTTGATTATGTGCTTAGAGAGGGCCCTTGTCCTACTACTAATGCACTTAGAATAATGGAATTGGAAGGATTGCCGGTTGAGAAGATCAATCAGGAGAATGGAAAAAACGTTAATTAATAAACCAAATCATAATATCAGTTATACTATGTTAAAAGATATATTAACTTATTTACTTATTTTACCGACAATTCTGTTTTCTCAACAGAATAGGGCAAATTTAAGGTTTGCCTGGCTTAGTGATACTCATGTCGGCAGTACTAATGCTGCAGAGGATCTGTCCAGATCAATTAAGGATATCAATACATTTTCCGATATAAACTTTGTTATTCTTTCCGGAGATATTACTCAAAGCGGAAAGACATCGGATCTGAAGCTGGCAAAATCTATTCTGGACAGTCTGAAAATGCCTTATTTTATTATTCCGGGCAATCATGACACAAAATGGTCAGAATCAGGCGCGACAATTTTCCCCAGGATCTGGGGTGATGACAGATTTGTGTTTGAGAATTCAGGAATTCTGTTTATCGGACTGCATGAAGGTCCCTTAATGAGAATGGCTGACGGACATTTTGCTCCGGAGGATTTAAGGTGGCTTGATAAAGTTATTGATGGCATAAAAGATAAGACGCAGCCAATAATTTTTGTAACTCACTATCCGGTCGATAATCAGATTGATAACTGGTATGAATTGATTGAACGGGCCCAAAAACTAAATACGCAGGCAATTCTTGTTGGACATGGACATTCAAACAGAACACTTAACTTTGAGGGTATTCCAGGGATAATGGGGAGATCCAATCTCAGAGCAGGTAAAGCTGTCGGCGGTTACAATATAGTTGATATTAAAAATGATACTGTTTACTTCTCTGAAAGGACACCGCAAATTGAAACTAAACCTGTTTGGGCAAAACTTACGCTAGGGAATAAATCCTACAGACCTGATTATTATATAAACCAAAAATATAATGATGTAAAGGAAAGATGGAAGGTGGAGACTGATTATGTTATAGCCTCTGCTCCAGCTATCTGGAATGATGTTGTTATTACAGGCAACTCAAAGGGAGAAGTCTTTGGTTTGTCAGTTAAATCAGGTAAAAGGAAATGGACATTTACTACTTCAGCTGCTGTATATTCATCCCCAGCTGTTGAAAGCAATAGAGTTGTGTTTGGTTCAGCTGACAGTAATATTTACTGCCTGAATGCATCAAACGGGAAATTGATCTGGAAATTAAAAACTGGAGGACCGATAGTAGCCGCCCCCGGAGTTGATAATGGTGTTGCATATATAGGCAGCAGCGAAGGGAAATTCAGGGCAATTAATATTAAAAGCGGCAAGATAATATGGACCTATGAAGGAATTGAAGGATTCATTGAGACCAAACCTTTAGTATATGGCAGCAGGATAATTTTCGGAGCATGGGATAGTTATTTATATGCACTGGATAAGGACAAAGGATCGCTTTTGTGGAAATGGTCTAACGGAAGAACTGATATTCTATATTCTCCGGCAGCTTGCTGGCCAGTTGCAGCAAACGGTAAAGTTTTTATTGTTGCACCTGACAGATATATGACAGCAATTGATGCTGAGTCGGGTAGAACTGTTTGGCGCTCTAACCAGCATCTCGTCAGAGAAGCCATTGGAATTTCTGAGGATGGCAATACTGTTTATACAAGGTGTATGACTGATACAATATTGGCTTTTTCCTCAAAAGCTGATAAACCAGAAAGACTTTGGCTTAATAATGCCGGATACGGTTATGATATTGATCCATCAATGACTATAGAAAAGCAGGGAACAGCTTTCTTCGGGACAAAGAACGGATTTGTGTATGCAATTGATGCAAAAACAGGAAAGATCAATTGGGTACATAGAACAGGCAGTGGTCTTGTAAATACGGTCCTGCCTTTAAGCAATAATAAAATTATAGTATCAAATATGGATGGCAGTATAATGCTGCTTGAAAAGGAGTAGCAACGGGATTGGAATTATTTAAGACAAACAGTAGGATATTAATTAGTTGTCCGCAAAGGATATCTCCATATTTAAAAGATGAAGTTGAATCTTTCGGCTACAGGGTAAACATAGAAAAGGAAACTTATGTTGAAACTGAAGGTACAATGGAAGATGCGATGCGTCTGAATCTGCTTGTACGAACAGGTCACAGAGTATTATTTTATCTTGATGGATTTGAAGCTAATACGACAGAAAAACTTTATAAAGGGCTCAACAGGATTGAATGGGAGAACTATTTCGGGAAGCATGAATATATCAGTATTTCTTCGCATGTAGAGCATGAATCGGTTAATGATTCACGTTTCCCAAATCTAAAAGCAAAGGATGCAATTGTAGACCGCTTTAGAGACAGATTTGGTGTTCGTCCTGATTCCGGATCAGAGAGAAAAGGAGTAATGATCTTTTTTTATTGGGTAAATAATAAGTGTTCCGTATATTTTGATACATCCGGGGTAACTTTATCTAAAAGAAATTACAGGAAAATTCCTTTTAAGGCTCCAATGCAGGAATCGCTAGCTGCATCTGTATTGCTGGCTTCAGGATGGAAGGGGGATGGTAATTTTATCAATCCAATGTGCGGCAGTGGAACCCTGGCAATTGAGGCAGCACTTATGGCTTTAAATAAAGCTCCCGGGCTTTTAAGAAGTAACTTTGCCTTTATGCATCTTAAAGGATATGAAGAGGAACAATGGAAAAAGATCCGGCAGGAGATAAGGGCACAAGGGAAAAAGTCATTTAACGGAAAGATAGTTGCGACAGACATAAGCCATAATGCAATTGATGCTGCAAAACAGAATGCCAAGACTGCAGGTGTAGATCATTTGATAGATTTCAAGATTTGTGATTTTCGGCAAACTGATATTCCAGAGGGCGGCGGTATTGTCCTGCTTAATCCTGAATATGGGGAAAGACTTGGTGATGAAAGGCAGCTGGAGGATGTTTATAAGGGTATTGGAGATTTCTTTAAACAAAAATGTATGGGATACCGGGGATTTATTTTTACCGGAAATTTAAATTTGGCAAAAAAGATAGGATTACGGAGTAAAAGGCGGATTCCTTTCTTTAACAGTAAAATTGACTGCAGATTGCTTGAGTACGAGTTATACGAAGGGAGCCGTAAACCTGGTAAGTCAGGTGAAGACCTGTAGTCCGGAATCCCTGTTTTATTTTATAATAATTCTATATTTTGCGGTTGTTTAATCCGATAATAAGAATAGGAATAATTCTTTTAGTTGGGATATTCCGGTATATTGTGCAATTAATTAAAAAATAAATTTATAATAAAATGATCGGTGATCTGATTTTATATCGGTGAGCCGAATACTAACTACGGGAAATAAAATGCGGAACTTTCATCTAGTTGATCATCCCCTTATAAAAAGGGATCTTACAATTTTACGTGATAAAAATACAGATCAAAACATTTTCCGGACGGCTCTTCGAAGGGTATCTTCAATTCTTGCGTTTGAGATCAGTAAAGATTTTAAGCTGAATTCTTTTGAGATTGAAACCCCGCTGGAAAAGACAACCGGCTTTCAGCTAGCACAGGACATTGTACGTGTACCTGTCTTAAGAGCCGGACTAAGTATGGTTAATGCTTTTTTGGAGATTATTCCTGAAGCAAAGGTCGGCCATATTGGAATTCAGAGGAATGAGGTTACACTTGAACCAGTTGATTATTATTACAAAACTCCCAAAAATATTGATATTGCAAAAGTAATTTTGCTGGATCCTATGCTTGCCACAGGTGGAAGCGGGGCAGCAGCGCTGAATTTTTTAAAAAAAAGGGGAGCA
Source organism: Bacillota bacterium (assembly GCA_050262615.1). Taxonomy (GTDB): domain Bacteria; phylum Bacteroidota; class Ignavibacteria; order Ignavibacteriales; family SURF-24; genus JAUZPB01. The sequence continues at coordinate 4,106 of JBLNEL010000241.1, forward strand.
GTTGAATGTATTTTTGCCTGTCTTGTTGCCTCACCTCAGGGAATCGAAAGAATTGAAACAGCCCACCCTGATGTACAAATATATTCTGCAGCCTTAGACAGGACGCTTAATGATAAAGGATATATTTTACCCGGATTAGGAGATGCTGGTGACAGGACTTTTGGAACGTTATAGGTTTATTTTATTACTATGTTTTTTGATATGTTGCAATAATAATACTAAGGCTCAGCAATATCCGAATTCTAAAGTCGATCAGCTCTTAAAAAGCGGGATTGATGATATTATTTCCCAGGATTATTCTGAAGCAGAGAAGAAATTTAATCATCTTAAAGATTGGTTTCCGGAACTTCCGCTTGGGAATATTTACCTAGCAGCTCTGAAAATTTCTATTGCTGTAGATACAGGGGATCCATTCGACGAAGAATATATTACTTCAAAGCTTTCTGAAGCTGAAAGAGAATCAAACAAACTTATTGAGAAAAATGAAAAAGATCCCTGGTCTCAGTATTTTTATGCTTTGTCGAAAGGGTATCTGGCTTATTATAATGCATTAAATAAAAATTATATAACTGCCTTTTCAAACGGGTTATCTTCAATAACACATTTTGAAAAGTGTCTGCAATCTGATTCTTCTTTTTATGAAGGATATATTGCAATTGGAACATATAAGTATTGGAAGACTGAAAAGACCAGGTTTCTAAGTTGGGTGCCATTTGTGAAAAACGAGAAGGAGCTTGGAATAAGACTTCTTAAAACCGCTGTTGATAAATCCTCATACAACCGTTATCTTGCAGCAAATTCACTTATATGGATCTATATTAATGAAAATCAATCCCGGATGGCTATACAGGAGGCCGAAAAAGCGTTAAAGAAAAGTCCTGAAAGCAGATTTTTCAAATGGGCTTTGGCCAGAGCATATCAGGATATTGACAAGAAAAGGGCAATTGGGATTTATAAAGAACTACTTGATTCTTATTTAGCTAATAAGAATAATAATCATTATAATGAGATTGTATTAAAACATAAAATTGCAATGCTGTACCATGAAATAGGCGAAAATAAAAATGCCCTTAAGCTTTGCAATGAAATTCTTGAAATAAACTCCCTTTCAGGGAATATAATGGACAAACTTGACCAGAGATTAGCAAGGGTTAAAAAGCTCAAAAAAGAACTACAGCAGTTATAAAATTGTTTAAATAATGCAACTGACTGTTAATGAACATTAAACATTAAGCAACTATTAATTATGGCTATTGGAGTTACAAAAAACAAGCGCATCTTAGATGAATTGCTCGATACATGCAAAGCTAACCTCCCGAGTGTCAATGAGGAGATGATCAGAAAAGCATTTGAACTAAGCTTTGAAGCACACAAGAATGATTTCAGAGCCTCCGGTGAGCCATATTTTAATCATCCATATGAAGTTGCAATGATTGTTGCCCGGGAAATTCCGCTGGATGATATTTCAGTTATAAGTGCATTATTACATGATGTAGTTGAAGATACTGAATTTGACCTGCAGTTCATTATGAAGGAATTCGGCAAAGAAGTTGCTGAAATTGTTGACGGCGTGACAAAAATGGGTGGAGTATTTAAGGGTCAGGATATTACTCAGGCCGAAAACTATAGAAAACTCCTTCTCTCGATGGTAAAAGATGTAAGAGTAATTCTTGTTAAATTTGCAGACAGACTCCATAATATGAGGACACTGGAGTTTGTTAATCCGGAAAAGCAAAGAAGAATAGCCCGTGAGACCTTAGAAATTTATGCTCCTTTTGCGCACCGGTTTGGACTTGCAAGAGTAAAATGGGAACTTGAGGATCTGTCGTTTAAATATCTGAATAAAGAGGCATATGAGGAAATTGCCCGAAAGATAAAGAATAAAAGGCGGGAAAGAGAATCTTATATTAACCGCTTTATTACTCCTATTGGGGATAAGTTAAAGGAACATAAAATCAAATTTGAGGTCAGCGGACGACCAAAACATCTTTACAGCATTTATAGGAAAATGATCAAAAGGAATAAACCTTTTGAAGAAATTTATGACCTGTTTGCTGTAAGGATTATTTTGGACAGTAATGATTCAAATGAATGTTATTATGTCCTTGGAATTATCAATCAGATATATATACCTGTACCTGACAGATTTAAAGATTATGTTTCTATACCAAAGACAAATAACTATCAATCTATCCATACGACTGTAATTGGTCCGGAAGGAAAACTGGTAGAAGTTCAGATCCGTACGAGGAAAATGCATGAAGTTGCTGAAAAAGGTGTTGCTGCACATTGGAAATATAAGGAAAATAAATTTACTTCTGATGCTGACCTTGAGAACTGGGTAAACTGGATACGTGATGTGTTTGAAAATGCTTCAAGAGATGAAGCAAGCAAAGAAATTTTAGCAAGTTTTAAGCTGAATTTGTATCAGGATGAGATCTATGTTTTTACACCTAAGGGTGATCTAAGGCGGCTTCCTGTTAATTCAACTCCAGTTGATTTTGCATTTGATATTCATAGTAAGGTCGGTTACCACTGTATTGGTGCTAAAGTAAACGGCAAGATTGTTCCTTTGGATACTGTGCTGCATAGTGGAGACCAGGTTGAGATAATTACTTCAAAAAATCAGCACCCGAACAGAAACTGGGGTATGTTTGTTACCACCCATAAAGCCAAATCAGCTATAAGACGGTGGATTAACAAAGAAGAGGATATGCTTATCCAGACGGGTAAAGATATCTGGGAAAAGAAAGTAAAAAAACTAAAAGTATCTATTAACAGTGATGATCTGATCAAGCTTTCGAAATCCCTTAAATATGATGGAAGCGGACAGCTTTTTAAAGCTATTGCACAGGATAAAGTTGATCTCGACGAAATACTGACTCCTAAAAAGGACAAAGAAGCAAGAGATGCAATAAACGAGCTCGGCTTTGACAGCTTTGCCAATATTGCCAGAACAGATGCCGGCGGAATTCTTGTTGATGGTAAAAGCGAAAATGTAATGTACAGCTTTGCAAAATGCTGTAATCCGATTCCGGGCGACCCTATTGTAGGCTATATTACAATAGGAGAAGGGATAAAAATCCACAGAAAAACATGCGATGTTCTTATTAATCTGGTAAAAAAGGGGGAGAACAGGTTAATTCCTGTTTCTTGGCCAACTAACGATACGAATCTATTTGTAGCAGGTATTACAATTGTTGGAGAGGATGTTCCAGGTATCCTTAAAGATATTTCCCATAGCATTACTTCGTATCAGAATACAAATATAAAGACAGTAAATATTGCGGCTAATAATTCGATGTTCAAGGGGACTATCACGCTTTATGTTAAAAATCTTGACCACCTTTCGCGAATAATTGAAAGATTAAAGAAGAATAAAGGTATCTATACAGTAGAGAGGTTTGATAGCACTAACCTTGTGTGATAAAAGATAATAAAATATAATTAAATTTATTTAGACCAATATCGTTAATTAATATATGGATTTAACCGGGTTCAGAGAAGAAAGAATTCTGGCTATTGATTTTGGAATAAAAAGGGTTGGACTTGCATTGTCTGATCCTTTGAAAATATTTGCATACCCTTTTAAGACAATTCCCAATGATAACAAACTTTTGGAAAGTTTGGGACAAATAATCAAGGAAAGTTATGTAGTTAAAATAGTACTAGGATATCCATTAAAAGAAAATGGGCAAAAATCTGAAACTACATTGCTTGTAGAAAAATTTAAGGAAGAGTTTGAGTCCCGGATAAATGTTCCAATTATTCTGCGAGATGAAAGATATAGTTCCCAGCTTGCAAAAGAGAATATTATTTCGAGTGTTACAAGTAAAAAAAAGAGAAGAGATAAGGGATTGATCGATCGAAATGCAGCATCAATAATATTACAGGAATACCTGGATGAAAAACATTGACATTTTTGTCATTATAAATTATTTTCGATCAACATATAACTAAAAAAATACAATGTCTTATATTTTTCAGTAACTCCGCATTTTTTGTGTGGAGTTTTTTTATATTAATATTATTACAATTGCTGAATATTCATAATTTTAGAACGAATCCCACAGATGAATAAAAAAATATTAATCATTATTTCTTCAGTGCTGCTTTCGCTTGTTCTATGGGGTTCAGTTACACTTTCCAACTCTTATTTTACGTCAATAACAGTACCTGTAAAGTTAACCGGCATACCTCAGGGATTTGGTGTAAGCTATAAATCTCTGCGTCAAACTAATGTAAAGATAAAGGGCGCCGGCTGGAAACTTATATCCATTGCACTTGGCAACACTGAAGACTATCAGGTTTCTGCTGTGGGAAATGCAGAGAGTAAGTTTATAAGATTAAGCAATTCATTAAGTGATAATCCATGGTTGTCAACAGGGCTCCAGGTATTTGATATTTCTCCGGATACGATGACCTACAGGCTGGAAAGACTTAAAGAAAAGACAGTTATCATAAAACCTAGTGTAGAGTTGAACTTCAAAGCAGGATATGGGATTGTTTCTCCAATCACGACAGCGCCTGAATCAGTAACTGTTTATGGACCCGGAAGTTTAGTCCAAACCCATAAATCTGTCAGCACAGTAAACAGGGTTTATGACAATCTGGATGAAGCGGTGTCTGAAAAAATTG
>JBLNEL010000242.1:0-2650 GCA_050262615.1 Bacillota bacterium
CTGCCGGCGTTTCTGAATTCCCAATTAAAGGATAAATTCCTGATCCTCCCTACTTTGCTGCCTACTATTTCGCCGAAACACTTATTAATAACGGAATTATATTTATAAATATGATGGACCCGGTCCAAATTGCAGGGAAACTTGATAAACCTGTATCCTACGATTCATCTAAAATGATCACCTCATTATTTTCCCCTCCGCTTAAGGATATAGTTTATATTATAAATAAACGCAGCAACAACCTTTATACCGAACAGGTTCTTAAAGCACTGGCATTTTATAAAAAAAATGAAGGATCAACTGATAAAGGAATAGAGACTTTATATGACTTTCTGAAGCAGAGTAATGTGCCCACCGGAGGCGTTTACTTTCATGATGGATGCGGATTATCCCGTTTTAACGGAATAACTGCAAAGTCTCTGGCAAAGCTCCTTAGCTTTAATACCAAACAGAGTTACTTCAGATCTTTCTATTATTCCATGGGAATAGCCGGCGATCCTGACGATATAAGCTTTTTTAAGAATTATGGTAAAAATACTATTATTGCTAAAAATGCCCGTATAAAAGATGGTCTGATAGGTCATGTCAGAAGCCATTCAGGATATGTTACTTCGCGCAGCGGACGATTGATATCTTTTTCATTTATTGCAAATAACTATGAAGGATCTGCCAGAACTATTAACGAAATGCATACTGAGCTTATAATAAAACTGGCTGAATTGCTTTAATTCATTATTATAATTAGATTTCCGGCCGCTATTTTAAAGGTTCCTAAATGACATTTGAATTATGGATGTATCCATTATTGTTTTTTACAGGTTTCACTGCCGGATTGGTCGATGCTATTGCCGGAGGCGGCGGATTAATAACTATTCCTATTATGATGAGTCTTGGACTCCCGCCTCATTATGTGCTTGGGACAAATAAATTTCAGGCTAGCTTCGGCAGTTTTACTGCTTCTTATTATTATGTAAGACGCGGCGGCGTGGAACTGAAAAAAGCTATTACCGGAATAATTTATACTTTTGCAGGAGCTGCAATTGGAACCTGGGCAGTACAGCAGGTAAGCAGCAATTTCTTGAACGATCTTATTCCATTTCTTTTAGTTGGCATCATTGTATATACACTTTTTACTCCAAAACTAGGAGAAATGGACGCAAAACCAAAACTTACTCAAAATTTATTTTATCTTGCCTTTGGACTTTTACTTGGCTTTTATGACGGCTTTTTTGGCCCAGGGACAGGCTCATTCTGGGCAATGGCTTTTGTAATTATTCTTGGATTTAATCTTACAAAAGCTACAGGTTATACAAAAGTAATGAATTTTACCAGCAATATAGTCTCTTTTGCAATTTTTATTATCGGCGGCTACGTGCTTTTTACTGCCGGACTTTCTATGGCAGCAGGTCAGATCCTTGGCTCAAAGATTGGCGCAGGATTGGTAATAAAACGAGGGACAAAGTTCATCAGACCAATTTTCATAACAATGGTCATTCTTACTACACTAAAGCTTTTATACAGCAGATTTTTTAGTTAATAAAAAAGCGGAACCTTCAGGTCCCGCTTTTTCTTTCTATATCTTTCCCTCAATTTATCATATTAAACAGATTTCATTTCTTCCCATGTTCTGAAAGCCAGGTTGCCAGAAGTTTAAGCTCATCTTTAGTACCCTTAAATCCAACCGGATGCTTTTTCCCGTCTACTGTCTCTTCTTTATTGAGGAATTTTTGTATAAACTCTGCATCTCTTTGTGTGCCAATATCAGAAAGATCAGGAGCTTTTGATTTCCCGGTCTTTGTCACTTTCTCAGCTTCAATACTATGACAGCTGTTGCATTTGTTGGTCATAAATATCTGTTTTGCATCCATATTTCCAGGACCCTTGCCGGTATGAGCTGTCTTATCATCCTGCCTGTTCTGGCGCACTGCTCCGGTTTCATCATTACGAGTCGACCCGGTTGTAGTGGATTCTGTTCTGGATTCTTCTACTTTGGTCTTTTTAGTATGTCTTTCCTTCTTTGTCTGCGTATTAGCAGCTTTGCCCGGATGAGTGTTCTTATCGTGACTCATAGTCCCTGTACCGCTCACATTAGTTGAATCATGCATCTGATGAGTCTTTTTACTGCTTCTCTCTTTTTTCGTCTGCTGCTGATCCTGTGCAATTGAAATTGTTGCAAATAAAAACGCCGAAACCACCAGCAAAACAACCATTCTGAACGTCCTCATAGTGTTCCTCCTGTTGTATGTGTTTTTTTCATCTCTGCCATGTTCTTTTAACATGAAGAATAATATATACTTTGTCAATACAGTATTTATTGCAAGTCATACCTCTTAGTTTGTTCCCATTTCAAGCAAAAATTAAATTTATTGATTATTTTTATCTGCATGTTTTCCCAGTGATTTATAAAATAATGAGGCTATTGTGAAGAAATTTTTTCTACTGATTTTTCTTTCTTATCTTTTCTTTTCAGGCTGTGGAGGTCAGAAAAAAACAACACTTATGGATGAATTGGCAATCGAAGTCAAAGATACTTCCCGTGCATTTTCATTTACTAATAAACGTTACGGACAGTATTATGGCGAGACAAATGACTATTATGTTGATGGATGGCAGGGATGGACTCTTAAAGAGCAAAGGATATTTAATGATT
>JBLNEL010000243.1:0-3583 GCA_050262615.1 Bacillota bacterium
CCGGAGGAATGGGAATATATACAGAAGTATTCACCGTATCAGAATCTGAATGAAGCAAAAACATATCCCAAAGTCTTCTTTATGACATCGACGAAAGATGACCGTGTGCATCCGGGGCATGCAAGAAAGATGGCAGCAGAGATGGAAGCAATGAACAAGCCTTTTTATTATTTCGAGAATACTGAAGGGGGGCACGCAGCCGCAGTTACAAACAAGCAGGTGGCATTTTCCAGCGCCCTAATGTTCTCATATCTCTGGAACCAGCTGAAATAAATGTTGGAAATTGAAGATATTTATGGAGCCGTCTGATATGAAGACGGCTTTTTTTATGAAATGGCAGCGGGACTTGAGCCCCTATTAATATCTATTATATAGATTTTGCCAACGTTAACAGGTCATTTCCGGAAATAGCATTTACTAATGTTTCAACTATTGTACCTGCAAATATCACCTTATATGATCTGTTATAAAAATTTACCGGCTTGTTATTAATGACAGGTAATTCCTTTTTTCTGTTGTGAATTTCAATAACTTTTGTGTAAAGCATGCAAAGTTTATCCTCAATTTGGCCGGGATTATTTTCAGATAGGACTTCCATTACAAGAGGTCTCACTTCGCTGTAAATGTTCAGCTTTCTGAAAGAGGGCAGCAGCCATTTGCTGTATGGTATATATTTCTTATCCAGGTAGAAACAGATTTTGATACAATGTTCTGCCAGGCGGGCCGAAATTATTTTTGCCCCCATATATGTCTCATTTTCAACAGACTGCCCGACAAATGCTTCTTCATCCTGAATCATTTTCCAAAGTTTTGCCAAACGGTACAGCAGAATGTCATGAGGGAAAAATGATATTTTATTCCGAAGTCTTGTAAGCTCACCAAGTCCGTCATGGAATATTTGGCCTGATGTCAGTTCCAGCAGTTTCTGGTCTTCCAGCTTCAGCCAGTCTGCCGTGGTAATATTCTCAATATCTGCAATATCCAGGTTTCTTTTCATCTGCATATAGGAATGAACTGTATGAATTTCTATAAGGTGACTAATCGGATATGAAGATTTAAACTGCATTGTCTGCGTCTGGTCTTTGCGTGGAGGACTAAAGTTTGTAGGAAATCCCATAAACTCAAAAGGCAGGCTGCAGCTAAAGTAATTTGTCAATACTTCGCCATATTTAAGAAAATCTTTTTCGGATAAGAATATTTGCATTCTCGGTCCCCAATTATGATCCATCGATACGGGGGAGTCAAAACCCAGAACATCAGATCCATAACCAATTAATGCCGCTGAATATACTAAGTTCTGAAAGTCACGTTTTAATAATGAAGCCACAACCCCGTTGTAAAATTGTTCATTCAGCTGAAGGCCAGGAATAAATTCCATTTTGTCTTTCTCCCAAGACTTTTTTTGATAATACAATTTCCGGAACATTAAGCAGAAGGCAAAATATTCTATTAAATAATCCCGATGAGATTTCGCTGCTTACTTTAAAGATCAGTATTATTTTAATATAATTTATAGTTTACTAAATAAAACTGTTCATTATGGGGTATAGATCTGCATACAAAAGCCTGTACCGGATTGCTTTTATAACTGTGCTTTTTGTAATTTGAAGACTGAATTACTCGAATTAGCAGAAACATGAGATAACCTAAAAGAGGATTGGTTATGGGTTTTGATCCTGAAAAACCGTATAATGAGCTTCCGCTCCTTTCGCCTGATTTCAACTTTGATGATGTTGATATTCTGAAAATGTTAAATAGCGCCAATATGGCTCTGGCCAGGCTAAGCGGTCTTGCCATGTCTCTTCCTAACAGAGAACTTCTTATCCAGTCTTTAACTGTAAGAGAGGCTGTTGCAAGTTCAGGAATTGAAAATATCAATACGACTGTTGAAGAGGTTTTCCAGGCTGCACTTATGGATATTCCCGATATTTCAAAAGCTCAAAAGGAAACGCTGTTCTACAAAGATTCGCTTCTTGCAGGATACGAAATTATTCAAAGGCAGGGCTATTTGAATACTAACTCATTTCTTGAAATCCAGTCGGTTCTCGAACCTGACAAAACCGGTATCAGGAAAATACCCGTCAGTATTAAGAACAGTTCTACCGGGCAGGTCATTTACACTCCTCCCGTGGGGGAAGATCTTTTAAGGAGTCTTCTTAAGAATTATGAGGACTATTATAATAATATTGGCAGTGATATTGATGTATTGATAAAAATGGCTATTCTGCATTATCAGTTTGAGGCTATACATCCATTTCTGGATGGGAACGGCAGAACAGGCAGAATTCTTATGGTTCTTTATCTTGTACTGGCAAAAAGATTAGGAATGCCGATTCTTTTTATCAGCGGTTTCATTAATGAAAATCGTACAGAGTATTACCGACTATTAAGGGATGTTACAGCAAATAATAACTGGAAAGACTGGGTTCTTTACATGCTGAAAGCTGTTGAAGCGCAATCGGTAAATACCTTGGAGACTGTAATTAAAATCAGAGATCTAATGAGTGAATACAGAGAAAGAATGGCAAAGGAGCTTCCCAAGATCAACAAAGCTGAATTGATTGAGTATTTGTTTTCCCAGCCATTTTATACTCAAAAGCAAATGGCAAAAAACCTGAACCTTACAAAAAACACGGTCGTAAAATATATGAAACTTTTGGAAGAGAAGGGATTTATCAAGGTTTTAACTGACCACAAAGAAAATATTTATTTTAGCGAAAAATTCATTGAAATCCTTAAGTGACAACAGGTCAGAAAGTACTTCAATCCCAAAAAGTGCTGGAATTTGTGAGCAACGAGGTTTTTAATCCCAAAAAAGCTCAAAATTTGGGATTGAAAACCCTTTCAATCCCAAAAAACGGCAAAATTTGGGATTGAAAATATTTCTGCAAGGATTAGGCTGTTCGGATAAAGGGACCTGAGTGTTTAAAACAGAAAAACCGCCTTTGTGAGGCGGTTTTTTATTTCAGAGCTGGTGGAGGGACTTGAACCCCCGACCAGCTGATTACAAATCAGCTGCTCTACCAACTGAGCTACACCAGCATTTCTGAGCCTTAAAAATAAATTATTTTTTCCTTCTACGCAAGATTAATTATTAAATAAACCAATTTTTTTAATATTTTCTGTAGTAAAAATATTGCCCATTGTTAATTGTCACAGAAAATCTTCTTTTATCATTAAGCGTGACTCCAGGACTTTATAATGCTTTCTAAAATTGAACTTAAATATTATTCATCTCTCCTCAGGAAAAAAATAAGATCCGAGGAGTCGAAATTCCTCGCCGAGGGGCGCCGTATGATCGAAGAGGGGCTCCATAGCTCTTTTAAATGCGAAATCGTCTTCGCTTCTACCCACTTCAGGGAGAATAACCCCGACTTTATGGATGAACTTGCCCAAACAAGCCTCAGAATCGAATCTGTTACTAACAGCGATTTCCAGAAGCTGAGCGATACGGAAAACCCCCAGGGCATCGCCGCCGTTTTCCTTATGCCCGACGTGAAGGGAAATATCGGGAAGTCGGATCTCATCGTGGCACTCGAAAACGTATCAGACCCCGGCAATGCCGGCACTATAATCCGCACAA
>JBLNEL010000244.1:0-6572 GCA_050262615.1 Bacillota bacterium
AACCCTGGGAAATAAACTTTAATCCAGCAATAAAACATGGGACAACCGAAGAAAGGACTATTCACAGTAAGATTGTAAATGCAGACTATCAGCTAAGGATTTATCTGCCGCCTGATTATAACACTAAGCAGCAGGAACGTTTGCCTTCAGCGTATTTTCAGGATGGAAATGACTATATCGTATTAGGAAGTGCAATAAATGTGATTGATAATCTTCTTGACAGTAACAAGATCCGCCGTCTGATAGCAATATTTGTTCAGCCGAATAACAGGAACGAGGAATATGCACTTTCCCAAAGGCATCTTTACCGGGAATTCTTTGTAAAAGAATTAGTCCCGTTTATTGACTCAGTATACAGGACAATAAAAAGTCCTTCGGATAGGTTAGTCTTAGGTGATTCCTACGGAGGGAACATTTCAACGCTGATAAGTTTTATGCATCCCGATGTATTTGGAAACCTGGGGAATCATTCCGGAGCTTTTCAGACAAATAATTACGAAGCAGCCGGAGTAATGTTATCGCCTCCAAAGCGTGCTGTCAGGCAATATGCAGTTTGGGGCACATATGAAATGCTCTATCAGCCCTGGAGGGTTTATACAGATTCCTTAAGAGCAAACGGTTATGATTATAAATGGGCTGAATATCCTGAAGGTCACAGCTGGGGTCTTTGGAGGGGGACGCTGGATGATATCTTAAAGTTCATCTTTCCATCGCCTGCAACGGGCGTTAGTGATGAGACTTTGTCTGAAAAATCTATCGGGTCCGGTTCCTATAAACTACGGCAGAATTATCCTAATCCTTTTAATAATTCTACAAAAATAAGCTACGAAATTTCTGCTCCGGCTTATGTTTCTCTTGATATTTATAACCTGATGGGAGAGAAGGTTACAACAATTTACAGCGGTAACAAAGATTCAGGAGTTCATTATTCTGATTTTAATGGCAAAGACGACAAGGGCAGTTACCTGCCAAGCGGTATTTATTTTGCAAGGCTCAATGTATTTCAGGGGTCGAACCGGTCAGACAGGTTTTATTCAGTTTCAAACAAAATGATATTATTAAAGTAATTTTGGTAGAGCAGATAAAAACAAAAAGGCCGCCATATAAATTAAGGCGGCCTTTTGAGAAAAAATATTCAGCAGAAAAATAATTAAGCTGAGTTTCATTCAGTGAAATTTTATAATGTGAAATTTCATAAAGTGAAATCTCAATGAGATTTCCCAAGATTATTTTACATTATCGGTGTACTCCGTAACTTTCTCTTCTGACTTATCTTCCTTGTAAGTTTTTTCGATCTCTTCTACTTTGTTGCGCTTATAATCGGAAACACCGACAATAAGTCCTGCAGTTGTTACAGCTGCGCCGATTATCTGATAAGCAGTAACATTTTGACCGAATAAGAACATAACAAACGGGATAATTGCCAGATAAACATTTGTATAGGGCACCCATAGATGGGCAGCAAACTTAGCCAGCTTGAAAAATCCAAAGCTATATACATAGCCTGAAAGACCGGCCAGAACTACAAACAAGATCGGCCACCAGTTTTTAGGGAATATATTCCCATCAAACAGGGCGAAAAATCTGTTATATTCAACGCTCTTAAAGAGTGATTTAATCTCAGGTTCTACATTCTGCGGAATATTGTTCTTAAGATTATAACTATTGTTTGATTTTTCATAATAATTAAGAACAAAATCCTTTTTGTTTTCATCAAGTTTCGGAAATACTTTAGTCTCCATAACTGAAACCGGTACGCTGTCCGGGATATTAACTCTCAGCATATTGCCAATAAGAGGGAAAGTAAAAAGAGCAAGCGAGATAAAAAGCATCTTCCAGATCTCACGCCATACAACCAGAGCATTTGGTCCAACATGAGGCAAAGCTGTCTGAACGGTCTTATTATTTAATACCTGCTGAGAGCAGAGGCACATATTAATAATAATAATCCACAAAATAGCTGTTGAATCCAGAATAGCCTTTGGATCGGTCTGTGCGCCGATAATGCGGGGTATATAAGGAACAGACAGACCGATAACGACTAAGATTACGCCAATCCAGTGTTCTTTTCTAATCGAGGCGTTAAACATGAATTTTCCAAAGAAAGGCAGGAAGGCCAGATAAATATTAACATAAGGAGCGAAGATATGGGGTGAATAATATCTGGGCAAATAGAAAAACCCTATATTCTCAATAACCCCTGTAAATGCACAAATAATGATAGTAATAAGAGAAAGAGTTCCTGGCCAGAGGAGTTTTATTTTCTTGCCGCGGATAACTTCAATAATAACGGCAACCAATGCCCAGGCCAATTTCGATAACTCTCTCCACCAGGTCATTACTCCAGGTGATACACCGACAGGCTGATTGCCTACATACTTGGGTTGATTACCCATCCAGTTTAGAATATACTGGCCGCCAAGTGCACCATTAATAATTGATAGCCATGCTATAAGAATTAACCATTCCATAAAATGTGCATCTCTCTTAAGTTATTTGTTTTACGATATTTTTTATCCGAAAAGATTATCGGCTGAATCAAGAATTCTAATACTCTTCAAAGTTTCATCCTGCTGGCAGTAAGATGAGAACTTCTCTTTACTTTGATGTCCACAAGTCAATAGTGCGCAGTTTGCACCAATTGCAGTAGCCACTTCAAGATCGTGAAGTGTGTCACCTATCAGCAATACTTCTTCAGGTTTGCAGCCGACACGTTTTATAAGATCAACACCGAGGTGAAGTTTACTAGCTGCATATATATTATCCAGCCCAGCAACATTATCGAAATATTTCTGCAGATTATAATGTCTTACCATTTCATCAAGAGTATGCTGAGAGTATGCCGATAAGATTGACTGCCGGATATTAAGGGAATTTATTTTTTCAAAAACATCTCTTATTCCCTCATAAAGATCACACTCAAACTTTCTTCTTTCATACTCATCCATCCACAGTTTTCCAATTACCTCGAAAGAGTCGCGTGAGAAGTCAAACCCGATCTTTTCGTAATATTCACGTACCGGTATTGTAAAGATATTTCTGTACTCTGAAAGTGAAACTGTCTTAAGCTGATACTGTCTAAGTAAGCTGTTAATCAGATCAACACTTAGCTCAACGTCATTAAATATTGTACCGTTCCAGTCCCAAATGATATGTCTGTATTTCTTAATCATGGGGGCAAATATATTACAAAATAATAACATTACAAAATAGCAAGAGTATGAAAACAAGTGCGGTTTTCATCAATGCGGCTGCTCTGAAGACAAAGAAAGTGATTAATCAAAACTGCGAAATTATGGAGAAATCAGAATAAAATGTTAAGAGATAGATAAATACCCATAAGTAGGTATATATTTTTAAGCAAATTGGGAGTATCTTTGTGCTCTTAAAATCTACGATTATTTGGGAAGTTGTTTTCCAGAAAAGTTGATAACAAAACAGTTTTTGTAACTAACAATAAGGTAAAGGCGTAATGTTGGGTTTTGTAAATTCAAACAATAAAGAAGAAAATAGACCTCTTGGCGGAGAGATTTACAGGGAAACAAGAAAGAAAAGAATTATAACGATGTCGGTATTTGGAGCAATTGCTTTTGTGATCTTTAATTTTATACTGTATTATCTGACAAGAATATGAGATGGAATTAAGAATTATGAATTAAGAATTAAGAATTGGGACTGGTGAAAGCAGTAGTTATGTTTATGCACTAGAAGGTGAGTTTTAGAGATTTTCAGCGGCCTGGTTTGTAGAATAGGTTGTTCAATTTATTGACTGCGTTACAAATATGGAGATATTTCTTATTTGTAGCGCAGTTTTGCTTTGTAGATGTTGGTTTTGCAGGAAAAGGCGAAATAATTGAGCGTGGATATTGCAGGGATTTAAGTTTTCAATTGGATTGAATGGGTAAAGTTAAATATTTATATTTACTTACTAAATTAAAGGAAATGATTTTGGGTAAGAGTAATAATATATACATAGAGACATATGGCTGCCAGATGAACCTGGCTGATACTGAAATTGTAATGGGGATCTTAAAGAACTACGGATACCAGATAACCCGTGAAGTTGAAGATGCAAATGTGGTTTTATTAAATACATGTTCAGTCCGCGAGAATGCCGAGCAGCGCATTTATGGACGCCTTGGGAATTTTAAGCGTCTTAAATCTTCAAAGCCTGATCTTATAGTCGGAATATTAGGCTGTATGGCCGAAAGATTAAAAAAGGAATTAATTGAAGAGAAGAAGATAGTAGACATTGTTGTAGGTCCTGATGAATACAGGCGTCTTCCGGAATTTATTGATTCTGCATTTGACGGCGGTAAGGGAATTGGTGTAAAGCTTTCGCGTACAGAGACTTATGATGATATTACTCCTTACAGGGAAGATGGGCTTCAGGCCTGGATTTCTGTAATGCGCGGATGCGATAAGTTTTGTACTTTCTGTGTTGTACCATTTACACGCGGACGTGAGCGTTCAAGAGCGATGAATTCAATTGTAGATGAAGTAAAGAAATTATCTCAAAGAAGCTTCAGAGAAGTTACACTTCTAGGGCAGAATGTTAATTCATATAATGACAACGGGAATGATTTTGCTGACCTGCTGGCAGCCTGTGCTGCAGTCGATAGCAAAATGAGGATCAGATTTACTACATCTCACCCGCAGGACCTTTCTGATAAGTTATTATATACAATTGCAGAAAACGCAAATATTTGTAAATATATTCACCTACCGGTTCAATCGGGATCCAACAGGATACTTAAGATGATGAACCGCACCTATACAATTGAACATTATCTGGAATTGATTGAGAAGGCTAAGAAGATTATTCCCGGAGTAAGTTTTTCTACAGATATCATAGCAGGGTTTCCTGGTGAGACCTATGATGATCATCTTATGACACTTGATGTTATGAGGCAGGTAAGGTATGATGGAGCTTATATGTTTAAGTATTCACCCAGGGAAGGGACGAAAGCCTATAAAATGGAGGATGATGTACCTGAGGAGAGCAAAGTAAAGCGGCTTACAGAAATAATTGATCTCCAGCAGCAGATCTCCTATGAGATCAATCAGTCATTAATTGGCTCAGAAGAAATCATATTAGTAGAAGGTTTAAGTAAAAAGTCGGATAAGTTTATGTCCGGCAGGACCGATTCAAACAAAGTAGTTGTTTTCCCCGGAAGTGAGAATATCAAAGAAGGGAATTATATAAAAGTAAAGATAAACCGTGCTACTTCGGGAACGCTTTTTGGAGATGTCATTGATGATGCCGTTTCTGGGGTCGAAGGGCTGCATCTTACTGCATAGTTAGACTTGCCCATAGCTTCCTGTTGCACAGAGCCTTTTGGGCACAGAGCTTATTGGGCACAGAGCAGAAATGAAAATTGATGGCTTGAGAAGTAAGATTTTAGAAAGTGTGAAATCCGGCAATGAAAGTTGCCTGTTATATGGCAAGTTATTATTAAGATTCCATTTTAATATTTATTGGAAAAATGAGTAGTATGAGGCTATATTTTGGGAAAATCTTTTTAGTATTAACTGCCTTAAGTCTGATGGCTTTAAGAGTAAGTGCACAGCAGTTAGATATTTCAAAGCCATTAAAGGATATTGAAGCAGGTGAGACAGCTAAAGCCAGAGAAGAACTGGACAGGCTGAAGCGTAATAACCCTAAAGATCCTTCGGTGCTGTATTTGGATGCAGTTTTAACAATAGATGCCAAAGATGCAGTAGCTAAGTATTCTTTGCTGGCAGAAAAATATCCGCAAAATAAATATGCAGATGCAGCGCTTTATAGAATATATTCATATTATTATGCTTTAGGCTCATATACAACAGCAAAGACATATCTTGATAAACTCTCAAAGGCATATCCACAGTCGAAATATATAAGACTTGCAGAAAGCAGGCAGGTTTCAGAGCCATATTCAAAGGAAGTGAATCCGGAAGTTAAGACCAATAAAAGCAATTTACCAGAAAGAACAAGTTCAGTAATTAATGATAAAGGCAAGCATGGCTTTACAATTCAAGCCGGAGCATTTTTAAGCATTGAAAATGCGAAAAAATTAAAAAGCAGCTTTATTGAAGATGGATACAGTTCAGAGATAAAGATCAAGGAAGTTGCAGGCAGCATGCTGAACGTTGTCAGTGTAGGAAGCTATGATTCTGAAGAAGCTGCAAAAACAGCCCTTATGACGATAAATGAGAAATACAGATTAAACGGAAGGGTGATTCCTTTAGAATAAAAGGAGGAAAAGGCGTGGAGATTATTTTTACTGGCACTGGTTCCGGGCGGACTTCACTGAAAAGACACCACAATTCAATTATACTCTCATCAAGCGGTACTAATCTATTGATTGATGCAGGAGATGGCATTTCAAGAGCACTGCTTAACTCAACAGTTGATTACAATTCTATTAACGCAATTTTATTTACTCATTTTCATCCTGATCATTTAAATGGAATTTCATCTCTTTTAATACAAATGAAAATGAACAGCAGAAGCTCAGAATTACGGCTGCTTGTTCATCAAAATCTTTACCGTAGTTTTCTGAGGTTTCTAGAAACAGGCTACATATTCA
>JBLNEL010000245.1:0-2529 GCA_050262615.1 Bacillota bacterium
CCAGCTCTCTCCGTAATCTGTCGAAAGATAAATCCCTTTCCCGTAAGTTCCGGCATAAAGATTTATTCCTTTTTCTGCATTGCTTCCGCATGCAATTGAAGTAATTTCATATCCTTTGATACCATTATTCACTTCTTTCCATTTTATTCCATTATCTGTCGAAATAAATATGCCTTTGTAAATTGTTCCGGCTATTAAGTGTTTACCCGCCGGACAAAGTGAACTAACAGAGGCACTGGTAAAAACGGAGGAAAGCTTGTTCCAACTTGATCCATAATTTGTTGAACTGAATATTCCGCCTGCATCGCTTGCAGCAAAAACTTTAGTTCCTTCAGATGGGCTTATGATTGCCGAAAGGCAGATTACCTTCCCTCCATATGGTCCACTGGTCTGCATCCATTGGGCAGAGATCTTTAATGATACCAGTAATAGGGTAACAATGATGTGAAATTTTGAATAAAATGAATACGTTTTTTTACCTTAATTATATTTGAATTTATGAATTACTTATAAAAGAGTGTCACTGTTCAAAACTCCGTCCTTGCGAATTTAGCTAATTTTCACATTATTTTCATGCTCCCTTTCCTTATCTTTGCCGGGTAAATATTAACAAATAAATGGATCTGATGCTTAAATCTCTGCTACTTTTCTTTCTGAATTCCTTCAAAACCAAATCACAGCTAAAACTAGAAAACATTATCTTAAGAAAACAAATTGAAATCTTTCAGAGGACAAACCCCAAGTTAAAGATAAAGAGAACTGACCGGCTAGTCTTCGGCATGATGAAAGATCTGCTTGTAAACTGGAAATAGCGAATATTCATCGTTAAACCAGAAACAGTAATCAAATGGCATAGAACAGCTTTCAAATCTTACTGGAGAAGAAAGAGTAAGCATAAAGATGGCAGGCCAAAAACAGATAAAGAAATTATTGCTCTAATAAAGCAGATTGCAAAGGATAATCCTCTATGGGGAGTGCCAAGGATTCATGGAGAAATGAAGAAGCTTGGTTTCAATATTTCACAGTCAACAGTTCAGAGATACATTCATAAAAGAAATGGAAGAACGACTGGTCAGAGATGGAAAACCTTCCTGAAGAACCATTCAAAAGAAATCATCTCAAATGATTTCCTTACAGTTCCAACAATTAATTTCAAACTAGTTCATGTTCTGGTGGTAGTTGAACATCATAGAAGAAAGATCGTTCACTTCAATGTAACAAAAAATCCAACAGCACAGTGGACTTTGCAGCAGATAAGAAACTTACTTTTCAATTTTGATACTCCAAAATATTTAATACGTGACCGTGACCAAAGATATGGGAATCAGTTTACAGAAGGAATAGAACATTTCGGAATTAAACAGGTTGTAACATCATATCGCTCTCCCTGGCAGAATGGCTATGTTGAACGGGTAATAGGAAGTATTAAAAGGGAATGTCTGGATCATGTGATCATTTTGAATGAAAGTCATCTACGAAGTATTCTCTATGACTATGTCTCTTATTACAACATGTATCGAACTCATCTTGGAATCAACAAAGACTCACCTGAAGGCAGGGAAGTTCAAATTGCAGGAAGGATTGAAAAAATTTCTGCGGTAAATGGGCTTCACCACGTCTATTTCAGACAAGCCGCTTAACTTTTATTTTGAGTAGAAAATTGTACCTGATCTGGTAAAGACACAGCTATATCATGACCGGAATAATTTTAATAATTTTGGGAGAATTTAGTATATCGACGCTGATCTGATAGGAGTGTAAGTGAATTGAATGATGAAAACTATCAGCTATGAAATCAAAAATTCAGGCTGGATTTAGTTTTGAATATGGACAAATCTCCGGATGTAAAAATGCCCTTTAAATTCAGCTCAAAAATGCAATATTTTTACAGGCTGTGACCAAATTGTGACCATGTGGTTTTAAAAAATTTTAAAGTCAAGTTCAGCCTTTATTTTAAGCCTTAAAACCGGGATTAACCCTTAACAGTCTGTCTCTTTTATTAACTCTCAAAATAACATCATATCTTGGTTCAAAAGCCTGCTATATAAAAAATAATCTCATAACAACTCCGCTCACTCTCATCATCATATCTTACAATTTTATCAGCTAGACTTTCAGTTGCAAATCTAATGTAATTACTTGATATTTACAACTGCAATAAGTTAATTCTGATCAATAAAATCAGTGATAAATCAGCAGTCGAGTTTTGAATAGCTACAGGTTAGATTATACTAATAATTGCGGAGATTTGGTTCGAGGTGCTTTATCTATTGCGGGAATAATATTACGAGAAAGTGAAATATTCACGGTAACTCGTCCTAATACGCAAATTGCTGAAATAAAAAATAAGGTAAAAAAACAGAAAAAAGAAAAAACACAAAAAAATAATAAACAAGAAAATAATAATTCTAGGTACCAGGGTAACTATGATCGACAGCCTCAGTCAGTTTTTGTAGGCTGGTAACATTAACTTTGAATATTGTTTCAAATAAAATTATTAAAATGGTAAGCTATTCAAATCGAATATTA
>JBLNEL010000246.1:0-7130 GCA_050262615.1 Bacillota bacterium
TGATGAGAACGGGACTGTTCTTATGGTAAACGATGCATACTGCAAAATGTTCAGTACAGACAGGGAAAATGTAATAAACAAACCATTTTCGGTTGTTTATAAAGAGGAGACACAGGAAGGGATATTAAGCAGGCATATAGAGAGATTCAGGAACAGAAATATTCAGTCACATATACAGCAGCAGATAATTTTATGGAACAACAGAAGGCTATGGGTTGAAGTCTCCAATTCATTTCTGGAACTCGGAGGTGAAAAGCCACTTCTAGTATGCATTTTTCATGATATTACAGAAAGAAAGACAGCAGAGGAAAGGCTTACAAAATTAAACGAATGCTTCCTTAGCTTCGGTCCTAATGCAAGGGAAAACATAAGCAGTCTTGTTTCTTTTACCGGTAAGCAGCTGAATGCAAATTTTGCCATGTACAATGTACCGGATAAAGATGATCTATTCACCGCAGCGCACTGGAATCTTCCTGAGGGTTTCAGAATTGCAGGGAAAGCAAAAGGGAAGATATGTTATGATGTAATTAACGGCAAGTATCATGGTACCTGTGTTTTAAGGAACCTTACAGATACTGGTTATGCAAAGACTGATCCTAATGTAAGTGCATATAATTTAAGGACATACATGGGAAGAGCGGTATTAAATGAAAACATACCAGTCGGCTCATTATGTGTTGTATACAATGACGATTATTCACCGAGTGAAGATGATCTGAATCTGTTAGGGATAGCTGCCTCGGCAATAGGAGTTGAAGAGAAACGACTTAAGGCTGATGCAGAGCTCAGGATTGCAAAGGAATCAGCCGAAAGAGCCGATAAGCTTAAAACCGACTTTCTCGCACAGATGTCGCATGAGATCAGGACGCCAATAAATACAATTCTCAGCTTTACTTCATTATTAAGGGAAGAGCTGGAGGGTAAGATACAGGAAGACCTTTCTTCAAGTTTTAAGATAATTGACAATGGCGGGCGCAGGCTTACACGAACAATTGATATGATACTTACAATGTCGCAGCTGCAGTCGGGTAATTACGAACTTAATACGAAAAAACTTAATATTTTTGAAGATCTTCTGGAAGGGCTATATAAAGAATTCATTAATGTTGCGCAGACAAAGGGGCTTGAGCTTACGTTAAATAAGAACGCAGATCATGCTTTTGTAGATGGTGATCTATATACCTTAACTCAGCTGTTTCAGAACCTGATAGACAACGCAATTAAATACACCAAGAAGGGCAAGGTTGAAATAGTTGTAAATCAGAATAACGGCAGCGGTTTAAGTGTGGATGTAAGGGATACGGGGATAGGTATTTCCAAAGATTATATACCTCATATTTTCTCACCATTTTCACAGGAAGAAACGGGTTACACAAGAAGGTTTGAGGGGAACGGGCTTGGGCTGGCGCTTGTAAAGAAGTATGCCGAGCTGAACAATGCATTAATAAAAGTAAAGAGTGAAAAAGGAAAGGGAAGCATATTTACTGTAGCTTTTCCTACAAAAAGTGAATAAAACTTACGTTTGAATTGGAGAAATTATATATTTTAATACTATGGATAAATTAAGATTCGGGAAATACCAAATGCGTTTTGTAAATTTAGTTCTTTTCTGTCTGGTACTTGCTTTCAGCGGATGTATTAAGCATTCAGATCAGCCGTTAAACCGAAAATCAAGAATGAAGCAGGCAGAAGAGAAGGCGACATTAAAAAAACTGACCCCAAATCTGATGGTTGAGAATGTAAACCAGACGATGCAGTTTTATAAGAAAGCCTTTGGATTTGAGCCCGTTGTTACGGTTCCGGATACAGGGACATACAGTTTTGCAGTACTGGAGTTAGGGAAAGTCGATATTATGGTTCAGAGCAGGGAAAGTTTTGCAGAAGACTTCGGATTAGGTCAGGATTCAGCTATCGGCGGGACAATTTCACTATATATAGAAGTAAACGATATAGTATCTCTTTATGATAAAGCATCTGTAAATTCAGATATCGTAAAAGAACTGCATCAGACATTCTTCGGCACAAAGGAATTTTCAGTAAAAGATAACAACGGATATATACTCACTTTTTCAGAAGCGCTAAAGAAATAACATTGATATTGTTAATAAAGCGGAACAATTAAGTTCCGCTATAGTTTATATTATAATCTTCTCGACATCCTCAATTACAATTGTTATCAAGTCCTCATCGCTGCAGTCATATAGTCCGGAAATCCTTTCTTCCTGGTTACTAATTGATTCATATAAAATCTGCCTTGCCGTACGGGCGTTGCCGAAATTTTTATCTCTGCGGTTAAAGAGTTTAGTAAAGATATCCAGCAAGTACTGAAGAGCACCTTCATCGAGTCTGTAGCCGTTTTCCGAAGCGATTGCAACTGCAATATCTAGCATTTGTCTGGGGTTATAATCCTCAAATCTAAAGATATTGGCAAAGCGGGACTGAAGTCCCGGGTTCGAGTTCAAGAAATATTCCATTTCATTTGGATAGCCTGCGGCAATTACAACAAATCTGCCTTTATAGTCTTCCATTCTTTTCAGCAGGGTATCGATAGCTTCCTGGCCAAAGTCGTTTGCGCCTCTTGAAAGCGTATAAGCCTCATCAATAAAAAGTGTGCCGCCTAAGGCCTGCTGAATAATATTATCGGTTTTAATAGCTGTCTGTCCCTGATATCCTGCTACAAGGGAAGTGCGGTCGACTTCAATCAGGTGGCCCTTTTCGAGGAGTCCCATTTCTTTATAGATCTTACTTATTAGTCTAGCTACTGTGGTTTTTCCAGTCCCGGGGTTACCCATAAAGACAGAATGCAGGCTTTTTTCAATTACAGAAAGGCCTCTTTCCTCGCGCAGCTTTGAAACCTTAAGACTGTTGATAAGCTTATCGACGGATTTTTTTACAGTTTCGAGTCCTGTAAGAGAATGCAGCTGATTTATATAGCCTGTAAGCAGTTCGGCATTTCCTTCTATTCTGACAAGTTTTTTTTCTTTCTGTACAGAGATAATGCTTTCGAGGTCAGTCTGTTTTATTTCAGAGTAAGATTCGGCTGATCTTTCTTCAGATGGGATATCTGCAAGTCTGAGCATCTGATTTCTTCTTGCTTCTTCGACAATATTTCTTACAAGTCTTGCATTGCCGAAAGACTTATCGCGGTTTCTGTAAAGTTCGTTATAATGTTTCTTTAGAGCTTCAGCGGCAGTTTGATCAAGCTTAAGGTTTTCAGAAGAAAGCATATTTATGGTTATTTCGAGAAGGTCAGAAGGGGAGTAATCCTCAAAGAAAATTGTTTTTGTAAATCTCGATTTAAGTCCAGGGTTACTTTCCAGGAAGGCATTCATTTCATCGGTATAGCCGGCAGCTATTACGATGAACTTTCCGCGCAGATCTTCCATACTTTTAAGGAGAGTATCAATTGCTTCCTGGCCGAAGTCGTTATTCTCGGCTTTAACCAGAGAGTAGGCTTCATCAATAAATAAAGTTCCGCCAAGAGCCTTATCAATTATCTCGCTGGTTTGTTTTGCAGTTTGGCCTATGTATCCGGCGACAAGACCCTTACGGTCAGTTTCAATCAGGTGACCTTTTGAAAGAATTCCGAGTGCAGAATAAATTTCGCCGAAAAGTCTAGCTACAGTAGTTTTACCTGTACCGGGATTTCCAAGGAAGACCATATGGGAAGAGAATTTATCGGAGATTTCCCCGCCCTGTTCCTTGAAATATCTTACGAGTTTTATTATTTCCTTAATTTCGTTTTTTACAGTTTCAATACCGGTAAGGCTGTTGAGCTGATGGACAGCGCGGGCGAGTCTTTCTTCATCTACCGGGACAGAAAAATCCTTAGATTTATCAGAACTCAGGAGAGATTCAATATCGGAAGCCAGAATAGTGGTCATAGCCTCTTTGGTTCTTTCCTGTTCCTGGAGCTGTACGACCCTTTTACCAAGTTTCATTTTAGCCTCAGTAAACAGCTGATTTACGAGGCGGGCGTTGCCGAAAGTCTTATCTTTTTTTCTATAGAGTCTAGTAAATTCCTTTAATAGGAGTTCTTTTGCATTATCTTCAATAGTAAATTCTTCCTTAGAAGCTGCAAGCTCAAAGATAGTGATAAGCTCGTCAGGGAGGAAATCATCGAAGTTAAAGATATGAGTAAACCGGGACTTTATTCCGGGGTTTGAATCAAGTAAGGAGCTCATTTCATCAGGGTAGCCGGCGGCAATAACCACGAATGAATTGCCATAATCTTCCATTCTTTTAAGCAGGATATCGACAGCTTCCTGTCCGAAATCCTGGTTTCCGCCTGATTTTTTTACAAGAGTATAAGCCTCATCGATAAAAAGAACACCGCCTAAAGCGTCGCTAATTATCTTATCTGTTTTCTGAGCAGTTTCGCCAATATACTGGCCAACTAGAGCTGCTCTGTCGACTTCGACGACATGTCCGCGTTCAAGAATTCCGAGAGCCTTTAAGATCCTTCCCATCAGTCTGGCGATTGTGGTCTTACCAGTTCCCGGGCTGCCCTGAAATACGCAGTGGATTGAAATACCGCCTTCAGTTCTAAGTCCCAGTTTTTTCCGCTGGTTAATAAATTCAAGATAAGTAATAAAGTCTCTCATCGACTGTTTTACAGCTGAAAGTCCTATAAAGGTATCCAGCTTTTCCATAAGGTTTTCGATCGATTCTTCGGGGTCATCTTTCTGTCTGGATGCTGCAGAGTTAATCTGGCTGGTTTTTACTTTCTGAACAACAGGGGAAAGTCCATTAGTATCAATATCAGATTTAGGAGTTTCAGTCTCCTGAACAATATCTGCTGAACCAACAAGGAACCATTTTTCGCAAACCAATTCTCCATGAAGAAGAATCTGAAGTTTTCCCTGTCCTTTTTTCCAGAAGCCCGGTTTGTCTGTGCCCCAGCTCTGAGAGAAAGAGACCATATCCCAATTCTTATCTACATTTATAGTAAAAAGATTTCTTCCGATCTCTATTTCATCAGTAAACCATATTATTTCACCATTCAGGTTATAGCTTTGTTTTCTGAAGAGGGGGTTAGAAAAAATGAATTCAGCACCGATAAAGCGTGCTGCAGTCTCATCGAACTGCAGCAGATATTTCCTGCTGCCGTTTAACTGGTCTTCAGCCGGATTATACATTCTTACGTCAATAAACTCACAGAAGCTGTTCTGAACAGGTCTAAAGTCAGTCCTTTTATTGAGAATTTCTGCCTTATCTTCTCCGGCATTAGAATTTAACGGGCGGGGGAGGGGAATATCTTTATGAGCCGGGGGTTCATCAGAAGGAACACGCGGCTCATTAACCTGAAGTTTATTATTAAGTTTTAAGAGAGTATTATAAATACCTGAAAATCTGGCATTATCAAGAAAAAATCCTTTAAGCTTTTCAGCCTTTTCAAGAGCCGGGCGGTACTGGTACATAGCCGTCATAGCCTCAAGCTCAAGAATCTGTGCGCTTTCATGAAAGCCAGCTAATTTAGGATCAGAGAGGATGAGTCTGGAGGAATAAAGAGCAAACCAGTACTCTTTTTGTTTTAGTGCCTCTTCGCCTTCATCGAGCATATTTATTTCAACCGGATTCTTATCCTCTGAAAAAGAGCCGTTAAGGCCAGCAGCAATTTTGTACCATTTCTTTACTTTTCTTAGCTGGTGACTTCCAGCCTCGTCAATAACTATAGCTTTTTCAAGTTCCACCAAAGCCTCAAAGAATCTTCCAAGACCGGCAAGGCTTCTTGCTTTATTAATATAAGCCCATATTAAAAGTGACTGCTGAGTGGCGATTGAAGAATCAAGGTCGGATAAAGCACCTTCGTAGATGCTCATTCTGCTTAAGAAGAAACCTCTGTAAAGTCTTGTATTTATAGCATTTCCGCTAAGTTCAACGGCTATATTAGCAAGTTCAATTGCCTTAGCCGGGCTGCCATTCTCAAGCATTGCCCATGCAAAGCATAAAGCCGCATTATAATCATTAGGAATTTCTTCATAAACCTTCTGTGCTGCAGTCAGAGCCATTCTGAAGCGGCCATGCCAGAGGTGATCATATGCTTCTGAAAGGAGTTTTAGTAATTCTTCGGAGTTCAAATGGACCTAAACCTTGTATATTATTGCGATAAATATAGCTTATTTCTTCAAGAATGTGAAGATCAATGTTAAATCGATCAGCATTTATTATTATCGGAAGAATTATACAAAATAAAAGTATACTTTTAATTTAAATAAATGTAACTTTTTTAATCTTTAGCCGTCATAATAAATAGAAAGCAGAAAAATAGTATAGTCTTGGAGTCAGGAGGTTAACGTGAAAAAGTTATTTACAATTGTTATTTCTCTTACAATTCTGGTTTTTGCCGGCTGTCACGGCTTCGGATTCGGGTGCCATGGAGTTGGAGTAAGAGGGAGCGGAGTTTCAAAGACTGAGACCAGAAATCTTGATAAATTTAGTGCAGTTGAAGTAGGCGGAGCTTTTTATGTAGATATAGTTAACGGGGAGAGTCCATCAATTCAGCTTAGCGGTGATGACAATATTCTGCCGTTAATAAAGACAGAAGTTCGTGATAACACATTATATATAACAACAAAGAAGAGCATAAATCCGAAAAAGAAAATGCGGTTGAGAATAGCGACTGAAAATCTAGAAAGGGTCGATGAATCAGGAGCATGCGATGTAAATATAACTAATGTCAATTCAGACAGATTTATAATGGATATAAGCGGGGCAAGCAAGATAAACGTTTCGGGGAAAACTAGGGAGCTTATGCTGGATCTTTCAGGAGCGGGGAAAGTAAATGCGCGTGATCTTATTGCTGAAAAGGCTGATGTTGAGATAAGCGGAGCAGCAAAGGCTGAAGTTTATGTATCTGAGGATCTAAGAGCTGATATTTCCGGAGTAGGAAATCTTGATTACTATGGAAATCCCAAGAAAATAAGTAAGGATATTTCGGGAGTTGCCTCAGTTACACAAAGATAGTCGTTCACATACATTAAGTCACCTCTTAATGGCAGGAGCAGTTCCATTTTATACCGGGCTGCTCCTTTTTTTTTATTTCATTTTTATATTTCATTTTTTTATCATTTCACGAATTCAGGATTCCAAATCCT
Organism: Bacillota bacterium; assembly: GCA_050262615.1. Lineage (GTDB taxonomy): Bacteria > Bacteroidota > Ignavibacteria > Ignavibacteriales > SURF-24 > JAUZPB01. The sequence continues at coordinate 7,098 of JBLNEL010000246.1, forward strand.
GATAAATTCAGAATTTAATATATTATCTTCATT
>JBLNEL010000247.1:0-12656 GCA_050262615.1 Bacillota bacterium
GATATTTCTGGGTTATCGGAAGAGTTGATGATGTTATTAAAGTATCAGGCTACAGGTTAGGTACGGCTGAAATTGAAAGTGCATTGGTCAGCCATCCTGCAGTTGCAGAAGCTGCTGCGATCGGTCTGCCTCATGATGTAAAAGGCAATGCTATTTATACATACGTAATACTAAAACACGGTTTTGAAAAAAGTGAAAAGCTTGCAGAAGAGTTGAGACTGCATGTCGGGCATGAAGTTGGACCAATTGCAAAACCTGAGAAGATCGAGTTTGTAGATTCACTGCCGAAGACGCGCAGCGGGAAGATAATGAGAAGAGTATTAAAAGCTAAAGCCTTAGGGCAGGATCCCGGAAATATATCGACGCTAGAGGAATAAAGGTTAAAGTATCTTTAGAGTATAGTATCTTTAATGGAGCCTGCAGAGATCACAGGCTCCATTTAGTTTAAACACTTGAAAGTGAGATCCCTTTGATTTTTCTGTAAAGAGATACTGCATAAGAATCAGTCATTCCGGAGACGAAATCAGTTATCTGAAGAAGTCTGGTATAAAGGTCAATACTTGCATTGCCGTCTTTATTAAGAAATTGCTTTGGAAGAAGCTGCAGAACTTTTTGGTGTTTTCCGCTTGCACTGCCAGATGCATTTTCATTTACAGCACTTATGAATATATCCAGTAATCCGCCAAGCACTTCGTATCCGGCTGATTCTCTTTCAATTACGCTTTTATATGAATAAATTTTCTCTTTGGATAATTGTTTTATATTTTTAAGTATATTGCCCGAACTTACAATATTTATCAGATCGTTATCCAGTTTACCGTAAAGAATATTCTCTACTTCATCGCAGAAGGCTTCAGCAAGCTGGTGTATCAGAGTATTAAAAACTTTTGCTCTGAGATAGCCTATTTTATCATTATTATCCCTGTTCTTGTAGTTTTTAAGGCCTGAGCTTCCGCAAATTGACCTCAGAAAATCCTCAGTTTCATTAAAAGAAACCAGTCCGAGGTGAAATCCATCTTCAAGGTCCATGATCCTGTAGCAGATATCGTCAGCAGCTTCAACAAGAAATGAAAGCGGGTGGCGGCACCAGAAAAGGGAAGTTATATTTGAATTTTTTCTAATTAAGCCTACCTGATCAGCCACAGAAGCAAACAATTCCTTTTCAGATTGAAAGAATCCATATTTTTTATAAAGCTTATTATGATGCTCAGCTACAAGCAGATCCTTGTTATCTGTAAGTATTACTGATTCTTTGGGGTATTTTGTAAAAGAAGCCAAAGTTGCAAAGGTAAGACAAAGTCCCCCTTTAACATGCGGGTTCTGCAGCCTAGTAATTATTCTGAATCCCTGAGCATTTCCTTCAAACTTTGTAAAATCGCACCATTGTCTGGAATCTTTAAGCGGCTGTTCAAAAGCGCGTCCGTTGCCATTTTTAAAGTATTCAGCGATTGCATCTTCACCAGAGTGACCGAAAGGAGGGTTGCCGATATCATGTGCTAAGCAGGCAGCGGCAACGATTTCTCCGAAATCAAATTTTGTGAATCTTTTCTGAAGTCCGGGCTGTCTGGCTAAGATTCTTTCTCCAACAATATTGCCCAAAGACCGACCGATGCATGAAACCTCAAGGCTATGAGTCAGGCGGTTATGCACAAAATCGCTCTCAGGCATTGGAAATACCTGGGTTTTATCCTGAAGTCTTCTAAATGCAGATGAAAAAACCACACGGTCAAAATCCCGCTGAAACTCACTTCGGCCATCGTTCTGATTCTTACCGTCATCCCCGTTTATCCCTAATCTTTCTTTTGAAAGAAGCTGTTCCCAATTCATCATAATATTGCTAATTTAATTTCATTGCTTCATCATATTTAGCAATATGTGGAGGGTCGATCTTTTTCAGAGTAGCAAAAATAGATTTATCCTGATAATCACTCAGATAGGAGATTATCTCATTACTTTTTGCGTCAAAAAAGGTTTTTATTAATACGCCGCGGATATCCTGTTTAGTTCTAAGCATTTCAAGATCGTTTATAAGCTTTACAATATTAGCCTGAGCTTCTTTGGCTTTTTCCCTGAAAATATCAATTCCGTTAAAATGATAATCAAAATAATCTTCCCTGAAGATCCTATATTTTTCATTTACAAGGTCGCCAATAAAGCTTTTCCTATTGTAAGCGCCTGAAGTCTTATCCCATCCGGCAGGAGTTGAGCTATTAGATCCAAGGACAGAGATATTATAAGCAGTTGTAAAGTAATCTGATCCGCCAAGTTTGTTAAAAGAATCAGCATCCAGGCCAATTATTATATAAGCATAGAAATCAAGAAAACTTGTCAAAGGATTAAAATTATACTGGCTGAAATATAAAGATTGTCCTCTCTGGTATTCAAAAGACCAGTTATTATCAATTATATTGAGCATAAGAGAGGATCGGCTGCTCTGATAAATAGGCCGGAGGCTTGTAATGCTTACCTGAGCTGAATAGTGAGTCTCGTCAGGTGCAGAGTCAAAAAATATATTAAAGGAGCACTTAATCCTGTCGCCTTCCCAGTTGTTGCTTGTAAAGCGGGTGCTATTCAGATAACCCTGGATCTGCTGAGCAAAATCAGTCAGAAGATCTCTGTACTTTGTCTGCAGTTTCTCGGTATTAACAGTCACGCTTGCATCAAGCTCCTGTGAAAATATATATACTGGAAGAAAAAGGAGGACTAACAATAGTTTTTTCATAAGTGCACCCAAAATAGTTAAATCGTGTTGACTTAATATAAATATTTGAATATTATAAATCCACAGGGGGGAGCCTGCACATCATATGATCATAAGGTTATTCAGGGGGGAGCCTGCTTATCAAATGATCAACCGATTATTATACATTTATATATTTCTTTTAGTTTCATGCTTATCGCACTTCGCTCAGATAAGTCCCGGGGCCAGGCAGATCTCACTTTCGAATTCAGATGTGGCTTTAAGCGATGATGTATTTTCCGTTTTCACTAATCCTTCAGGGCTTGCACAGATGAACTGGCGTGAGATAGGAATTTATTACTCACCCTCGCCATTTGGAATGAAAGAACTTGCAAATGCTTACCTGTGCTACCATGAACCCTCAGCAATCGGATCTTTTGGTTTAGGCCTAATGACATATGGGTTTGAACTCTACCGAGAAAACCATATAACAATGGCATATTCAAACAATTACAAAGATTTTTATTTTGGGTTATCAGCAAAATTAAATCTGATAACAATTAAAGGTTATGGAAGCACTTCTGCAATACTGTTTAATATTGGCGGACTTGTATATCTGAGCGATGATATAAAGTGGGGAGTTAATGCACAGAATATTTCTCATGCTACAATCGGAAATGAAAAAGGACAGCTGCCTTATGGGTTTAATACAGGGATATCGTATTTACCTGCAGATGAAGTTTCAATCAATATAGCTACTGAAAAAGCTGAATCGTTCCAGTATTCTTTCAAGTTAGGCCTCGAATATAACCTGCTGAAGTATATTTATCTGCGTTCAGGATTTTCGACAGATCCTGACAGATTTTCGGCGGGCCTGGGGATTAATTATAGTTTTATTGAATTTGACTATTCTATCTTTACACATTTAGAACTAGGACTGACCCATCAGGCGGGCATTATTATTCATTTCAGCGATGATGAACCCAGGGCTGCAAAGATCAAAAGCAAAAGGTCCCGGATGTAATACCAATACCAGCGAGTGACATGGATAAAACCGTCATAAAATCATTTATCCAGTTTAAGTATATGGAATACAGAATTGTAACTTTATTATTTCTATGCTTCCTGCTTCCTGAGACAGCATACCCGCAGACTGATAGTTCTTTTTTAGAAAGTAAATATGATCGTCTTTTTGAGGAGACTTCAAATCAGGAGGGGGATTCTGAATTTTTCAATTCAGTCGAGTTCTATAAAAATAATCCTTTTGATATTAATAGTGCATCATTTGAGATGCTGGTGAACCTGCCTTTAATGAACTACAGAATTGCTGAAGAGATAATAAAATACAGGAATAAGACCGGACGCATATTTTCACTTGCCGAACTGAAAACAATTAAAACTTTGGATCCTGATTTAATAGATATGATAACTCCATTTTTATTTATACCGAATCCAAAAGAGCCCATAGTTTACAAAAAAGAAGGAAGTCCTATAGTCGAGGATATGAACGTTTTATTCCGCTCAAGGATAATTGGTAATTACAATAAAGATCTAAAAGATAAATTCAGGGGGAATACAGGTAAACAATATAACAGGCTGCAGTTAAACTACAAGGACTATCAGTTTGCATTGATAACAGAAAAAGATGCTGGGGAGCCAAGCTATCTTGATTATTTTTCTTTTAACCTGGCAGTAAGAAATAAAACTCATCCGGATCTGTTTATTCTTGGTGATTTTAATTATGAGTTTGGACAGGGATTGGCAATGTGGGGCCATGGAGGGGGTGTGCGGCCCAGTAACACTGCTTTATTAATAAAAAATGAAAGAAATATTATTCCAAATTTAAGCGTCAATGAAAACAACTTACTTAGGGGAATGGGGATGTTTATAAAGAGAGGGCAGTTTGGTTTTTCTACTTTTGTTTCATATAACTTTTTCGATGCTATAATAAATGATTCAACCGGAAATGTCTCATCAATGCTTCAGGATGGTTATCACAGGACAGAAAATGAGATCACGCATCAGGACAGGGGAAAAGAGTTCTTATTTGGAGGAAGTGCAAGTTACACAAATGACACCTTGTTTTTTCTGAGTGCTTTATACGGGCATTCAGATTACATGCCTCCATTAAAGCTAAAGTCCGGTCAATTGATATCTGGTAAAACAGATTATTATTCTCTGGCTTATAAGATCTGTCTAAGAAATACGCTGCTTTTGGGAGAAATAGCAACCCGGGGAACTGGTATTTCCGGAATAGTCTCTTTGGAAGTGTTATTCAGTAACAAAATCAGAATGATGACCTCATACAGAGCGCATAATTGTATTATATCGCCCCATTGCTTTTCATTTATAGAAAACAGCAGCAGTTCAGCAAGTGGAACTTCAGTTTTGACAGGCCTCAAGTTCAAGACATATATGGGAGATTTTGATATTTACTATGATTATTCCAGCATTCCTGGAAAAGGAGCTTCGGATAACTTAACAATGAAAGGATATGAATTTTCGGTTTGTTACTCAAGTCCGCTGATGAAATATCTTGACATAACCTTAAAATACAGATCACACAGCACAATTTCCTTAGAGCAGTTAGCTTTATCAGGCAAAAAAAAGCGCAACTATTTAAATGCAGAAATAAGCTATTTAAATAATAAAAATCTTATTATTAAAAGCAGGTTGGATCTTTGTGAATACACCTCAGAAGAAAACATATATTACACAGGATTTTCTTATTACCAGGGTTTAGGAATAAAAATACCTCCTGTTATAATTGACGGAAGAATAACCTATTACAAAACAAATTCTTACCAGGCGAGACTATATGAATATGAAGCTGATCTTCCCGGGATGATCTATAGTTCAATCCTTTATGGAACAGGTATCAAGACCTACATTCTGATAAAATATGATCTTGATGACAGAATAAAATTATCATTTAAATATTCAATTGATTCCCAATATTCAAAACCGAGCAGTTATCAGGATGCAGAGAACCCCACAGAAAACAACAAACTTGGTTTTCAGCTGGATATCAAACTTTAAGAAGAGCGGATACCCGCTCTTCTTATATTCACTGGCTGAAAATTTATTTCCAGTTTCCCTGATTAATTACAGCGCCATTAAAACCATATCTCCACCAGCTTCCGGAGCCATCAGGGAGCCAGGTTGCCTTGAAGAAAATATTATTCAGAACGAATACTTCTACCTGTCCGGATTTATCAGGATGGTTGACCAGGTTAATTCTCCCGGTTTCATTACCATCTTTAAAAGCCTTAGCTGTTCCGGTTATTGTCCCATCCTGCAGCTGATCCCAGGTATATTCGCCTTCCAATATAGAGGTTTTATCTTTAAAAATCTTCCAGGTGCCTGATTTCCCGTCAGCACTGGCAATTACTTCAGCGCTAAGCCAATTCAAATAAGTTTCATTATCCTTAGTCCCTGATACTGTTACATTCCAGAGGAAATTTCCATCGGGCTGTGGGGTAGCAGTAAGGGTGATAGTAAGGCTTCCTTTGACATAGTTCCAAATCCAGGTATCACTATCTCTTGTAGCCTGCAGGTCTTTTATTGCATCTGAATAAGTTTTTAAGGCATTAACAGATTCAATATAGCCAGTTATTAAAGAAATCACAGGGTCATTTGAATTTGTTTTGGGCAATGTAAAATTAGCTAATGGTAATGAAGGTGGAGTTGTATTGACAGAAGCTTGCGGAGCCTGGGGATTTGATTCATCCTTTGAACATCCATTTAGGAACGTAAAATAAATTCCGATCAGGATTATTGGAATTATTTTAAAATAATTTGCTCTGCTCATTTTCATAACACACCTTGCCGCTTTTTCAAAAAAAACACCTTTACCTTTCTAAAAGATTATTGAAAAATTAATCAAAAATCAAAGCAATTTAGAATTCCCAGGATTATAATGAATGATATTGTGAGAAGGGGTGCAACAATTTTACAATTATTTATTTGCTTTCTTGCTAAGCAAACCGGAATTCTCTAATTTAGGTACTGTAAATAATCCACGTTCATTAATAAGAGGACAAAAAGTTATGCGGACAATCGTAGCAATGCCTGGTGATGGAATAGGCAAGACGGTTTTACCAGAAGCAATCAGAGTCTTGGAAGCAGTTGGATTTGAAGCAAATTATGTTAATGGTGATATTGGATGGGACTATTGGATCAAAGAGGGCAATGCATTGCCTCAAAGAACTATAGACTTATTATCCGAGCACAAAATTGGTCTTTTCGGTGCTATTACAAGTAAGCCGAAAGACGCGGCTGAAAAGGAATTAGACCCGTCATTAAAAGGTAAGGGCTATGTCTATTTCAGTCCAATAGTTGGTTTAAGGCAGCACTTTAATCTGGATATCTGCATTCGTCCATGCATATCCTTTAAGGGCAATCCACTAAATTTCATTCGCAGGTGCGGTGATAGTTTTGAAGAGCCAATGGTCAATTCCGTAATTTTCAGGCAAAACACCGAAGGTTTATATGCCGGTGTTGAATGGACGAATCCACCTAAAGCAGTGCGTGATGCATTGGAAACCCATCCCAAAATGAAATTCTTTAAGGATACACCTTCAGAAGAAATGGCAATTTCAACGAGGATAGTTACAAAGAAAGCTTCAAAGAGAATTCTTACAGCCGCATTTGAGTATGCAAAAAAATACGGTTATAAGAATCTTACTTTGTGCGAAAAGCCAAATGTCCTCAGAGAAACCTCGGGAATGATGTTTAAGATAGCCAGGGAAATTGCTAAGGATTATCCAGGAATTGAGCTTTGGGATACCAATATTGATGCACAGATGATGTGGCTTACAAAAAATCCTGAGAGCTATGGTGTAATTGTTGCAGAAAATATGTTTGGTGATATAATAAGCGACGGCTTTGCCGGATTAGTCGGCGGGCTGGGATTTGCATGCAGTGCAAATATCGGTGAAGAAGTAGCTGTTTTTGAACCAACTCACGGTTCTGCTCCTAAGTACCAGGAATTAAATCCTTCAATTGTTAATCCTATTGCAATGATCTTAAGTGCATGTATGATGCTCGATCACATCGGCGAAAATGAAAAGGCTAACCGTATAAGAACTGCTATTGCAAAAGTAGTAGAAGAGGGGAAAGTCATGACTTACGATATGATGAAGCTCAAGGGCGGACCTGACGTATTCAAGTTTGGTGCATGTACAACACAACAGATGACAGATGCAATTATAAGTAATTTATAAAATGATCTATAAAAATATTATCAAATAACCTTAGCCTGCAGCATAAAAAATGCTGCAGGCTTATTCTGTTTTCGGGGATGCAATGAAAGAAAAAGTCTTAAAAATGTGGCCTGAAATTAACTGGATAAATGACCCGGTATTAAGGGAAAAAGTACTCGACTGCTGGGTCTATGCTGTTGAGAACAGCATTCTCTCACCTGAAGATTTGGAAATCATACCATTTTCACTCCTATTAAAAGATTGCAAAATCAGCTTTATGAACCACAAACGTACCTGTGTAAAACTTGCTGTAGAAATGGCAAAGATCATGCAGGAAAACTTTAATGGTGAAATAAAGATCAATATGGACATATTGATAGCCGGAGCAATTCTTATTGATGTCGGTAAACTCCTTGAATATGAAATTGTTGATGGGAAATTAAAGACCAGCAATGCCGGAAAGCTTCTCAGACATCCGTTCAGCGGGATCGGTATAGTTGACCGTTTTGGAATTCCGCCGGAAGTCCAGCATATTATAGCCACTCATTCGAAAGAGGGTGACCTTGGGATGAGGACAGTTGAGTCAATTATAGTTCATCATGCTGACTTTGTAAGTTTTGATCCCTTTAAGGCTTAAAGATTTATCATTTAAGCTGCATCTAACTGCGGGTTGATTTGCCTAAAGTTGGAAATATAATAAACTGACTTTATTTACTCTTATCATTTCATAAAATGAAGAGGTTGATAAATGGCACAAAATTTAATTGAAAAGATTGCACAAAAATATGCAGTCGGACTTGATGAATCCTTTGAAGTTCATGCCGGTGATTATCTCTCCATAAAACCTGCCTATGTAATGACGCATGATAATACAGGCGCCGTAATACCTAAATTCAAAAGCATCGGAGCCAAAAAACTAGCTTATCCAAGGCAGGTTGTAAATACGCTTGACCATAATGTTCAGGACAAAAGCGAAAAAAATCTTGAGAAATATAAAAAGATAGAAGAGTTCTCAAAAAGCATGGGCGCAGATTTCTATCCAGCCGGAAGGGGCATTGGTCATCAGATAATGTGTGAAGAAGGTTATGCATGGCCCGGCACTATGGCAGTAGCTTCTGACAGTCATTCAAATATGTATGGAGGACTTGGATGTCTTGGGACTCCAATAGTAAGGACAGATGCCGCTGCTATCTGGGCTACAGGCAGAACCTGGTGGCAGGTACCTCCGGTAGCAAGGGTTGAACTTAAAGGAAAGCTTAAAAGCGGGGTTACAGGTAAAGATGTTATAATTGCTCTTTGCGGACTTTTCAATCATGATGAAGTACTTAACCATGCAATTGAATTTACAGGTGATGGAGTGAAGTATCTTTCAGTCGATGAAAGACTGACGATTGCAAATATGACAACAGAATGGGGTGCATTGGCAGGTGTTTTTCCGGCTGATGAAGTAACGATCGACTGGCTGAAAAAACGTGAGCAGTACATATCAAAAAGGGGCTTATCGGGCGTTAATTCTGATGTCGATGGAAACGGGGAACATCCACGTATAAATTGCAGAAGGATTGAAGCTTTAGAAAAAGATATAATTAAAGCCGATACAGATGCTTTCTATGCAAAAAGTATAGTTATGGACATTGAGACTATAGAGCCTTATGTATCAGGTCCTAATACAGTAAAAGTAATGGCCCCTGTTTCCGAGTTAAGAGAAAAAGGAATAAAAATAAATAAGGCATATCTTGTTTCATGTGTAAACAGCCGGGTAGATGATATTTCAGAGGCGGCGCGCATGATAAAAGGGAAGAAAGTTGCAGATGGAGTAAAATTCTATATTGCAGCTGCGTCAAGTGAAGTTCAGTCAGAAGCAGAAAAGAGAGGCGATTGGCAGATATTGCTTGATGCCGGAGCAATAGCTCTTCCTCCAGGATGCGGTCCCTGCATTGGACTTGGAACAGGACTGCTGGAAGATGGAGAAGTTGGGATATCAGCAACAAACAGGAACTTCAAGGGGAGGATGGGCTCACCGAGTGCACAGGCTTACCTGGCATCTCCGGCAGTTGTTGCTGCATCAGCTGTTGCCGGAATTATTGATCTGCCATATGAATCAAATGGTGTAAAGATTTCAGGTACAATAAAGGAAAATACACAGGTCTCTGAGCAAAGCGGCGAGGTAAAGATCATTGAAAGATTCCCTGAAGTCTTAACCGGTGAACTGATCTTCTGTCATCAGGACAATATGAACACTGACGGTATTTATCCCGGTAAATATACATACATAGATGATTTTACTCCAGAACAGCAGGCATCAGTTGTAATGGAAAACTATGATCCTGAATTTGCGAAGATTGTTTCCAAAGGGGATATACTTGCCGGCGGTTTCAACTTTGGAACCGGAAGCTCCCGCGAACAGGCTGCCACAGCTCTTAAATATCGTGGAATAAGCCTTGTCATTGCAGGATCATTTAATGAGACATACAAACGAAATGCTTTAAATAATGGCTTTTTGCTGATAGAGTCTCCTGAACTTATCAGAGATCTGAAAGAAAAGTTCAGCAGCAGCAAGCTTACCGTAAAAACGGGAATAACTGCTAAGCTTGATTTCAGGCATTCTGTTCTTACAATCGAAGGGAAGACATACAGATTTGGACCAGTCGGAGCAGCTGCACAGGAGCTGATAGTAACCGGCGGACTTGAAGAATGGGTAAAGAATAACCTTTAATAAAAATTAAAACAAGGCAGGTGCTCTCTTTTATTAAGAGAGTACTGTTTAAAAATATCTATAAAGAGGTATTATGGAAAAGTCAATCTCAAGACAAATAGCTGAATTTGCAGTTAATTTAAAATATGAAGATCTGCCTAAAGAAGTAGTAAATGAAGTAAAACGTTATTTATATGATTCGGCCGGATGTGCCTATGGAGGTTATCATACAAAAGACGTTAATATTTTAAGAGATATCTACAAGGATATGGCCGGCAAAGAGGAGGCTACTTTAATAGGCTTCGGGGATAAAATGCCAGCTGTCAACGCAACTCTGGTAAACTCACTTATGATCCGGGCGCTCGATTTCAATGATATTTACTGGAAGGAAGATCCATCGCATCCATCGGATATCATTCCTGCTGCATTATCTGTTGGTGAAATGACAGGAGCTTCTATGAAGGAAGTAATAACAGCAATTGTGCTTGCTTATGAATTTGAGCAGAGGCTTTGCGAATTTGCTGTTCCGGGAGTAAGGGAAAGGAAATGGCATCATGCTACATTGACACAGTTTGTTTCACCAATAGTTGCGGGTAAATTACTGGGTTTGACAGTTGACCAGATGGTAAATGCAATCGGCATTAACGGCTGCCATAATCACACAATCGGATGCCCGACTGCAGGAAAGCTTACGATGATGAAGAATACAGTTGACCCTATGGCTGTTCAGTCTGGAGTATTTGCTGCTTTAATGGCAAAGAAAGGCTATACGGGAACTGAGGCTGTATTTGAAGGCAAAGAAGGTTTTATGGACGTTTTCGGACCAAAGTGGGATAATGACAAGCTATTATGTGATCTGGGTAAGCGTTTCAAGATACTTGACTGCTCAATGAAGGCTTTTCCTACTGAAGCTCTTACACATACACATATTACATGTACACTAAAAACAGTTACAAAGAACAATATTTCATATGATCAGATTGAAAAGGTTACAGTTACAACAATTGCACGTGCATGCGACATTCTTTTTGATCCTCATAAATATCGTCCTGAATCAAGGGAGACCGCTGATCATTCACTTCCATATTGCATTGCAGCTGCTTTAGTAGATCACAAGATAACAACAAATTCATTTTCGGAAGAGAAGCTGAAGGATCCGAGGATCTGGGAAGTCATAGATAAGATCAAAGGGGAAGCATCAGTGGAGTTTGAGAAGATGTTTCCTGCAAAGCAGCCTTCAAAGGTAGTTATTAAAACAACAGATGGCCGTGAGTTCTCTGAGTATCTTGAGTTTCCAAAGGGAGATCCAAGAGAACCAATGACAATGGAAGATCTGGAGAATAAATTTAATGCCTTATCATCGAATCTTTTAAGCGAAGATAAGCAAAAGGCGATTAAGGAAATGATTTTTAATTGTGAAGACTTATCAGTCAAAGAATTCATGGCTTTTCTGGCAGTATAAGGTTTCAATTCCGGGCACAATAGAAATGTGCCCGATTTTTATAAAAAGTGTTATCTAAAATTCTGAGAAAAAACATGTCACAAAAACTTAGTAAAGCATCAGCCGGGAAAAGAGGGGACAAGGTTCGGTCTGACTGTTATGTAGAAATCGAACAGAAAGCCTCCGGCGGTATTAAGATCGATTTGAAAAGCAAAGTCGATTCAATGTATGGAGAATCTATCAGATCTCTGATTTTAGAGATGTGTTCATTTTTTGAAATAAAAAATGCTGAGGTTCTGGTTGAAGACAGCGGTGCCCTGCCGTTTGTGATTGCAGCAAGATTTGAACTGGCTGTAAAGAGGCTTTGTCCTGATATGGTAAGGGAATATCTTCCTTTGTTTAACAAAAAGAATAATTACAGGACATCAAAGGAAAAATTAAGGCGCAGCCGTTTATATCTTCCCGGCAACGAACCAAAATTCTATATGAATGCAGGTCTGCATGAACCCGATGGAATAATTCTGGACCTGGAAGACAGTGTTGCTCCGGCAGAAAAAGATGCAGCACAATTAATAGTCAGAAATGCACTCAGGGCAGTTGATTTTTATGGTGCTGAAAGGATGGTCCGAATAAATC
>JBLNEL010000248.1:0-3880 GCA_050262615.1 Bacillota bacterium
TCTCAGGTCTTATTCTCATATGGCGGCTTCAAAAGCATAATATATACTCAGAAAATGAGGAAATTGCAAGCGAAAAAAAAGCTATAAAACTTGTGGCTGTCACCTTCTTCATACTTGCAGCCTATGTGCTTTACGAGTCTGTGAAGAAGTTAATTTTCATAGAGATTCCTGAGACTTCACTCCCAGGAATAGTTATAGCCGTTTTCTCAATAGTTATCATGCCTGTACTTTCTTTTAAAAAACGTAATCTGGGCATTAAGATCAATAGCAAGGCTCTAGTAGCAGATTCCAAGGAAACATTGGTTTGCGCCTTTTTATCAGCGTCTTTACTGCTGGGACTTACAATGAACTATTTATTCGGCTTCTGGCAGGCAGATCCCCTGGTAGGATTAATAGTAGTAGTGTTCTTGATCAGAGAAGGCTGGGAGTCGTGGAATGAGGCGAATGAGAATGAAGAGGAGACGAGTACAAGTTGAGACTCAACAGAATATCCTTCAGGATCAAGCCTCAAAGACCTCTATTAATTATTATATTATTTTATCGACTCTTCGCTATTTCGAGTGGGTAATTTATTTCGAGTGGGTAACTTATATTCATGTATTCATGTCCTAAACATTGAAGTGACATGCCCAAAATTTAGAAACATTCATTTTGGAAAATCAGACTTAGGCTCAATGTTTTTCATTCTAATCGAACAACTGCGTAACTAATGAGTTATTTTGAACCCATACAAAACAGCGGAGAGCCATTTTATCTTTGTCTTATACTGAGTACGGCAACGGTTTTTTCTTGGGACTTATTGTAACTTTTACAACATGTCATTATTGACTTTTTGGGTAGGTTCTGGGTCACAAACTTAAAGTCAGGCTAGAAAATCCCGCCTGAGAAGCTATACCTCTGCATGAGGTTAATTCCTACGCGAAAACAGGTCAGAATGCCAGAGAGCAGGCCAGAGAAATGAAGTAACTTTCCCCTTAAACTACTGGGTTTTGTAATTATTCCCATACAGACCTTTGCAAGTCTGAGCAGGCCGGCAGAAATGCAATTGTTTTCTGATTATGGGGAAAAATGATGCAATCCATAATGCAGAATTATTCAACTATTAGCGTTAGGTTACATACAACCCCTACACTAGAACAGTTGTCGTTTGATTTTGTTTCCATATAGTTACTATTCATGATTATTTGGGAAAATTATTTCTTTTTCACCGCTTTTTTTCTGACTGTAATAACGTCGAAAGTACTAAGAGAAGTTAATCTACCTCTTTCGTCAAAACATACGGAGTTTTTATCCGCATCAACGCCCATTGCATCCGGATCGTATACATTTATCAAGCCAATAAGGGTTTCAATCATGAATGGTTCTGCAGGTTCTATAGATTCTATGCTCCACCTTCAAAAAGTAACCATTTCGGCGGGAAATGTTCAGTTAACACTACGTCCCAGCCTATTAAAATTGGATTCAGCTCTTTACTTTACATATAAAAAGCAACTTCATGCAGACCCCTCATCCGTAGATCATTATTGAATCGAGTCTTGCAGTACCTACTTTCGTCCAGTAACTGCAAATACTACAATACTGGGTCTCGCCATTCGGACGCAGTTTCAGGTTAGATTGGCATTTTGGACATATTTTTAGATGTTTCATGAATAAAACCCCTTGAATTTTCCATTTTAATTTATAAAGAAGCTTCAGAATATGTTTTGGGATGAACTCAAGCATTTATTAAACCCTTTAGAGACCTTAAAGGTTGTCTGATATGTTTGTAGACTACTGAGATGCAGGTTTACTCTTTCTGTGTTTATTCCTCTCTCATTTCTCTTATAAACTCGACGTAATATCTCTCGACTTCTTCTAGCTCTTATTCCATTTTATACTTCATTTTGTGATTTCGTTATTTTTAAGTGATCTCTATTAGTGTGTGGATGACTTTTTGAGGTTGTCTAAAGGTCATCTATTAACAAATTTTTGAAATTTTCCTTTTTCCAATTTGTTTTAAATTTTAGATTAGTGCTACCTTAATAATCCGGAACTCTCTTACACATTTCATCACTATTTAAAAGCGTGCCATTTACAAACAAAGATCCTTGTAAAAGTTGCTTTGAAAGCTTCTTCTCTGTTGTTTTATTCATCAATTGATTCTCCTCTGTCCTAAGTTTTATTTCGTTTTTATTAAAGGAATATGGTATCCTATTTCCGAGTTATAGTATAAATAACTTTGCATAAATGCAGTAGTTCCGAATAACCCGAGTTCCGAAAGCTGAATTTGGAACATTAGTAAATAATTTTAATCAACCAAAAAAAAGTTTTAGTAGATCATGGAATCCATTTTTGATGCCAACAAAAAACGATTCCATGACCACAGATACAGCCAGCTTGCTGGCTGTATCCTCTGAATTGATAAGAAAATATAATATAATAACTTTGCCAGAATCTGCAAATTATGAATGTCAGGACACTTTAAACGTATTGTTGCATGCCGTAACATCTTCTGCAGGCTCTCTTGAATCTGCAAGTAAAGATCTACAAAGAAAGAATCAGGACTTAAGAATACCCTCAGCGGATACTATTTTCAATTACATCAAAGACAATAAAATTGAAGACATTCTTTCCTCTTTTAGAAAAATGAATCTTGAGATTTTCAAGATGATGAAACTTGAAAACAAAATTCATGACATAGCTATTGATTGTCATGACATTCCATATTATGGAGATAAAAATACTCCTGGTATTAGGGGAATAAAACTAAAGAATGGTAGTTCATGGGGTAAATCGTTCTGTACTCTTGATATAATTGGAACTTCTCAATTAACACTTGATGTAATAGACATTAATGGTTTGAACAAGAATTATTCCCTTTTCATCGAATCTTTATTCAAAAGACTTGAAATAATAGGTGTAAAAACAGGAACAGCATACCTTGATAAAGAATTTTTTAATACAGCTGTGATTTCAAAATTGGATGAACTTAAAATCAATTTTGTTATAGCAGCTAAATCAAATCCGGTTATCAACAAAGAACTTAAAAATCATCAAAAAGAGGGGGAAAATACTTCAACAATTTTTAAATATCAATTTAAGAAAGGAGGACCTTCTTTCAATGTTGTGGCAATATATGATGATATAAAGAAAAAATATCTCCTGTTTGCTACAAACAAAAAAGCAGAATCAATTGAGAAATTTGAAAAGACAATTCCTGAGGAATATAGAAAACGATGGAATATAGAAACTGGCTATAGAGTAAAAAACGATTTCAAGATACGATCATGTACAAAATCTCCGGTAGCAAGAGTATTGTTCTTTATTATTCAATGCATCATGTACAATGTGCTAAATATGCTAAAGTCAGTTCTAGAAATTACAGTTTATGAGCTAAAATCATCAATAAATGAAGACATAAACAAAGCTGTAAGATATGGACTAAAGTCGCTGAGTTTAATCCCGGTTAATGTGTTACTGGATTGTTTGAGATGGCTTAATGAAGAAAGAAATCGAGTGCTACGAACTCGGTTAACTCTAATATAACTTATCTCAAATTAAAAATTAAGAACTTTATAGCTTATGCTATAAAATTACTCAAGTGGGTCTTATTTTTTGAAAAATGTAAGTGAAAGTTATGGCTTAAGAATTTTAATCTCTGATCAATAATATAGTCCACTTTGAAAATTAGTGAATAAAAAGTAAGATCAATGTGTTTCGGTCATTCGGAAGTCAGTCTGATCGGAACTACTGAGGACAGAGAAAAGACGAATAGTCCGGAGGATTAAGATCAAGTGGGCGGACAGATAAGAGTACCGGCAACATCCCCGGCTCACCTGATGATTATAATTAACAGCTCATATGTCTGTGAGTGAAACTTGATAGATATTACAGTTTGATA
>JBLNEL010000249.1:0-14510 GCA_050262615.1 Bacillota bacterium
TAACTGGCCGACAGTTGCCCCGTGGCTGCACTTTACATCATCGGCAAATATCTCCAGCTGCGGCTTTGTATCAACCTTTGCAAAACGTGATAAAAGTAAATTCTTATTCGACTGATAAGCTTGAGTTTTCTGTGCGTCTTTTCTTACCATCACTTTTCCATTAAATACGCCTCGGGACTTTTCATCTAGTATTCCTTTATATAATTCATTGCTCTGGCAATGCGGCACTGCATGGTCTATCATTGTGTGATTATCAATATGCCGTTTCCCGTCGGCCAGATAAAGCCCATAGAGATTGCTCTCACAGCCTTCACCTTCAAATACAGTGTTAATATCATTTCGTACAAGCTCTCCGCCTATTGTAATGACATTTGACGTAAAGACAGAAGACCTTGACTGATAAACCTGCATGCGGCTTACATGAAACGCCTCAACAGGATCATCCTGCACTTTATAGTAATTAATAACCGAATGTTCACCTGTAAATATTTTTGTAACCGAATTAAGCAGGTACGGTTTATCTGAAATGCCGTATGAGCTTTCAATTATCTTTGCCTGACTTTTCTTCCCGGCAAAAATAAAATTATGAGGCTGAACAAGTAAATTTTCCGTCTGACTGCCGGAAATAAATAACAGGTGCACCGGATTGTTAAGCACGGCATTATCAGGAATTCTTAAAACTGCACCATCATAAATAAAAGCACTGTTTAATGCAGCAAACCCATCTGAGTGTTTACTTTCTTTTATAAATTTTTCAATAAACTCAGGTTCATCGTTTAAAACCTTTGAAAGGTTCTCCAGTCTTATAGCTTCTGCTTCTGGAAGCAGAGTAGAGAGTGACACATTGAACTGTCCGTTAACAAAGACAAGAAGACTTACATTTAAGCCGTCTGTCAGATATTTACCAATATCAGCCTTTGTCAGTTTAATTTCTTCTGTCAGATGTGACGGCTTGTAATTGTTCTTAAGCACAGGAGCAACATTTGTATACTTCCATTCCTCATTGCCAGTTGTTGGGAAACCCATTTCTGAGAACTTTTCAATTGCCTCCTGACGCAATCTATGCACAGGCGACTTCGATTGTCCGTTAAGCGTACTTTCAAAGCTCTTAAAGTTCGTGTAATACCAGTTTTTTATTTCTTCTCTTTCAGGAACATCTGCCATTTTGTAAATTTCTCCTCTGTTGACTTAATTATTCTACCGTACCCGGCACCCTGTTTTCATCTTTAATCCAGTCATAGCCCCTTTCTTCAAGTTCAAGAGCCAGCTCTTTTCCGCCGGATTTGACAATTCTTCCATTATAAAGAACATGTACAAAATCAGGTACGATATAATCCAGAAGTCTCTGATAATGAGTTACAACAACCACTGCTTTATCTTTGCCCTGCGACTTAAATATGTTCACACCGTTAGAAACAATTTTCAAGGCGTCAATATCCAGTCCTGAATCAGTTTCATCAAGTATAGCCAGCTTAGGGTCAAGAATAGTCAGCTGGAATATTTCGTTTCTTTTCTTTTCACCGCCCGAAAATCCCTGATTTACCGGACGGCTGATTAAGCTCTGATCCATTCCGACAACCTTCATCTTCTCTCTCATAAGCGAGAGGAATTCCATTGCATCAAGCTCATCCTGACCTCTATACTTTCTGATTTCATTTACTGCAGTTTTCAGAAAAGTGGCATTACTTATGCCTGGAATTTCAACCGGGTACTGGAATGCAAGGAAGAGTCCTTCTCTTGCACGGTCCTCTGGTGAGAGGTCTAAGAGGTTCTTGCCGCTGAATGAAACTTCACCTGAAGTTACCTCGTAATTTTCTCTTCCTGCAAGTACATTTGCCAATGTGCTTTTCCCCGATCCATTAGGCCCCATTATCGCATGTACTTCACCAGGCTTTACACTGAGGTTTATACCTTTTAATATTTCCTTACTATCTACAGAAACACAGAGATCTTTAACAGACAGCATTTTTCTTTCCTTTTATTAAGATTTCCTTTAATTTTTTTTCTTTTTAATTCAGGGGAATATTACTTTCACCCCAGACTGCTTTAGCAGAATTGCTTTAGCAGAATTGCTTTAGCAGAATTGCTTTAGCCGACACTGCCCTCGAGACTTACGCTTAAGAGCCTCTGAGCTTCGACGGCAAATTCCATCGGCAGTTCTTTAAATACTTCTTTACAGTATCCATTCACTATCAGATTAACAGCATCTTCAGTTGAAATACCGCGCTGATTAAGATAAAAGATCTGATCCTCACCTATTTTGGATGTTGTAGCCTCATGCTCAACTGTTGCAGTTGGATTATCAACTTCCAGATACGGAAATGTATGGGCTCCGCATTTATCACCTAAAAGCAGCGAATCACACTGCGAGTAGTTTCTGGCACCTTCGGCCTTTGGACCAACTTTCACTAGTCCTCTGTATGTATTATTGCTCCTTCCGGCTGAAATGCCTTTTGAAACAATCGTACTCCTTGTGTTTTTTCCTATATGGATCATTTTTGTACCGGTATCGGCCTGCTGAAGGTTATTGGTGAGCGCTACAGAATAGAATTCTCCGATTGAATTATCCCCCTGTAGAATACAACCCGGATATTTCCATGTAATGGCACTTCCGGTTTCTACCTGCGTCCAGCTTATCTTGGAATTCTTGCCTCTGCAGGCGCCGCGTTTTGTAACAAAATTATAAATACCGCCCACACCGTTAACATCACCGGCATACCAGTTCTGAACAGTAGAATATTTAATTGTGGCATTATCTAGAGCAACTAGTTCAACAACTGCAGCGTGCAGCTGATTTGTATCTCTCATCGGAGCAGTGCATCCCTCAAGATAACTGACATAAGCGCCTTCATCGGCAATGATCAGCGTACGCTCGAACTGACCTGTATTTGCTGCATTTATTCTGAAATATGTCGAAAGCTCCATTGGACACCTGACGCCTTTGGGAATATAGGCAAACGAACCATCGGAGAATACTGCTGAGTTCAGCGTAGCAAAAAAGTTATCTGTATAAGGAACAACAGATCCCAGATATTTCTTAACAAGATCCGGATAGTTCTGTATTGCCTCAGACATCGAGCAGAAAATAATTCCCAGCTCAGAGAGCTTTTCCTTATAGGTCGTCGCTACCGAGACACTGTCAAAAACTGCATCAACAGCTACGCCGGCTAAAAGTTTCTGCTCTTCTAAGGGTATTCCCAGCTTTTCAAATGTCTTAACAAGCTCAGGATCCACCTCGTCCATACTTGCCAGCTTTTCCTTTTGTTTAGGCGCTGCGTAATAAACAATATCCTGATAATCTATGGGTGAGTACTTGACATTCTGCCATGTCGGCTCTTTCATCGTAAGCCAATGCTTGTATGATCTTAATCTCCACTGTGTCATCCATTCGGGTTCATTTTTCTTTGCAGAAATAAGCCTGATAATATCTTCATTTAACCCCTTCGGCGCAGAATCCATCTCAATATCGGTGACAAAACCATACTTATACTCGCTGTTTGCAAGCTTTTCTATGGTTTTTATTTCAGTACTCATTATTTCTCCTTTGAATTCAAATTCAATTTTTTCGAATTAAACTTATGAAAACTATACAATCTGTATAAAAAAGTCAAGATTAAAGTAAAAGTTTTTCGTTCACTATTGATAAAACAACAAAGCAGACAAATTCGTTTCTTTATCCGATTCGTTTTTATTCCCAAAATGCTTTAATAATAAAATAGTAACTTAACAAGCAAAGGAGACCAGGTCAGTCAGCGAAGTATAAATTATTTTGAAGTTCTCTGTCTTTGGATCTCAAATAAAATTACCCCTGTTGCCACTGATACATTAAGGGATTGGATCTTGCCTTTCATAGGTATTTTTATTAAAAAATCGCAATTTTCAGCCGTAAGGCGGCGCAAACCTTTTTCCTCATTTCCCATAACCAGCACAACCGGCATCTTATAGTCCATCTCTGAATAATCCTTTGCCCCCTCAAGATAAGACCCGGCGATCCAGAATCCGGCTTCTTTTAACTCCTTTAATGCCTGACTTAAATTACTTACCTTTGCAATTGGTATATGCTCGCTTGCCCCGGCTGAAGTCTTTACCACAGTCTCAGTAACAGAAGCGCTGTTATGTTTAGTCAGTATTACCCCATCTACACCGGAGCACTCAGCTGACCTTAGTATTGCCCCCAGATTGTGAGGATCCTGTATCGAATCCAGTGCTAAAAGCAACGGGTAAGCAGATTTTTTGGCTTTATCTATAAGCTCTTCAAGTTCAAAGTACTTTTGATTTAACTTAACAGCTATAACACCCTGAGTGTGGATATCTGAGGATAATTCATTGAATCTTTTTTGCGGAATTTCTGTAAGTTTTATGCCGCTGTGCTTTGCAAGTTTCTGGATCTCGAAAATAGCCGGTCCTTTTTGCCCAAAAAGAATATAAATCTGCTCGATGGCTTCTCCTGATTTTATAGCCTCAAGGACTGGCTTTCTTCCGATAATAAGATTCATTTACTGTCGTTTATTATTTTTGCAATTTTATATTATTGTTTTTAGAATCTGCTCTGCCAGTTATTCACTTTGCTTTAACTTCCAGCTTTATGGGCGGCGGAGTATATTTCTTATAATCCCTGTCTTTTGAAAAGTAATAAATTCCTGCCATTCCTGCTGTAATCAATACAATTGCAATTAACTGAGCCTCTGATAGTCCAAAAAGATATCTTGGATTAATTCTTATAAATTCAACTAAAAGCCTGGCTGAGCCGGTCATAACGAGGTAAAACATAAATAGTTTGCCGTCAGGCCATTGTTTTTTCCGGATAGACCAGAGTATGCCGAAGATTATCATGGCCATCAAAAATTCATATAATGGAGCCGGGTGAAGGAGTGTATTATCAGGCACTATCCCGTTCGGATAATGGCTGGCAATTTCAGTTCCTCTGAAAGCATATGAAGGCGGTACTGTCCCGTTTTCATAATTGGTGCCCCAGGGTAAACTTGTTGGTATCCCATAATCGCCATCACCGGCTAAATGGCATCCGATGCGTCCAATTCCATAGGCAACAGCCAAAGATGGAGAAACAGCATCAGCAATTACAAGAAAAGGGATTTTTTTTCTTTTAATTGTAATAAATATTGCAAGAGCTGCCAGAAGGAATCCCCCGTAAAATGTCAGTCCGCCGGGAGAAAAGAATTCTCCTACCGGATTAGATATAAAGACGTCCCAGTTTTCAATAACATAAAATATTTTGGAACCCAGCAGTCCGAATATTATAGCATACAAAGTAACCTCGGTCCCGAGGTTGGGATCCATTTTTCTTCTTTCCAGTTCTTTTGTAAGAATATAACTGGCAACTATAAAGGCAATACCTAACATAAGGCCATAACTGTAAACAGTAAATGGCCCAATTTGAAAAAGTCTTGGCATCATAAAGGTAAATTACTCCTGGGTAAATTACTCCGGTTGGAAAGTAAATTCATGTTCAGCTACATCAAAATCACAGAACCATCGGTTGTTTTCTTTAGGCGGCATAAATTTATTTACAAGCTTTATTTTACGGCTGTAAATATTAAAGTTGTAAATTGCACTGTTGATACACCCATCCTGCTTAATCACGTTTACCGTATAGTCACCTACCAGATCCTCATATTTTACATTTGCTTTTGCATGTTCAATATTAGGCAGATAGTTCATCTTTGTCTGCAGCCCCATAATGGTAATATTGATCTCATTTTTCTCGATCTGCGAATCTACTGATATTTCATATGCAAAACTTGTAAATTCTGCAATGGTTTCGAGCCTTAAGACACAAAACTGTCTCCTGAGAGTTTCATCATAGAAGAACAGTGCCTTTAAGATATACTCTATCTTATCTTCCTTTTTCTGAGGTATTGCAGCTTTTGCAGCCTCAGGATTTTTCTGCCTTGTCTTTGGCAATTTCGGAACGTCAGTAGGTTTTTTAAGAGGCATTAAGATCTTTCCTGATATTAGTTTATCATATCACAGTTAGTTTACTATAAATATAATCTAATTGTTCCAGGGGAATATTCTCCTGCACTCCATCACTCATTTTTTTAAGTACGACCTGGCCATTTTCATATTCCTGGCCTCCGAGTATCAGAACATAAGACGCATTAAGCCTGTTTGCATCCCGCATCTGCGCCTTTACGCTTCTATCCAGGTAATCAAATTCAACTCTGATATTACGTCTGCGGAAATGAAGACCGAGATCAAAGACTTTATCTGTAAGAGCTTTATCCAGTCTTATTATATATAAATCTAAGTTTTCTTCAGGAATAGTCAAACACTTTTCATTTTCACATGCAAGAAGTATTCTCTCGATTCCAGCAGCAAATCCTACTCCCGGAGAAGGTTTTCCTCCTAATTGTTCAATTAGCAGGTCGTAACGACCGCCGCCGCAAAGTGCGCTTTGAGATCCTACAGATCCGCTTACTACCTCAAATGTCGTCTTTGTATAGTAGTCCAGTCCGCGTACCAGCCTCGCATCCACTTCAAATGGGATACCGGCACAGCTTAAAAGATTCTTTACTTCTTCAAAATGGCTGAGGCTTTCCTGATCCAGATAATCTATTAATAATGGAGCATTTTTCATTATTAACTGATCTGTTTCCTCCTTGCTGTCAAAAATCCTCAGAATATTAGTGTTGAATCTTTTTCTGCTCTCTTCGGTCAGTCCCTCAAGTTTATCACTTAAATACTCCTTTAATACCTTCTTATAAGTCTCTCTCGATTCAGGCACACCAAGCGAATTTATTTTTACAGTAAGGCTGCTTAAGCCAAGTGATTTCAGAATATCATATGCCATAATAATCATTTCTGCATCAAGTGCAGCAGATGTACTGCCTAAGGCTTCAGCACCGAACTGATGGAACTGTCTTAACCTTCCTGCCTGAGGTCTTTCCTGCCTGAACATCGGGGCAATATAATAGAGTTTATTTAGGTTCTGTTTAGCACTAAGTGAGTGTTCAATATATGCTCTTACAACAGAAGCTGTCATCTCAGGTCTTAAAGTAAGACTCATTTCGCCTTTGTCTGAAAAGGTATACATTTCTTTACTTACGATATCAGTCGCCTCGCCAATTCCACGGCTGAAAAGTGCGGTTTCTTCAAAAACAGGAGTCCTGATCTCTTTGTAATTGAAGCTCTGCATTTTTTCATGAATAATTTTTTCGACGTATTTCCATTTTGAAATATCAAAGGGCAGGATATCTTTTGTACCAGTAACTGCTTTAATCATAAATACCAGACCGCCGCTTTTTATGTAATTTCAAAATAGTTGTTTTCTTCTTCCTGAAAGATCGAAAAGATCTCATCAGATGTCTTTGCGTTCATCAGACTGTCCCTGAATTCATCTTTATTCATCATCCGTGAAATACGGCTTAATAGTTTTATATGTGGTCCAACCAGACTATCTTTTCCGACAAGCAGAAATACAAGATGAACAGGCTGTTCATCAAGTGCAGCAAAATCAATCGGATTGCTGGTCTTGCCGAAAGCAGCAATTATTTCCTTAACAGCATCTGTTTTACCATGTGGTATTGCAAATCCTTTACCTACTCCGGTCGACATAATCTTTTCACGCTCCAATACAGCAGTCCTGACTTTTTCAAGATTAACCACACGTTCATCATTCTTGAAAAGATCCAAAAGCTCATTTATCACATCTTCTTTGGATGTGCCTTTTAGTTCAGCTATGATCTGATCAGGCTTTATTATATCACAAATTTTCATTTTTTCAGAATATTCCTTGTTTATAATTATTTTTTGACCATAACTAATTTAACAAAGATACTCTTGTTAATCAATTTATAAGTCTTTTATATACCCCATTTCTTCCCACCTGCAGCGGAAAAATGCTTTATTTCCAGTGTTTTTCATACCACTTGCCTAATGTATTAATAAAGAGTAATTTTACTATCAAAGTTCTTTGTAAATCAAACAAATTGAGGATTTTATGGATATTCAAAACCGTACAGTACTGGTCCTGGGGGCGTGGGGACTGGTCGGTAATGCAGTTGTTCGTAAATTAGTAGCTGAAAAGCCAAAACGGATCATTATTACCTCATTAAAAAAAGAAGAGGCAGAAGATGAAGTAGAAAAGCTGAAAGGTGAATTTCCAGGTTTCCCGGAGGATTATTTTACTCCCTGGTGGGGCAATATTTTTGTACGAAACGAATTTAAGGACGAAGACAGGTTCCAGCTGCTGGCTGACAAACAAAAACGCTGGAGGCTGATGCAGGACACGCTGGAAGAACTCGATGAAGAAATCCTGAAAAGCTCCTCAATTTTTAATCTTCTCTCAACCCATAAACCCGACATTATTATTGATTGTATCAACTCTGCTACTGGTATTGCTTACCAGGATGTGTATACCACATACAGAAACATTAAGAAAGTAATTGAAAAGCAGCCTTCAACCGATGCCATAGCCGAAGAAACAGAAAAACTCTTATGTACGCTTTATATTCCTCAGCTGATCCGCCATGTACAGATCCTCTATACTTCAATGCATGAAGTTAACACCAAGATTTATATTAAGATCGGGACAAGCGGAACCGGCGGGATGGGTCTGAATATCCCGTATACACACAGTGAAGAAAAACCTTCACGCGTTCTTCTTAGCAAGTCATCAGTTGCCGGTGCTCATACTCTTCTACTGTTCCTTATGGGCAGAACACCTGAAGGGCCAATCACAAAGGAAATAAAACCTACAGCTGCAATTGCATGGAAGAAAATCGCTTTTGATGAAATAAAGAAAAGAGGCAAAGCAATTGAGCTTGTTGACCTCCCCGTTTCATCGGCTATCTGCCTTGAAAATAAACTAAACCTGAAACAGGTCATCCCGGTTAAAAAAACCGGCGAAACTCTAAAGTCAGTCTTTATTGATACAGGCGAAAACGGCACTTTTTCACGCGGGGAATTTGAGGCTATTACGGGCCAGGGGCAAATGGAATTTGTAACTCCTGAGGAAATTGCAGAGGATGTTATCTATGAGATAAAAGGCGGCAATACAGGACATGATATTATTAACGCTCTGGACAATGCAACACTGGAACCAACCTACAGGGCAGGATTCCTGCAGCATGCAGCAGTCGAAAAACTTGCAGAGTTGGAAGAATTAAACAATGTCAATAGCGTGGCATTTGAATTATTAGGCCCCCCAAGACTCTCAAAGCTCCTTTATGAAGTACACCTTCTGAGACTTGTAGCCGGCAACATGAAGCAGATCATTTCAGCTTCAGCTGAAGAATTGTCACAGATGTGTTTTGATAAGATATCTTCAGATGCAAAGCTAAGAAGTGAAATTATTTCTATTGGAATTCCAATTCTGCTTCCTGACGGTAAATCATTACTAAGGGGAAATGAAATGAAAATTCCGCCTTACCGCGGAGACGACGAACTTGAGATCAATGATAATTCAATTAATCACTGGGCAAAAGAAGGCTGGGTTGATCTAAGAGTTAAAAACATGATTACCTGGCAGGAACGATTGAAGGCTATAATTGATGAGGCTGAGAATATTCCTTCGTTTGATACAAGTTCAGCACACGTAAGAACAAAAGCTTACTGGAGCAACTTTGAAAGAGTTGATGTAGGAAAGGTTGTCAGCTGGATATTTATAAATGAGGAAAAAGGTATGAGAATGAAAGCTTAGCTGTTCCCTCTTCACTTACTTTATGAATAAGCTGTCTGCAATCATAAAGACAGAATAATAGTTAAATGGGCGGCCATGTTATAGCCGCCCATTTTTTTGCATCAATTTAATTTTGCAATTATTTAATAATGCAGTTAGTGCCTGTTATAATTATCTTTCGATTTTCAAATACACTGTATCTGCAATTGCAGATCCAAACACGCCAATGCCCTGGCCATCAATATGAAGCTTAGGTTCATGAAAATTTCCATCCATCTCCTGTACCGATTTATTAGTTACTACATAGTCAGCAAAGTTTTTATCAGCAGCATAAACTATCACCTTGTATTGTCCGTAGAACCATAGATCGAACCATTCAATTCTATAATCAGTACCGGGGGCTTTCGGGTTAACATTTTGTATCCAGCGGAATTGATATTTATAGTTATCAAAGTTATCCCTAATATTTGAACTGTCTGGTTTAAAGTATGCGTTGTCATAAATAAAACTATTTAAGTCTGCCTGCTGAGGGACAATTGAGACCGCATAAAAATCACAGTTTTCCGAGGGGACAAAATTTATCTGGAAGTTTTTTATTTTTCCATCAGCGTCTCTTTCCCTGTATTTCATAGGAGCAAGATATTTTTCTTTAATCATAAGGCCGCTCAAAGGAACCGTTGTTGTTGAACTTGCCTCTAAACTTTTCCCATCGACTACTGCCTTAACGCTAAGCTTGTAGGTCTTTCCTTCCTTAATTATCAGGTCATTTCCCAGATACTCATAGGAAAATTTTTCAGGGTTATAACTCAGTTTATATGACACGCCGCCTGAAAGATCAGTTAAGTAAACATCAGCATTTGAAAGTACTATCTGCGATGCCTCAATTGCCTGATTTAAAGGAAAATTTCTTGTAAGTTTTATATTTTCAACTTTTCTGGAAGGATAAATATATCCGTCCATTACAATCTTTGGTTCATATTTGGCTTCTGTTACATCTACCGTTCCTTCACCACAAGAACTTAATATCATTGCTAAAGAGATGATAGACAGTATTATCAACATTTTTTTTCTGAACATTTTCTATTAAACTCCCAATTTTTCTACAGATTTAATTTCTGAACATTTTCTATTTGTCTAGTTAAATTTTATCGAATTAAAATTTTATATTAACTCCAATACTAGGCAGTATCGGGAGCATTGTAATATTTTTGATTTCCTGGCTTACTATATTCTCTTTGACTTCGTTTTTATATTGTATGAACCATACATTTTTCCTGTTCCCAATGTTGAATATCTGAAGGTATGGTGCCAGAGTCCAGCTGCCGTAGTTCTTTTCATAAGTAAGACTTAAATCAAGCCTCGAGTAAGCCGGCAGTCTTACAGTATTTAACTCCGAAGGATACAGGCCGATATTCGTATTGTTTATAGGGAAATCAGGCATCGTACCAGCCAGATATGTAGAAGACGGAATAGTTATCGGCTGGCCTGTTGCATAAACAAAGTTTAATCCTAAGAGCCACTTTGACTTACCTTCATTGTCCGAAGAGCCATGAAGTTCATCAAAGAATTTATTAATATCTATATTCATCAGGAGGTTTACAGTTGAAGTTCTGTCGTGTCTTGGGACAAATGATTTATTTGAATTAACATTATCAATTGTATTTTCTGTTCTCGAGAGCGAATAGCCCACCCAGCCTGTTACAGCGCCATAGTCTTTTCTTAACAGCACTTCAAGGCCTATTGAATTACCATCACCTCTGTTTAATAAGCCAGTTGAATTTGAATAAACCGGCTCATTTTTCTCATCATATCTTTCCGGCTTAAGGTCTGCAAGGAAATTCTGATTATATGAATAAATATCTTTATAGGTTTTATAATAGCCTTCAATTTCCAGTTCATAGATCTGGCCAAGCTCCTTCTGAATTCCGAAAATAAAGTGATTTGAAGTTGAGCCTTTATAGTTCTCATCTGAAGTAAGCCATATGCTTGTCAGCACTCCTCTGGGCATTCTGTGGACATACTGATGGAATGTGCCTGCAGAAAACTTCAGGTTTATTGTTTCACTGAGCCTGTATTTAAGTGAAAACCTGGGGTCATAATTAAAATAGTCTTTATCCGAGACGAAGTAATCATATCTCAGGCCTGTTTCAATATCCCAGTTTTCCGTAGGGCGCCAGATAGCTGAAGCCCAGGCAGTATATAAAGATCTGCGTTTACTAACATCGACCTTTCCATCCTCGAAATCATCCTTAAGCAGTCCTGTAATATTCTTCTGTTCAAAACCGAATTTTACATTAAAGTTTTTCGACATATAATATTCCAGACTGCCCTTAAAGGTGAGGTCATTTATCTGGTTTTCTTCCTTAACATGTGCCTCTTCGAAGTTAAAATAAGACCTGAAATGACTTGCTGTTACCCAGAAGTTTGCAAAGAGTTCAGGATTAAAAATAGTTTTCCAGTTAATGCTGCCCGTAGTATTTCCCCAGTCTAACTGGAAGCCAATCGGACTCTCAGCTTTTTTATCAAATTTATAATCAAGCTTATCCTGTCCCCCGTAAAAGCTAGCTACAATTTTATTTTTCGGACTCAGGTCAATAAAAGCTTTCAGATTACCGTCATAGAAATAATAATCCGGTATTTCATCAACAAATTTTGCTATGGTCTTATCCATATAGGTTCTTCTTATTGAACCTGATATTGAACCAATAGAGCCTAAAGGCATCTGCAGTGTTGTGGAAGCAGAAAGCAGACTGATTGAAGCATCCCCCTGAAAGTTATTTCTGTTGCCGTCGAGATTTGTAACGTTAAGAATTGAAGATAATCTTCCTCCGTACTCGGCGCTAAAGCCTCCCTTAGAAAGTTCAACTTTTTTTATTGCATTAGTGTTAAAAGTCGAAAACAGTCCAAAAGCATGTTCCGGATTATAGACATCCGTTCCGTCAATCAGGTACAGATTCTGATCCGGTGTGCCGCCTCTAATGTATAGAGCTGATGAAAAGTCAGATAATGCCTGAATGCCCGGCAATGTCTGAAGTGATCTGAGAAGATCTGCTTCGACTACCTTCGGCACATTATTTATTTGCTTTGCACTAAGTTCAATCTTCGAAACCGGTTTTGCAAAAAGCTTGTCAATTGTTCTTGCAGAGTCTGCCGTAATAACAATTTCTTTTGTCTCTACTGCATCTGACCTGAGATAGATCTTTATAATTTTATTTTGCTTTTCAACCTTCAGAGGCATTTCTTCAGTCTTATAGCCTAAGAAGCTTATTACAAGAACCTGAGATCCCATTGGAACATTAGGGATTGCAAAATAGCCGCTAAGATTTGTGCTGGCGCCAATTCCCAAATCCTTAAAATAGACATTAGCGCCTATTAGAGCCTCGCCATTAGTATTATCGTAAACAAATCCGCTGACAGTCGAATTTAAGCCTGTCTGTGCCTTTAGCTGAATCTGGCACATTAAAATCAGAATAATAATCGAAAAGAGCCTGTACATTAATTCTCCAGTTGTGAAATTTTCCAAATTTATGATGCATATATAACGAACTTCCTGAGTCTTCGTTAGTCTAAATCGGTAAATACAATGTTTGTACCGGTAAACAAATGTCCGTAAACCGGCATATTTGCCAATAGAGCTTACAGGGGTTATCAAAACGAATGATAAAAAGGCACTCGAAGCAGCAGAAAAGGTTTATTTAATAAAATAATTCCTTAATTTCCGGAAATAAGTACCCGTTAATAAAGCAAAAGATAGTTTTCCTTAAACAAGCGCTGCCGGCTGGAATATGTACCGGGAACAAATAAGAAATACATGAATTAAATATGATTGAAAACAAAACAGTTTACAAATATACAACAGGCTGTAAAAGCCTGAAAATAAATTAATATTTATCATCTTCTAAAAAGTTGTCGGAATAAATTTGGAAAACTCACAATTGAATGAAAGATCAGTTCCGGAAAAAATAATCGAGGTAACCGGACTGACAAAGCAGTTCCGGGAAGTCCGCGCTGTCGATAATCTTGACCTTAATGTATATCGCGGTGATGTTTTTGGCTTCCTTGGCCCAAATGGTGCCGGGAAAAGTACTACCATAAGAATGCTTTTATCTTTAATAAAGCCTACAAGCGGCTCAATTAAAATATTTGGGAAAAATCTGACAGAACACAGGATAGAAATATTAAGAAAGATCGGGGCAATAGTAGAGAAGCCTGATTTCTATCTTTATTTGCCGGCTTATAAGAATCTTGAGATCCTGGGAAAGATCTCCGGAGCCGATGTCTCAAGAAAGAAAATTATGGAGATACTCGAATTAGTTGGGCTTGATAAAAGATATAAAAGCAAAGTTAAAACCTTCTCGCACGGAATGAAACAGCGTCTGGGCATTGCACAGGCGCTGCTGCATGATCCTGATCTGATAATTCTCGATGAGCCTACAACAGGACTTGATCCCCAGGGAATGAAAGAAATACGTGACCTTATTATTCATCTTAGCAAAGACAGGGGTAAGACTATCTTTCTTTCCTCGCATATTCTACCTGAAGTTGAGATCGTTGCAAACAGAATGATCATTATAAGTAAAGGCACTACTAAGGTTGAAGGATCTGTCTCTGAACTGCTTAACTCGGGACAGCTTAAGGTTACAGTGCAGGTAAATCAGCCGGATAAAGCAAATGAGCTGATAAAAAATTCACAGTGGATAAGTAAACTTACCGGAACTGCTAATACTGATCTTTTCTTCAACATAAAAAAAGATGAGATCCCGGAATTAAATAAGTACCTGGTGAACAATAGCATCTCTGTTGCCGGAATTATTCCAATGCGTTCTCTGGAAGATTATTTTCTTGCTATTACTGAGGGGAAAGAATAATG
>JBLNEL010000250.1:0-5021 GCA_050262615.1 Bacillota bacterium
GTCCAATTGCTGAGGTATTTGAAGAAGCCCTAAACGAAAAAAAACTAAGTTTAAAAGTAAATATGCCAGATTATAGTGTCCCAGTTAATATTGATAAAGTATTTTTTGATCAGATCCTTATATATTTGCTGGAGAATTCTATTAAGTATACAAATGAAGGCGGAATAGTAATAGATGTAAAACTGGAAAAAGATGAAAATTCTACCGATGAAAAGGCTATTATCTCTATAAGTGACACAGGCATAGGAATAGACAATAAAAAGCACAAAATGATTTTTGAAGAGTTCAGGCAGGCTAGTGAAGGGCTTTCAAGAGAGTACGAAGGGACCGGTTTAGGATTGACCATTGCACAAAAGCTTGCTTCAATGTTAAATGGCCGTATATCCATTAAAAGTGAAATTGGCAAAGGAGCTACATTCTTTCTTGAATTCCCAGGTGCTGAGCATGTTATTTTTGACAATTAAGTACATGTAGATGCCATTTTCAGATTATTATAAAACTATAAACAATTCTGTAAGGAAATATGAATTTTACACCATTACAAAAGGACCAAATAAAGAAAACCAAAATACTGATTGTAGATGATCTCCCGGAAAACCTTCAGGTGCTTGGAAGTACTTTAAGAGAATATGGGTTTCAGATAGCATTTGCAGTTAATGGAAAACAGGCTTTATCAGTTGCAACTGCAAAGCTTCCGAATCTGATACTGCTTGATATGTCAATGCCGGAAATGGATGGGCTTACTGTTTGCAGGAAATTGAAGGAGAATCCTTTAACTAAATCAATTCCGGTTATGTTTTTAACTGCAAGGACGGAATCAGAAAACATAATGAAAGCCCTGAAAACAGGTGCCATTGATTATGTTGTTAAACCTTTTGTCACCACTGAACTTATTAACCGCATTACTGTTCACCTTGGTCTGGATAAACTTGATGGCGGTCAAAAAGTTTATGAAAAACTTGATATTGCAGAAGTAATATCTGCCCTTGAAAGCAAATATATGCAAAAGTGGAATGAAACGAAGACAGGTATGTTCATTGATGAAATTATTGCTTTTTCAGAATCGCTTAAGGACCTTGGCGAAAAGAATGGTAATAAAGTTATATTAGACTATGGAGAAGATCTTTTTGAAAATGCCAACAGATTAAACATAGAAAAAATGACTAAAATACTTGAACAATATCCTTTAATGATCCAAAAGCTTGGGAAGCCCTGATTTTGGGAAAACAGAATAATTCATATTAAGTTTAGCTGCCTTGTAGATAAAATTAATATTTTGCATTTTACTTTTTATTTTTAATACTTATTATGTTTCGGGAGACAATATGCGTACTCTGACCAAACAGTTACTCACCTCAAGTACAATTTTGTTATTTTTTATAATTGTATGCAGTTCTTATTCATTTGCTGGAAATACAGAAAAGAAATCAATGTGGCTTTTATTAAAACCTGAAGATGTCAGTGCGGGGGCTCACCACTTAAATCACTTTAAGATTTTCAGCAAGTATACAAAGGGCTATAATCTTGAAGTTCTAAAAGCAATTGATAAAGTACAAGCACATGCCATGGATGGAGGGAAGTATTTTATTGGTAAGGATTCTGTCCCTACTGAATCGCCGGTTAATTATGAGTTAAAGCTTTACAATAAATCACTGATTACTCCGCCAAGGCAGAGCAGTTACTGCAGTGGTTCTTCTTATTCAGTTTTTATTGAAGCACTAAACAGTATCCTCTCGAAAAAGTTAAATAATCTGACCGAAGAAAGATTTGAAGCTTTACGAATGCAGGAACCAGATGGCGGTAGAAGAGAAGATTGGGTTAAATTCTGGGGGATCTGGAATGCTGATGGGTTTGGTACACAGTACGCAATGGTCCAGTATTCAGGAATCGGGAAAGAAATAAGACCTGATGAAGCAAGACCAGGGGACTTTGTAAACATTTCCTGGAAAACTGGAATTGGTCATTCAGTTGTTTTTCTGGGATGGTACCTGGATAAGGACAATAAGAAAAACATGGTATATTGGTCAAGTCAGAAGGGCACTAATGGATATGGGGACCAGATTGTTTCATTAGAAAGGATAAAGGATGTTAAATTTGTAAGGCTTGTGAAACCTGAGAACCTTTTTAAATTTGACATTAATAAACAGCCTGATAAAAATATACCTGGAGATATTATTAACTGGTAGTATAAAGGAGTATATATATATATAATTAAAAGGGACAGATGCTGTCCCTTTTTTTATACCTGATCAAAGATCATTGAAAATGCTGTTTGACGATTTAATTCTGATTTTACAGCTACTTCTCCATTATGCCATTCAACAATTGATTTTACTACAGATAAACCTAATCCAATGCCTCCTGTGCTTCTGTTTCTGGATGTTTCACCCCTAAAAAACCTATCGAATATTCTAGGTAAAGTATCCTCGGGAATGCCATCGCCCTGATTAATAACAGAAACAGATACTTTTTTCCCAGGATAATTATCTACAGCAAGAATAACAGAAGTATTTTCATAACCATATTTGATAGCGTTTTCAATCAGGTTGTAAATGGCCTGTCTAATCCATTCAACATCTATCTCAACAAAAGCATTAGCTTTTATATCAACTACCAGGTCCATGTTTTTAGCTTTGCCCAATATTTTAATTCCGGGGACAATGCTGTTTATATATTGTGTCAGGTTTACTTTTTCTTTTTGTAACTTTACCAGAGAATGGTCAACTTTTGATATAAAAAAAAGCTTATCCACGATATTTATTAAACGAAGAGTTTCTTCATAGTTACTTTGAAGTACTTCCCGATATTGCTCTGGACTTTTGGGAGATTTCAATGCAAGTTCCAGTTCACCTCTAAGTATAGTAAGGGGCGTTTTCATTTCGTGGGACGCAGAAATTGAAAACTGGTTCATGTATTCAACTGAGGTTCTTATTCTCTGGATCATTTCGTTCAAACGTCTTATAAGTCTTCCGTATTCATCATCAAATTCACCGCCTTCAATCCTCTTATTTAGATTTTGTGCTGTAATTTCGTCAGTTTCCTTTATTAGAGAATCGATTCGAGCTAACGAACGGGCAGAAATAAGTGATCCCCCAATTAGAGCAATAATAAAGAAAACCGGGGCAATAATAATATAAATATCTTTGAAGGTATTGAGTGTTTCGTGTATTAGTTCAGCAGGGAAAGCCACAATTATGCGATAATCATCTTTATTTAAATATGCCCCACGTATACTATGCTGGGACAAAGAATCATTCCGGAAACTGATAAGCCGGATCCTGTTTGATTCATTCTGCTGAAATTCAAGTGTCTGATTGCCGAGGTTTTCAGTTTTAAATATTACTTTATCCTTTAATTGAACCTGAACAAAAGTATTCCTTGGATTTAAGGCTACAGCTTCATAGATAAGATCATACACTAAATCTTCTGCAGAAGTATATACTGAATCAGGCTGGAAATCAGAAAGGTCCACTTTACTATCACTTACAAAGTGAAAAATTGCTTCTGCCTGCCGGCCAAGAGCAATATCTAACTGCTGGTTCAGATTAGTATGTACATAGTAATAAATTACTAACCCTATCATCACTTCGAGTACAAGAAAAAGAAGTGAATACCATAATGTAGTTCTAAATCTGGTGGTTTTTACAAAATTTTTTAATTTACTGATCATCGGAAAAATAAAGCAGCTAAAATTAATAAAACATACTCATTTTATAAAAAAAAAGGAGAGCTGAAAAGCTCTCCTTCAATATACATTATCTTTTATTGTGCAAAAACAGGAAGATACTATTTTATTTCTTTCTTTTCTGTTTTTACTTCCTTTTTAACTTTTGGAGCTTTGGTCTTTTCAACTTTCATTTCTTTTTTAATTTCAGGCTTTTTGCCCTCTTTCTTTACTACACTAAGTTCATTTTTCTCTGTTTTTTCTTTTTTTAATTCAGGTTTCTTTACATCCTTTTTCTCTGTTTTTACTTCAACTTTTTTTTCTGTTTTAACTTCTTTCTTTGCTACTTTTTCTTGAGCAAAAGAGGATAAGTTTGCTCCCCAAAAAAGAACTGCTGCTGCGATAGTTAAAGCTAATAAACGAGCTTTCATTTGATTCTCCTGAAAATAATGTTTTTGAATAATTATTTATAATCTGATCAATTAAGTACATAATAAAATTAAAACAGAAAGGTTAAAATATGCTTAATTAAAGATTAAAAAATTTTAATGAATCAGGGCTCTTTTATAATGTAGCCAATACCTCTGACAGTTTGGAGAAGCTGAGAATCAAAATCCTTATCAATTTTATTGCGCAGTTTGTTTATATATACATCGATTACGTTAGTATCAGAATCGAAATGGTAATCATAAACATGTTCTGAAAGTTTGGTTCTGGAAATTACCCGATTCTTATTTTTCAGGAGATATTCCAGTATTGCATATTCTTTGGGGGTAAGAGTTATTTCGATCCCATTCCGTGTTACATTATGGGTCTGTGTATTAAGTATTAAATCGGAGGCTTTAAGGTGTATAGATTTATCAGTTTCGCTTCTGCGCAATAAAGCGCGGATGCGGGCTAAAAGTTCTTCAAAAGCGAAAGGTTTAGTTAAATAATCATCGGCACCTGAATCGAGACCTTCCACTTTATCCTCAACAGTATGTTTAGCCGTTAAAAGTAAAACCGGAGTAGATATTTTTTCCCTTCGTATGTCTTTTAAGACAGAAATACCGTCTTTCTGAGGCAGCATTATATCAAGAATAATAATGTCATATTCCTCATTAAGAGCGAGCGCATGGCCTGATCTTCCATCAAATGCCACATCTACGCTATAATATTCTTCTTCAAGTCCTCTTTTTATAAAAGAAGCGACCTTTTTTTCGTCCTCAATTAGTAGTACTTTCATGTAAAAAAAATAATAAAAAAAAAGGAGAGAATAAACTCTCTCCTTAAAATTGGCAATCCGGTAATAATTACTTTGTCCCGGTATTTTCTTTATTTGAGCTTTATTTACTTGAGCTTTCCTTATTTACTTTTG
>JBLNEL010000251.1:0-6335 GCA_050262615.1 Bacillota bacterium
CAGAAATAATAATTCAGAAATAATAATTCAGAAGTAATAGGCCGGAAATAATAGGCCGGAAATAATAGGCCGGAAATAATAATATCAGAAGTAATAAATTAAAATAATAGTTCGATTAGAATAGTAAGCATGTGAAAATAATTTAATGAGTCAGCTTAGTTTAAAGAAAATATTTCGTTTCTGGTTACCTCTCTCGGCTACCTGGATGATGATGTCGGTTGAAGGACCTTATCTTGCAGCAATTATTGCCAGAATGGCTGAACCTAAGTATAATCTTGCCGCTTACGGTGTTGCATTCTCATTTGCTTTAATTGTCGAGGCACCAATAATTATGATTATGAGTGCCTCGACAGCACTGGTAAAAGATTACAGTTCGTTTAAGAAACTAAAGAATTTTACATTTTCTCTTAATGCAATTATTACTTTCCTGATAATTATCTTTGTAACTCCTCCTGTATTTAATTTTATTGCCAAAGATCTCATCCGGCTTCCCGATGAGATCGTGAAACTTACTCATATCGCAACAGCAATACTTATTCCCTGGCCGGGATCTATTGGTTACAGAAGGTTTTTCCAGGGAATACTTATAAGCCATAACCAGACAAAAAAAGTTGCCTACGGGACAATAGTTCGCCTTACTTCGATGTCCCTGACAGCAATTATCCTGTATCTGTTTACAAACGTCCCGGGCGTAATTGTTGGAGCTTCTGCATTATCTGCAGCTGTGGTTTGCGAAGCAGTTGCAAGCCGCTTTATGGCTTCTGCTATTCTGAAGCAGATCAAAAGTGAGGTTAACCGGAAAACTCCTGCATCAAGTGAACTTAATCATAAAGAGCTTAAATATCGAGAGATAATAAACTTCTACTACCCCTTGGCCCTGACCTCAATTCTTACGCTTGCTGTTAATCCGCTGATTACCTTTTTCCTTGGACAAAGCCGCATGGCTATTGAATCTCTTGCTGTGCTCCCGGTATTGAATTCCTTTGTCTTTATTTTTAAGAGTTTTGGAGTCTCTTATCAGGAAACTGCCATTGCACTGCTTTCTGATAAAAAAACTGATAGCTATATTCCTGTTAGGAACTTTGCTCTGATCCTGGGATTTGGCTCTGCAATACTGTTATTTATCATATCTGCCTTTTCATTTTCAGATATTTGGTTTTCTGGAGTTTCTGGCTTGTCAGAGGATTTAAGCCAGCTGGCCCGGCTGCCTTTACTTATTATGGCAGCATTACCGGGCCTTGAGGTTCTGATTAGTCTTCAGCGCGCAGTTCTGATTCAGTCCAGATTCACTAAACCTATTACTATTGCAACTGCAATTGAGGTAATTGGAATTATTTCTGTATTATTTTTATCTGTCAGGATACTTGACTTTGTTGGTGTTGTGGCCGCAGCACTTGCAATGCTCTCCGGCAGATTAGGAGCAAATATTTTCCTTTCTATCCCTTACTCAAGATTAAGATCCGGCCGGGAAATTTCCTAGCCGGTATTCCTTACTCCTGCAGCAATGCCGTTTACAGTTGACCTTAGCAAAGCAAGTAATTCTGCTTTTTCGGCTGAGCTTAGTGTCTTTGTTCTGTACTCTTTCATAAACTTGACCTGAATAAAGCTGATTGGATCAATATAAGGATTCCTTAGTAAAATTGATCTCTGAAGCGATTTATTGCTGTCAAGCAGATTTTCCTCACCTGTTATCTCAAGTATATATTTACACGAAAGCTCAAAATCTTTGCGGATTATTTCAAATATATCGGCTGCCTCCTTGCTGTTGTCTGCCAGTTTGATGTATTCTTTCCCAATCACCATATCTGTCTTTAACAGCACCATTTCAATATTGTCAATAAGCGCTTTGAAAAAGTCCCAGTTCTTATACATCTCTCTTAACTGCTCCAGCCTGGCTGTTCCGTCATTTATTGATTTCTCGATAGCATATCCGAAACCGAACCATCCGGTTATTGACTGCCGGTTCTGCGTCCATGAGAATACCCATGGAATAGCTCTTAATAAACGGATATCTTTTCCTTTCTTGCGTGAGGGCGGCCTTGATCCTATCTCGATCTGTTCAATTATGTCTATCGGCGTAACAGTTCTGAAATAATCATAAAAATTTGGATTCTTGATCAGCTTTCTGTAATAGTTGAAAGCATTTGCTGAAATAGCTTCAAGAAATCTGCTGTAATTATCAGGCTCATCCTTGGCTGCGTTCATGCCGTATTTTGAATTAACCGTAGCAAGCAGTACAGCAGAGGATATAAGCTCAAGGCTTCGCTCTGCCATCTCAGGTATAAGATATTTTGAAGAGATCATCTCTCCCTGTTCTGTAATCTTTATCCTGCCTTCAATTGTTCCTTTGGGCTGGGCAAGTATTGACTGGTTCAAAGGACCGCCGCCGCGTGAAATACTGCCGCCTCTTCCATGAAATAAAACAAGTTCAATCTTATCAGCTTTGCAGAGCTGCGTAAGATCTCTTTGTGCTTTATAGAGTTCAAAATTTGCTGCTACAATTCCGCCGTCTTTATTGCTGTCAGAATATCCCAGCATTATTTTCTGTACTTTTTGTCTTGAATCAAGATGCCTGCAGTAAGCTTCGTTGCTGAAGAGTTCATTCATTACCTTAGCCGAGTTCTGAAGGTCTTCAATGGTCTCAAATAAAGGAAGTATATCAAAATCGGAATTTAATACCTCGCGCCTGTCAATATTCAAAAGTCCGGCTTCTTTTCCTAAAAGCAGAGCCGATAGAACATCACTGGCCGAGGCACAATTGCTTATTATATAATCACCGCAGCAATCTTTTGAAATGTTTTCTATTGCCCATTTGATTGTAGCAAATTCATCGAGTACCTGACGGGTCTTTTCACTTAGATTGCTGAATGAATTTATAAGTGGCCTTGAACTTAAGATTTCATTTGTCAGAAGTATTATTTTTGCATCTTCACCAAGCTTCCCAAAGAACTGATGAACCTCTGCATAGTTAAATATCTCTTCTACAGCTGAACGAAGAAATGATGCATTTTGCCTTATATCCATACTTACAAAATGGAACCCGTAGGTCTTAACCTTGTATATTAGTGGAAGTATGGCTGTATCGGCAACAATTCCTGCCTTGTTCTCAGAAAGACTGTTATAGATCAGATAAAGATCCTCAATAAATTCGTCAGCCGATTTATATGCTCCTGAACTGTGATCAAAATCTATTGCCTTCTTAAGCTTCGACCAGCAGAGGAATATCTTTGTCCTGTATATTTCTGAAGGATCACGCAGTATTTCATCAATGTCTTTTAAGAGCAGCTTTTCTTTATCATTATTAATAGAATTTTGCAAAGCCTGACTAACTGGCATCAGATTTACAGATGAACTCATCGCATCATAAAGATTATCCAGATCTTTCATGTAAAGTTCCAGAATAATCCTTCTGTGATTCGTTAATGTTTCCCGCGTAAGCTCAGTAGTAACGTATGGATGCCCGTCCCTGTCACCCCCCATCCATGATCCGAACTTTAATATCGACGGAGCAGGGTAATCGAGACTGAAGGTTTTCTGTAGCCTGGAATTCAGATTTGAATAAAATTTTGGAACAGCATTATACAAGATATTCTGAAAGAAGAATAACCCTCGCTGTATCTCATCCTTTACAGTTACTTTGTGAAACCTTATCTCGTTTGACTGCCAAAGTAGTGTAACTTCAGACTGCAGCTGACTTCTTAAATCATTTTCCTGCTGCTCTGTATTGATTGATGTCTCCCTCTGAAGCAGAAGCTGGCTTATCTTTAATATCTTCTTTAATATTGTCTGCCTGGTGGCTTCAGTCGGATGAGCAGTAAATACCGGGATGATCTCAAGCGAGTTCAGCGTCTCTTGAATTGTAAGATTGGAAAGATTATAATCCTTTAACTTTAAGAGCGCTTCCTCTACCGAGCCCTTTTGCGGCCGGTCCTTAAGAAACATGTGGGCCCTTTGTCTGCGGATACGATGTACTTCATCGGCAGCATTGACAAGAATAAAATAAATCGAAAATGCCCTTACAACTTTGTATGCTTTTTCTATATCGAGCTTGTCGATTAAAGAAATTATTTCTTCCTTGGTCGATTCTTTATACTCAGTCCTTAATGACTTGCTTAATGCCCTCAGCTTTTCAACTGTCTCATAGAGCTCTTTATCTTCCTGTTCAATTAATACATTGCCAAGTATATTTCCGAGCTCTTTTATATCTCGCTTTAAAGGTTCGTCTTTTTCCGGGTTTTCGAGATCTGTTAATGGTTTAGTATTCATTCATTCCTTTTTTGATAACCATTCTATATAAATTCTGTGCCAAAATATAATCGCTGGAAAGGAAATGTCTAAATATCCGGAAACTTTGCAGCCCCGGGAATCTAAGCAATTATGCTTCCCATTTTGCAGTGCAAAATAAATCTGTTTTCTTGAAAAATAGCAGGAATAAAAACAAACTGCAGTAATAAAAGATAATAAAATAATTTAATTTATTAAATTTTTTAATTTTAATATCGAATATTTTTTTACTTAATAATCAAAATTTTACAATGAATAACTATACTTATTGAGATACAATAGACAAAAAAGTAAAACTTATAGGAAACCTATAATTATTACATGTATAAATTACATCCTGAAGTGCAAAATGCTCTGAAATCATTAAGTCTGAAAGGGTGAAAATTAGTCAAAATCTGTGCATTTAAGCAATTCTGCATCTTTTTGCGTATATTTAAGCCAGGAACCATTAAGTTAAGGTAAAGAATTGTTAGGTAATATAATTAAATTTGTACGCAGCAGTATTAAAAAATTAACTAAAGCTGATAAAAAGAAAACTGAACAAATAAAAAAAACAGAGTCTGCTAAAAGATCAGACCAGCCTGCCAGAACAAATAGACGTCCCGGCACTCCTGCCTCCGCTGCCGGACAGGACCAGGGCAGAGCTCAGGGAAAATCTCAAAGCTACGGAAAACAAAGACCTTCATCCCCAAGATCACAATCGCAGGGAAAAGTACAAGCCCCAGGAAGCCCTCAGCCAGCCGGTAAAGCTCAAACCTCCGGAAAACCGCAGGGTACTGGAAAACCGCAGGGTACTGAAAAACCCCAGGGAACTGGAAGACCCCAGGGCTCGGGAAAGCCCCAAACCCAGGCAAGAACTCAGACTCCCGGAAGACCTCAGACTCCGGGGAAATCCCAATCTCAGGGAAAACCTCAACTGCAGCGCCATCCGAAAGAAAAACCACTGGATGAACTTGAGGATAAACAGTATGAGAGAACACCAAAGGAGGACCTTTGGGATATCTCCGAATTTAAGGTCGAACCCCAGCAGGGAAAGACAAGATTTCATGACCTTAACCTGCCTAAGGAAATTATGCATGGAATTTTTGACCTTGGCTTTCAGTACTGTACTCCTATTCAGGCTGAGATACTTTTCCATACTCTTACAGGCAAAGATGCTACCGGTCGTGCACAGACGGGTACGGGTAAGACCGCTGCCTTTTTAATTACAATCCTTACTAAGATAATTAAAGAGCCTATACTTACAAAAAGACGCCCTGGAGCACCAAGAGCACTGATTATTGCCCCTACTCGCGAACTCGTACTGCAAATAACTGAAGATGCCCGTAAATTATCTAAGTTTTCCAGGGCTAAGGTAATGTCAATCTATGGCGGAATGGATTATCAGAAACAGAAACGCCAGCTGCATGGACAAAGTGTGGATATTCTGGT
This sequence comes from Bacillota bacterium, assembly GCA_050262615.1. Classification (GTDB taxonomy): domain Bacteria; phylum Bacteroidota; class Ignavibacteria; order Ignavibacteriales; family SURF-24; genus JAUZPB01. The sequence continues at coordinate 5,716 of JBLNEL010000251.1, forward strand.
TGCTACGCCTGGAAGGTTACTTGACTTTTATAATCGCCACGACGTTCACCTGAGTGAGGTTGAAGTGCTGGTTATCGATGAGGCAGACCGTATGCTCGATATGGGTTTTATACCCGATGTAAGGAAAATTGTACGCAGCACTCCGCCGAAGGAAAAAAGACAGACATTGTTTTTTAGCGCAACTCTTAATAATGATGTTAAACGCCTCTCTTCTTATTGGACAAAAGATTCAGTTTTTGTTGATATCGAACCTGAACAGGTCGAGGTCGACTCTGTAAAACAGATCGTCTATATAGTCTCAAATGATGAAAAGCTCCCGCTGCTGTTTAACATAATTACACAGGAGAACCTTGAACGTGTTATGATTTTTGCCAACAGACGCGATGAGACTCGTGACTTATTCGAGCTTCTTAAAAAACGCGGCATAAGCTGCTCTATTCTCTCAGGTGATGTGGACCAGAAACAAAGAATTAGAACTCTCGATGATTTCAAAAATGGAAATATACGTGTGCTGGTTGCTACTGATGTTGCTGGACGTGGAATTCATATCGAAGGCGTTAGCCATGTTATTAACTTTACTCTGCCGCAGGATCCGGAGGATTATGTTCACCGCATTGGAA
>JBLNEL010000252.1:0-10793 GCA_050262615.1 Bacillota bacterium
TGGGAGGTGAAGCATCAGTCACATATAACAGTACAGGTACAGCGCCTGCTCAGAAATTTTTCTCATTTTATCCGAATCCGTTCAATCCTGAAATAACATTCAGGGTCAAGAAAGGGAATTATAACAGCGGAAAAATAAAGATCTTTGACATACTGGGCAGACTTGTAAAAGAGTATCAATTGCATGGCGGTAATATGGAAAGTGTTATCTGGAATGCAAAAAATGAAGCAGGGACAACAGCTGGAGCAGGGTTTTATATTGCAGAGCTGACTCTTTCAGATGAGAAAAATAATGTCCATACTGAAACCGCAAAAATACTCTATTTGAAGTAAGAGCAGGAGAGAAAATGTTGAATAACAAATTATATAAAATACAGCTACTGGTATTCGTCTTTTTTGTTTCTTTTGGTATATCTTACGCAACAGGTCTTATGATGCCAGTTGCAAAGGGGTATCCAAAGGATTTCTTACGGCTAAAGACATGTGAAGTTACAGTAAATATACTAGGACTTGTAGCAGAGACAGTAGTATACCAGGAATTTCAGAATGAATGGAGTGATTCTACAGATGCTGTTTATTCATTTCCGCTTCCTGAAAATGCAAGGGCAACTAACTTCATCTACTGGTATAATGATAAAGCTTATAAAGCTGTGCTTCAGGTAAAAGAGCAGAGCACTAATCCCGGAACAGGTGAGGGCGGTGTGGCTGCAGAGGTAAACAAATATATTGGTAAAAACGGCATTAAAATATACCTCAAAGGTATTAAAGCCGGAATGATACAGAGAGTAGAGCTGCATTACATAAGCCTCTGCGAATATTATAAAGGCAGATCCAGCTATATATTTCCGCTTAATACAGGCAGCTTTATAAAATATCCTCTGGACAATGTGAAGTTTACTGTTAAACTGAGTTCCTGTACACCGGTAACGAAATATAATATGGAACCTTACAGCGATTTTAAGGTTACACAGGATACATCTGATGGAATAAAAGCAGAACTATTCAGGTCGAAGATGTATATTGACCAGGACATAAGATTTACTTACGAAAAGAGCCTGGACAAGCTCGGTGTGGATTTTTTCTCAGCTGCAAATGATACAACTGAAGGGCATTTTGTTTTGTTTGCCAGGCCGCAGGATCAGGTATCGCAGGACAGTGTGATAAAGAAGTGTGTCATATTTGCAATTTCAAACAGCATGTCAGGTGTCCAACTTGAGTCAGGCAAGAGCGCAGTTACAGATCTGCTTGGAAGGCTTTCTCCCAAAGATTATTTCAATATTGCTGTCTTTAATTACAATTTTTCTACATGGAACAGTGTTCCTGTGGCAGCAACAGCAGCAAATATTGATAATGCAAGAAAGTATGTATCCGCGATCAGCAGCTCATGGGGAAGCAGGATGCAGGAGGCACTTCAACAATGCTTAAGTCAGCTAAAGGATAGCACATTCAGTAATTCAATAATGGTATTTACAGAAAGCGGGGCAAACGCTGATCCTGTTAAGATAGAAAATCTTAACAACTTGAAAGCAGGAATATTTCCTATAGGAATTGGCGATCAGGTAAACCGTTCGAGGCTAGAGATGACAGCTGCATTAAATTACGGGTTTACGACATATATTGGTTTGGAAGATAATTTTAATGAAAAAGTTGTAAATGTCTTTAATCAGATCAGTCAGCCGATCCTTAAAGACGTGAGGTTTGAATACGGTAAAGCAGATATTTCACAGGTAGTTCCCCAAAAAATACCTACGACCTATGCCGGTTCATATTTTTATATTGCCGGAAGATACAAGAATCCGGGAATATCTCCTTTAAGTATAGCTGGAAATTCAGCAACCGGCACAACAGCTTTTGATTTCCGTCTGAACTTCAGCAGTGATAAGACAATAAATAAATTCTGTCAGTCACTTTGGGCAAAAGAGATGATCGACGCTCTTGAAAGGCAGATAGAGGTATATGGCGAAACTCAATCACTTAAGCAGCAGCTGATAAATCTTAGTCTTCAGTACAATATACGCTGCCGTTACACAGCATATATTGCTGATTATAAAACGCCTTCAACAAGTGTTCAGCAGCAGAACAGTTTGACAATTCCCGTTTCATATATTGCCGGAAATTATCCTAATCCGTTTAATCCCACAACCAGGATCAGATTATTTCTTGACAATAGCTCAGCCGGTAAAATTAAATATCTTAAGATATTTAATATTTTAGGGCAGCTGGTTGCAGTAATTGATCTGACTAGTTATATGCCAGGGTGGAATGAAGTTCATTTTAACGGACGTGATATAAACGGCAGCACACTGCCAAGCGGAATATACATTGTCCGTCTAGAGGTTGGTGACAGGATTGAAAGCACGATACGAATAAATCTTATTAAGTAGAATGGATCTTCTTTAAGATTCAAGCGAAAGGGGCTCTTGAAAGTCCCTTTCGCTTCTAAACATTTTTAGTTTAACGAAAAATGGTTTGCAACTATCCACCATTTACCGTCTTCTTTGACCAAAGTGAACATATCTTTGCCTTTTATATCATAAGATATTCCATTCATATCATATAATATCTGAAAATTGTAAGTGACAATTGCAGTATCGCAATTAAATATTTCAATCAATGGATCAAATTCCAGCCATGACTTTATTGATGTATTTTCTGCAAACGTAGTCCAGCCTTTTACGCAGGCTTCGCTGCCGAGAATTTTTCCGCTTTGAGATGGGTTCATAGCTACCATCTTCTGGTGAAAATAATTGTTTAACTCACAAGGATCGCCTGCTGTCCAGCAGAGGTTCATTTCATGAACCAGATCCCAGATAAACTGTTTTTCATTCTCCATTTTCCCCTCGGCAATGAAAATTTATGAAATGTGATTTTGAATGAACGATTTAAGTTCTTCTACTGTATGAAAGATATAATCTGCATTTGATTCAAGGACTATCTGTTTTGCATAACTATCCCATACAACAGATGCAATTTTTACTCCAGCAGCTCTGGCTGCTTTAATATCAGCAGGAGCATCACCTATAAGAAGGACATTTTCATTATTAAGCTTAAATTCATCTAAAAACATCAGGATGCCATCGGGAGCGGGTTTGAAATTAGGGACATCATCACCTGTGGAGACCAGGTCAAAGTAATGATATATGCCCAATGTCTTCAGAGTTATTTCAGCTGCTTTTCTACCCTTACCTGTAAATACACCTAAGGGAATTCCTGCATTTTTGATCATGAGCAGAATGTCTTTTATACCGGGGTAAAGACCGGCTAAAGCAGTATGATTGCTGAAATAAAAGTCGAAATAATCTTTGTGAGCTTCAGGGTACTTTTCTCCTACAAGCTCTTTTAATATCAGATCTTCCGGAGGACCGAATAATGCGATCAGTTCCTCCGGGGTATAGATCTTATTTAAATACTTTTCTGCCACATGGTTAAAGGACTGAAATATAAGCTCATTTGTTGATGTCAGTGTCCCATCGACGTCGAAAATAAATCCTTCGAATCTTACTGCTGAATTTTTTTTACTCACCAAATCCTCATTTAATTGAAAAAATAAAAATCTTCCCATCCATATTGGATGCAGCAAAAGTATTATCTTTTACATGCTGAACCGATAGAACTCTAGAAGTTCCTGTAAAGATAAGGGGTTGATAACTGTAGTCAGGTCTAATCAGGTAAACATATCCATCCTTAGAGCCGAACAAGATATTATTATTATAATCTAAGGGAATATTGGGTGTTGTATCCAGTCCAAATTTCATATTGATCTCTTTTATGATCTTACCATTATCAGCCGATACAATATAGAATTTATCAGTGTAACCTTTAACAAACAGCTTAGTTCTGTCATTACTAATGCCGATAGATTCCCATCCCTGGAAGTTATCTTTTCTCCATTTTGTTTTTCCTAAAAGCAGGTCGACTGAAGCAGTAAATTTATCGGGAGTAACGACAAAAACGTTTTTGCCATCAGTGACTGGTGTGCAAGCAGCAGGGGAGTAATAGAAGTTCTTGTTGCCTGTCCACCTCCAGATCAGGACTCCGGAGCGTGCATCAATACAATTTAAGTATCCATCCCAGCTTCCATAGACCAGTTTATTTTCGGCAAATAAGGGTTGTGTTTCTATCATACCTTTTGCCGTATTATTTTCCCAAATAGGATCGAGAGTATGGAGATCATAGCAGAGCATTTTACCGCTGGAAGTTCCAACAATAATTACTTTTCCTGGTTTAGAGCCTTCAATAAGCAGTTTATCGCCCTTATAGTCAATAGTAATTAGCTGGGATGTAATAGTTTCTCCCAAGCCTACTGTCTGAATAATAGAGCCTTTGTTGGCATCGATCGTATATAAGTCACCGCGGACAGTACCGACAGCAAGTATATTTTCGGCAATTACAGGGCGGCTGCAGATAGTCCCATTGGTATTAAACTCCCAAAGTTTTTTTCCGTTAAGGTCAAAACAGGTCAAAATACCATTAGCAGAGCTGGAGTACACTTTATCATTCCATGTAAGCAATGAAGCTGAAAGGGTTGTCTTAAGATCTGTCTGCCAGATAATATCAGCGCCATTATTCAAAAACTGAGTAGAATCAACCTGAGGAATTTCCAGTCTATTCAGTTTGGAAACAGTTCCCCAAAGTTTAAGGAGGGAATCCTGTCCAGCCTCATAAAAAAAGAGAGAATCTTTCTGATTTTCTACAATAGTATATCCCCATGGTTTTTTCGCATCAGCCAGGCTGGAACGTCCCATTACAGCAGGTATACCATTCAGCTGAAAGATCTTATTTGCATGTCCATGTCCCATAAGTGCAGCTTTAATATTGTAATTTCTCAGGATATTAGTAACCAGGAACCAGTTATCGGTTTCTTTTTCAAGAGGGTGGTGGGAGTAAAAGATCACTTCCTGGTCATTTGACGTGCTGTTCTTAAGGGTGGTATCCAGCCAGGCCACATCTTCGGGAGCAAAATGTCCGCCGCCGCCGCGCCAGAAGACTCCGCTGTTCAATCCAATGAATTTAACCCCATTAAAATCAAAATTGAACTTATCATCTCCCCAGATCTCCTTAAATCTGGAACATCCGCTCTCGCTCCATTTAGTGTCGTGGTTTCCGGGGATCACATAATATTTAACCTTCAGGTTATTCAGTATCTTTTGAGTTTGTTCAAGTTCGGCATTCATACCTTTTTCGCCGATATCACCAGAAACAATGACAAACTGAATATCAGGTCTTTTATTTATATCATTTACTACATTTGTAAGATATTCGTCTGCTTTTGGTGAGCCAATATGGACATCAGTTATCCATCCATATCTGAATGGCTGTGCGTTGAGCAGAGCAGATAAAGTTAGAAGGAAGAATAGAGTAAAATTTAACTTCTTCATTTTTCTCCAGAGTTTTTCACAAAATTACAAAAAAACAGTAACAGAATGGAAAGTTTTGTACATTTATAACCAGATTTGATCAAATAGTAGCGAACTTTTTTTAATTTACAGTTGTAAAACAGCATGTAAGCTTATTCAGAAAAACTTATTCGTTGAAAATGCTGCCATGGATTGATATATTACAAGTCTAAAAATTTTTGAGAGATGATGGAAAAAATACGTAATTTTTGCATTATTGCACATATTGACCATGGTAAATCGACCATAGCTGACTGTCTTTTGGAGCGTACTGGGACAGTATCCGAAAGGGAGCTGAAAGCGCAGCTTCTTGATGACATGGATCTGGAGCGTGAAAGGGGAATAACAATAAAATCTCACGCCATTCAGATGAAATATCATGCAAATGATGGTAATGAATATATTCTGAATCTGATCGATACTCCCGGGCATGTGGACTTTTCCTATGAAGTTTCACGTTCTTTAGCCGCCTGTGAAGGGGCGCTGCTGGTTGTTGATGCTGCTCAGGGTGTTGAGGCACAAACGATCAGTAACCTTTACCTTGCAATTGATGCCGGACTTGAGATAATTCCTGTAATAAATAAGATTGATTTGCCGAGTGCTATGGTAGATGTTGTAAAAGGGCAGATAATTGACCTTATCGGCTGCGATGAAAGCAGTATAATTCTGGCAAGCGCAAAGACAAGGACCGGAATTGACGAAATTCTGGAGAATGTGGTTCAGAAGATACCTGCTCCCAAAGGAGATGATAATGCTCCCCTGCAGGCTTTAATATTCGACTCGGTTTTTGATGCATACAGGGGTGCAATTGCATACGTTAGAGTTTTTAACGGGACTTTGAAGGAAAAGGACCAGATAAAGTTCTTTGCAAATGATAAAGTTTTTCTGGCTGAGGAAATTGGAGTACTCGGGCTAAAAAAAATAAAGACTAAAGAGCTTACTGCCGGAAACGTAGGTTATCTTATTTCGGGTGTGAAGGATGTTCATGATACGAAGGTAGGTGATACGATAACAGTGGCAAGGAACGGAGCTGAACATCCGCTGCCGGGTTATAAAGAAGTAAAGCCGATGGTATACAGCGGACTTTATCCTACAAACACAGAGGAGTATGAAGATCTGCGTGATGCTCTGGAAAAATTCAGATTGAATGATTCAGCACTTGTTTATACACCAGAAACATCAGCAGCATTAGGCTTTGGCTTCAGGTGCGGCTTTTTAGGTATGCTGCACATGGAAATTGTGCAGGAAAGACTGGAAAGAGAGTTTAATCAGTCGATCATTACTACACTTCCTAACGTAGAATATATTGTTACAAAGAAAAATGGGGAAGTGGTAACAGTTGATAATCCTACAGACATGCCTGAGATGGGAAATATTGAAAGGATTGAGGAGCCATATGTAAAAGCACAGATAGTTTGCCCGAGTGAATACGTAGGCAGTCTAATGAAACTTGCTACAGATAAGCGAGGTATATATAAGAACACGGCATATATAGATCCAACCCGTGCAGATCTGCAGTATGAATTTCCATTATCCGAGATCATTTTTGATTTTTATGACAAACTTAAATCGTTTTCAAGGGGATATGCTTCATTTGATTATGAATTTATAGGCAACAGGGAATCGGATCTTGTAAAACTTGATATACTTCTGAATGGAGAGCAGGTAGATGCGCTTTCGGTAATTGTACACAGAAGCAAGTCTTTTGAATGGGGACGAAAGATCTGTGATAAGTTAAAGGATCTGATCCCAAGGCAGATGTTTGAAATTGCAATTCAATCGGCAATAGGCACAAAAGTAATAAGCCGCTCTACTGTAAAAGCATTACGAAAGAATGTGCTTGCAAAGTGTTATGGCGGTGACATTACAAGAAAGAGAAAGCTGCTTGAAAAGCAGAAAGAAGGCAAGAAGAGAATGAAGCAGGTTGGCAACGTTGAAATTCCGCAGGAAGCCTTCCTGGCTGTATTACAAATTGAAGAATAGGAGAATCCTTAATTGGCATTTACGGAAAGTCTGAAAAAATTCGTTGGAATTAAAACAGAAGAAGAATTAAAAAAAGTAGCCACTCCCAAAGAAAAGGCAAAAAACTTTGTAGAAACGCTGCTCTTTGCTCTTATAGGAGCCCTGATAATTAAAACATTTTTACTTGAATCATCCAGAATACCTACCGGTTCTATGGAAAGCACAATAATGGTGGGGGATTTTGTACTGGTTAATAAAATAATTTACGGAGCCTCAACTCCACGGAATATTCCATTTACAAACATTTCACTTCCGTATTTTACATTTCCTTCGATACGTGAACCAAAGCGTAAGGATGTTATAGTATTTGAATGGCCGGGTTATACAGATGATCTGCATCCAAGTGAGATAATGAGTTATGTAAAAAGATGTGTAGGACTTCCGGGCGATACTATTAAGATTGTAAATAAGGTTCTCTATGTAAACGGAAAGGAATTCTGGAGACCGCCTCATATTCAGTATGCCATGCCTGAGCTTATTCCTGCAGGAATAGCTGATCCGGATATATTTCCTAAAGGCGCTCCATGGAATAAGGATAACTATGGACCTCTTGTAGTTCCTAAGAAGGGTGATGTTATTCAGCTAAATGCCTCAAATATTGGGAAATGGAGAACTATTATTGACAGGGAGTATGACAAGCGAGTCGTAAAGCTGGAAGGTAATCAGGTTACAATCGACGGGAGACCAGTTACTTCCTATACATTGAAAAGAGATTATTACTTTATGCTTGGGGATAACAGGGATAATAGTCTGGACAGCCGGTACTGGGGATTTGTACCCAGGGACAAAATAACCGGTCAAGCTGAAATCGTTTACTGGTCATGGAATCCAGAGATTCCTTTTTCACAGCCTTTCGATCTGTTAGCTTCAGTTCGATTAAACAGAATTGCAAAGCTTATTCATTGAAAAATGAAAAATATATAAATTTATTTTAAGGGATATTTAAGATATCCCTTTATTGTATAAAGATGCCGGGCAGGGAGCAGAAACTGTGTCTTTTAAAGAAATATTTAGCGAAATAACAGGTATAAAAACAGATGAGGATCTGGAAAGATACAAATCTGTACTTGCAAGAGTTAAAGATTTTTTTCAGGCGCTTTTGTTTGCAGTTATTGCAGCATTTCTTCTAAAAACATTTGCATTAGAGGCTTTCAGGATACCTACAGGTTCAATGGAAAAGACACTGCTAGTTGGTGACTTTCTGCTGGTAAACAAGTTTATTTACGGATCATCATCCCCAAGGACAATTCCTTTTACTAATATTCATATTCCATATATTACACTGCCAGCGGTAAGAGAGCCCAGAAGATCAGATGTAGTAGTATTCGAATATCCCGGTGACCGTGACCAGCTGAAGTCTGATGAAGTTGTAAGCTATATAAAAAGATTAGTCGGGCTGCCAGGTGATACGATAGTTATTGTAAATAAGATATTATATGTAAACGGGAAAGAAATAAAAAGACCTCCAAAGATACAGTACCTGAACAATTTTGTTCGTCCGCTTGGCAGGGAGGAGACAAGGATATTTCCCAAAGGCATGCCTTGGAATGAGGATAACTACGGTCCGCTTATTGTTCCAAAGAAAGGTGATGTGATCCAGCTTAATCTTAGTAACATTGAGCAATGGAGGACTATAATAAACCGTGAGTTTGGTGAAGAGGCTGTTAAGGTTATGGGCAGGTATATATTTATAAAAGATAATCAAGTAAGCAGTTATAAGCTGAAGAAAGATTATTACTTTATGATGGGTGATAACCGGGATGACAGTTGGGACAGCCGTTTCTGGGGTTTTGTTGCACGTGACAGGATAATTGGGCAAGGACTATTGATCTACTGGTCGTGGGATCCGGTTTATAACGATATCTTCGATTTGTTTGCTTCAATACGGTGGAACAGAATAGCAAAGCTGGTCCACTGATAAATCTTTAGGTCTGAAATTGTCCCGGATTATTCATTTAAGTTTAAACAGCAAGTTGTTATATTGGCCACATCAAATAAAAATAATTAATCATTTCTTACCGCATGAAAAAGATTGTCATACTTTTTATTCTTATTTCCGGGTTCAGTTTCTCACAGGACAAATATCTCATCTATTTTAAAGATAAAGATATAATGCCTCATCAATATCTCTCAAAAAGCTCAGGCCTGTATCAGGCAGCTATAAGCCAGCTTAGTAAAAAGACAATTGAGAGGAGAATGAAAGTTATGTCTGAGGATTCTCTTATCACTTATGAAGATCTTCCTTTAAGGGGTGAATATAAGGAAGCACTATCAGAAAAAGGTATTAAGATACAGAGAGAATTAAAGTGGTTTAATGCTGTGTCGGCCTATTTATCACAAAGCCAGCTTGAGTCTGTAAAGTCTTTTGCTTTTGTAAGCAAGGTTGAAAGGGTGAGGATATTCAGACAGCAGGGGGAACCTGAAGCGGGCAGCAATAAGTCAGAACGGCCATCTAAGACGGCATTGATAGATACACTTAATTATGGCTATTCATTTACGCAGCTTGAGATCTCGGATATACCTTTTGTGCATTCATTAGGAATAGATGGTAAAGATGTAATTATCGGTATACTGGATTCAGGATTTGACTGGAAAAATCATAAAGCACTGAAAAACCAAAAAGTGATAAAAGAATTTGATTTTGTTTTCAATGATACTGTCACTGCGAATCAGGCGGCAGATGATCTGGCGCAAGATAGTCATGGTACGTATGTTTTCTCTATTGTTGGAGGTTATGACCCTGGAAGTTTTGTTGGTGCAGCTTTTAATGCAAGTTATCTGCTTGCAAAGACAGAGGATATAAGGACAGGAAATAATGACAAGCATATAGAAGAGGATAACTACGCCAGTGCGCTTGAATGGATGGAGTCTTACGGGGTTGATATTACAAGCAGCTCGTTAAGTTATAATACATTTATTTATCCGGAAGCTTCATACTCATACAGCGACATGAACGGTCAGACAGCAATTGTTACAAAAGCTGCAGAACTGGCGTACAGGCGCGGAGTTGTGGTTATTACGGCAGCAGGAAATGAAGGCAATAAGGAATGGCATTATATTACAGCGCCTGCAGATGGGGCCAATGTAATTGCAGTAGGAGCAGTCACTTCCAATAATAATATTGCTGCTTTCAGTTCGCGCGGACCTACATCAGACGGGAGGATAAAACCGGATGTTGATGCAATGGGTGTGAGTGTTTTTGGGGCAAATGCTCATTCGAAGGTTGACTATAATTCGAACAATGGGACCTCTGCCGCCACACCAATAGTAAGTGGTACAGCAGCCTTGCTTTTATCTGCTTATCCGTACCTGAGGAATTATCAGGTAAGGGGAATATTACTGGAAACTTCAGATAATTCATCATCTCCTGATTTTG
>JBLNEL010000253.1:0-8345 GCA_050262615.1 Bacillota bacterium
GTAAAACATTACCCGCGTGTCAATATACCAGGGAATACCGTAGACTTTCCCGTCTATTATATTTGTATTCCAGATCCCTTCAAAATAATTTTCTTTTCTAATTGTGGCGGAATTTTCCAGCCACTGATCAAGTCCAGAGATTGCACCTATGGCTGAAAACTGGGGTATCCATGTATTGCCAAGCTGACAGGCATCAGGTGTATTATCACTTGCAAAAGCAGATATCAGTTTTTCCTGCGCAGTTGTCCATGGGATCATCTGAACCTTTACTTTTATTCCCGGATTTCGCCTTTCAAATTCAGGAATCAACTTCTGAACCTGCTCCCCTTCTGCTCCCATAGCCCAGAAATTAATAACTCTCTGTTCGTTCTGTGGTGACTTGCATCCAGGGACTATAAGCAAAAGGATCATAACCGTAATGATCAGCTTCTGATATTTAATTATAAATTGCCTGTTCATTTGTTAATATTAATTTACTTTTGAAAGACCATCTTTCCTGTTATTATTTTATCTGAGGTTTTGACTGAATATAGATAAATACCTGAACTTACTTTATGGCCTGCCTCATCTAAGCCATCCCACTTTATTTCATGACTGCCGGCTGATAAATAATCATTCAGAAGTGTTCTCACTTTCCTTCCCAGCAGATCATAGATATGTATTTCAATGCTCTCTGATTCTTTCATCCTAAACTTGATCACAGTCGAAGGATTAAATGGATTAGGAAAATTTCCATACAAAATTATTTTTTCCGGTATATCATTATTACCTTCTCTTAACCCGACAGATGCTGAATCGGGGACAAAACCTATTGCATCCAGCATAGGTTTAATTTCAGGATTAGCCATAAAATATTTCCACAATAAGCCGCTCCTGTAATTTTCAATCATTACGATAATTGGCCCCTGATCAATTGCAATGTAACTGTTTGCAAACCAGTTCAGCTTTACATTAAATGCGTCTTTTGGTCCATATTCTCCCCACAGGTTATCACCATATTCATAATAAAAGCTTTTTAATGCAGCTATCGACTCTTTTGGAGTATAGGGCATTGAAGATATTGCAGCTGTAGGAGAAATAGTGCCATTATCATTATTTGGCTCATGAGCCATATATCCTGTAACAGGATCATCACTTGCTGTAAGTCCCCAGGTATCTTCATCATATCCCGGAAAACCCCTTGGATTTGCCTTTGAGTAAGCCTGATGAATAAGAGCGTGATGCCTGTTATTTATAAAGTAATTTGTATACTTATCTTTTTTATTTCTTGGATCAAATCCCAGAAAAGAATAATGAGAAAAAAATAAAGGTCCGCCGTAATCCCAGCCGACATCAAGCGGAATACCATAGAAACTTTTACCATTTCTATAATTCGAACTCCCTGCCCAGCCTGAGTAATACATTGACGCCGGAACCGGATGCTTTGGAGATGCTATCGCTAGCAGATAAGTAATCAGTGTTTCATTCCAGCCTCTTAGCTGCATATTCATCTGCCAGCCGTAATTCGGTGACCAGTGCCAGTAAAGGTAATTGCCTGCAGCATCTTTTCTGTACCAGTCCCATTCAACCGACTCCCAGATTGAGGTAATAATGTTTCTTATCTGCTCTTCATCTGAATTATTTAAATTAAAATACTGCCTGGCTGTAAGCAGCCCCTGAATCATATATGCAGTTTCAACTATATCTCCTCCGTCATCTTTCTGACTAAATGGTATTACTCTCCCGGTTGAACCATTTAGCCAATGCGAAAAGGCTCCGTGAAACCTGTCAGCATTAAGAGATAAAAACTTAACTATTTTAAGAATTCTTGAAGATGCTTCACTTCTGGTTATAAATCCCCTTTCTGCCCCTGTAATAATAGCCATAACTCCAAACCCCGAACCTCCAATGGTCACAGTCTCTCCTGAGCCTAGCCTTTCTCTTGCCAGCCCTGAGACAGGATGAGCATAATCCCAAAAGTACTTAAAAGCAGCCTTCTGTGTTATCTCTAATAATGCACTGTCACTAATTGAAACTGTCGAAGCTGTAACTTCAGGACTTAATGAAGATTCATTGCCTCTTTTGTCATAGGCAGAAATTCTGTAGCTAAGAGTTTTCGGAGGAACACCTGCAAATGTCCTTAATATTGTATCCCCTTTTTCAGCAGCTCCAATTATTTTATATATTTCATTTTCCTTACGGTAGATTCTGTATCCTTCCAGATCAGTTTCAGAATTTGGCTGCCATGTAAGATCAATATAAGTCGAATAGGCTTTTGCCTTTAAACCTTTTGGTGTTTCAGGAGAGCTGAAGTCTGTATCCTTTTGTGTGACCATTCTTATCTCATCAAAATAGATCGTGTGCAGCGCCCCGTCAGCAAAGTTCTGTGTAAATGCAACTGCCTTAATTTTACTTAAGTCTGCACTGTCACTGGATGCTGATAATAATTTAAGCGGAATTGATACTCTCAGCCAGTTATTCTTATTAATTACTCCTGCAAAGTCAGAAAGCTTTTTCGGGGCGGTTCTTTTATCGTTGATGTCTTCCAGATAGATCAGCGGTAGGGTTAAAGAGTCAAGGTCAGAATATGAAAATATTCTTAATAAAAGTGAATCCTTTTGCCTGATATCATACGCAGCCATGCCAGCTGAACCAATGGAAACTGACCAGCTGCCTCCAGAAGCAGACTTCCACCTAACCCTAAGCGCATTTAGTCCTGAATATTTTACATCCATATCAACCGGAATTCTACCGTTATTAAGAACAACTGCGCTGAGTCCTGAGTAACTGCCCGAACTATAGAAATAATATGATCCGTTTGGACTGTCGCTAAAGAAGATGTAATCCTGCGCTTTAAGCACCGCAGGAATAATAAAAAGCAATAATATTATCACTTTTACTTTCATTTATCGTCCATACCAATTGTTTTTATTGTGCTGCCACTGCAGGAACAATTTCTATTTGTTCTTCATTTTCTGAGACCAGATTCATATCCATTTCATTTAAGAGTCTGAATAAAACAGTGCTGCTTCCGGACTGAGCTTCAGCAGGCAGCTTTATATTCAGATTTTCCCAGCTTATATGCTGAATACTGTCAGCCTCAATTGACAGGTCCCTTAATTCAAAGATCAATTGACCATTTATACTTACTTCAAGTAAAATGCAGTCATATACTCTGTATGTATCATTTATGATAAAAATATCAGTGTTAAGCTTTGTCCCCGGTAAGTAGGTATCCTGCCTTGGTTTTATAGAAATATAAACCGGCTGATAAGCCTTCTTTACTGAATCATATCCATTTTTCTTCTTCCCATAATAATCAACTATTGACCAGCTGATCGAATCCCAGCAGTCGATAAACATAAATTGAAATATTCCGGTAATCCCTGAATTCTTTTTTCTTCTGTAGGAGTCAATTGCCAGTTTCAGAAGTTTTGACTGGTAGGCTTGTGAATTTTCAATAAATTCTTCTAAGGATTTTCCCTTATTTACTTTTGCAATAAGGAAAGTCTGCTCATATTGAAAGTTGTGGTATTTCCAGACTTCCCAGTCAGGCGGATATAGTTTCTCTTTTTCTATAAACTTTTCCAGTGTCGTTCTGCCCGGTAATGCCTGGGCTCCAAATTCAGTTACAAGAGGCCCCATTGGAGCTGCTTCATAATGCTCCATCTTTCCCCAATACCAGCCTTCATATGCATGCTCTTCATAGTTCGAGGCTAGCCTTACAATCCTTGTATTATCCTCACTTATTACAGAATCATATAACGCCGGATCAAGTGTCTTTATCTGATCGCCTGGTTCATTATGACAGCACCAAAAGGCAATTGAAGCATGATTATAAAGCTGAAGAACCATCTCTTTTATCTGCCTGACTCCATTTAAAATAAATTCTTCTGAAGCCTCATATGTCCATTGGAGAGGAAAATCCTGCCAGAGAATTATTCCCTGCCTGTCGCATTCATCATAAAATTCTTCACGGTTTACATGTGCATGTACACGCACCGCGTTAATATTAGCCTGCTTTATAAGTCTGATCTGTTGGTTTATTTTTTCCTTGTCTAACTCACTTAACCACTGCGTTGGAATTATATTAGTACCCCTCAGGAATAAACGTTTTCCATTAATAAAAAACTCACCGCTTTTATTTAATGATACCTCCCGAATTCCAAAGGAAGTCTGTTTTTCATTAAATATCTTTGAAGTTAATTTTAAGGTGTATAAATTCTGCGCTCCTAAATCCCAGCTCCACCATAGTTCAGGGTTATCAACAGAGATTGATATTACAGTTTTATCCTTATGCGGGTAAAATGTAACAGCACAGGTTTTACTAATATTTTTCCCGCCTGGTGAAAACAGCCCGATTTCTATCTGGTCTTCTAAAGGGAAATTAAGCGATGATTCATAACTAATTTCCAGTAATAGCAGCGCCTTGGTTTTCTCAGCGTTTAATTTTGAAATAATTTTTACCGCTTCAACATGCACTTTCCCATCATATTCAATATAAACATCGTTCCATATTCCGCCTGTGTTTTTATCCTGCCCACACTCATAGCTCCAGCCGCCTGGCCTGCAGTCGTGATGATTAAAAATGCCTTTTATTAGCCTCTTCTTTAACGGCCAGACAGTCCCGGGTTCTTCCCTAGGCGAGGTGACTTTTACAATAAGCAGATTTGATTTTTCCTTGACTTCAGAAGTAATATTGAAGGAGAATTTCTGGAAATAGCCTTCATGATGCCCTAAAAATCTTCCATTTATCCATATATCTGTAAAATAATCAACGCCTGAAAATACCAGGAATTTCGTTTCATCAGCATCGCTTATTAAATCGAATTGCCTTATAAACCAAACCGCGCCATTATAATTATCCAATCCCGCTAACTGCCAGTTCTGCGGAATTTTCATTTCGGCTATATCTTCTGTAAAATTATATTCTTTTTCAACCTCACTGTAAGTATACTGCTCATTGGCATCTTTAATAAAAAGCCACTGCCCGTTAAGTGATTGGATTTTCTCCTTTTGACTTATCATTTACCTGCCCAGAATTACTTCAACTGATACTTCAGTCTTACCATCTGGTTTTATGACCTTAAGCGATGTTTCCACTCCATCAACTTTTATTGATTTTACACCTCCGTTTAATTTTTCCGGATTAAGGATTTGTATATTAAATACCGTACCTCTGAATGTCCTTTTAACAAAATATTTATTCCATTCATTTGGAATACATGGATCAATTACAAGCCCTTCCTCCTCAGCCCTTATGCCTAAGATCCAGTCTACTATTACCTTCTGCAGCCATGAGGCAGATCCGGTATACCAGGTCCAGCCTGCCTTTCCGTAAAATACTGAATCAGGTCCGTCAATGTTCCCCGGTGTTACATAAGGTTCTGCTGAATATTTATCAGGATCCATTCCGTTATAAATAGGCGATATCTTCTTAAAAACATCGTAAGCATCATTTGCTTTTTTTAAGAGTGAAAATGCCCAGATGCTCCATGCTGCAGCATGCATATATACTCCGCCGTTTTCACGCCTGCCTGCTGCATAACGTGTAAGATATCCAATGTATTTGTCAGGCTTTGTATAAGCAGGACTAAGCAGCAATGGCCCATTATCTTTTATCAGGTGCTCGCATACTGAGGCCATAGCTTCAGTCATTCTTCCCTCTGTAGTTATTCCGCTTATAACTGACCAGGTCTGTGCATTCAGGAATATCCTTCCTTCCTGATTTTCATGACTTCCAATCTTCTTCCCGCTGTCTTTTGTGGCTCTGAAGAACCATTTGCCGTCCCATGCTAGTTCTTCAAATTTCATCTTAAGCTCTTCTGCCTTTTTTATATATCCCGAAGCTGTTCTTGCCTGTCCTTTCTTTTGAGCAACCTGACTGAAATTTATAAGTATGTAATACAGAAACTCTGAAAGCCAGATCGACTCACCCTTCATATCTAAACCTACTGCACTCAGTCCGTCATTCCAGTCACCAGCACCGATTAAGGGCAGACCTCTTTCACTGAATCTTTTGAGTACCCTGCTTATTGCAAGTTTACAATGCTCAAATAAGGTTTCCTCCTTTTCTTTATTGTCATAGAAAGGTTCTTTTTCGTCCAGAAATGAATAATTATCAGTCTCCTTGAGGTAATGGATAATTAAAAATGGAAGCCATAGAAGATCATCAGTCATTTTTGTAGGCATTCCTGTCTCAGTAATAGGGTGCCACCAGTGAAGTACAGTTCCATCCTGGAACTGATGCCGTGCATGCAGCCTGATCTGTTTTTCAGTCATTTTTTGATCAATGGGCAGAAACACTAAACTGTCCTGAAGCTGATCGCGAAATCCAAATGCGCCCGACTGCTGGTAATATGCGGTCCTTCCCCAAAGCCTTCCGGCAATTGCCTGATAGCGCAGCCAGTTATTTACCATAATGTTCATCGCTTCATCTGGAGTCTCAATTACCATGGTCCCCAGTATCTCATCCCACCTTGCCTTAACATTATCTAATGCTTCTTCGATCTGTGCAGCTGAGGAGTACTTATTTATCACAGCCTCAATCTCACTTTCATTTTCCTTCAGCCCCAGATAAAACGCTGTTCTCTCTTCACTGCCGGCCTTAAGCTGGTAATCAACTTTAAGACAGCCTACCGAATCGTACCAGATGCCTGTAGTATTTGTCATAATGTTTTCTGTTACAGCCCTTGGTTTGCTGATACTTCCATATTGCCCCAGAAAGTTTTCCTTATCACATTCCCATGAAGAAACTTTTTTGCTGCAGGCGAAAAACCCTTTATAAGCATATTCAATATTCCAATGCCCCCTGTCGCCTAGCGGTATTTCCCATATTCTTTTGCCAGCTATAATCCCATTAATATTTTCATCAAATCTGGTTTCAATAAATGTTTTATGAAATTCCCTGTGATGATCTGCCGAGGAGCCAAGACACCATTCAAAGTATGTAAATATTGAAAAGTCTGCTGAAGAATCTGTAGCGTTTTTTATCTTTATGTCCCATACCTCAAGAGAATCCTCAAAAGGCACAAAAACTGTCAGTTCAATTCTCAGCCCTTTATATTCAGAGGTAAACACAGTATACCCGAATCCATGGCGGCATTGATAGTAATCCAGCTCAGTTTTTACAGGCAGCCATGTTGGACTCCACACTTCGCCTGTACTATTATTTTTCACATAAATATATTTTCCCCAATTATCCTGTATAAGGTCCTGATGCCACCTTGTCAGCCGGTTAAATTCAGAATGTGTCTGCCAGCTGAATCCCCCTCCAGTCTGCGAAATTATCAGTCCATAATCCCCGTTTGAAATTACATTTACCCAGGGCTTGGGAGTGCGGACGTCCTTAATTATGAATTCCTTTCCATCTTTGGAAAAACTGCCGTATTTGGTTTCAAAATTTTTCGTTAGTAGAGTATTCATAACTGCTTCACTTTTATTTACATGAATTTCCTATTACTAAACCTGTTGAGACCCTGATATGCTGATATTCCGGGTTTTCATTATTGTTTATTCTGCCAAGTAAAAGACTCGCAGCATTTTTCCCAAGCTCAGAGATCGGTACATGTATAGTAGTAAGACGTGGACACAAAAATTGACTGACAAAAATATCATCAAATCCCACTACCCCTATATCATCCGGAATTTTCAGTCCAAAAGATGCAATTGCATTGTAACATCCAATTGCCATCATATCGTTTGCAGCAAAGATCACCTCCGGCTTTTCTAAAAGACTTAATAGCCTTCTGCAGGCAAGCTCTCCTCCTGAAATCGTAAAGTCACTTGCGATGATCCAGTCTTCTTTTACCTTCAGCCCTGAATCTTCAAGAGCTTTACGGTAAGCTCTTTTCCTCTGAATAGCATCTATGTTTGATTGCGGACCAGCAATGTGCGCAATTTTTGTATATCCTCTGTTTTTGATCAGATAGTCCACCATTGAATATGCGCCCTGAAAATTATCTATCCCGATTGTGTCGCAATTAATGTTTTCTCTTTTACTGTTGATAATTACCGCAGGCACATTCCCATTTGATATTATCTCTTTAATTTTGTCAGAGACCGATGGAGCCATTACTATAACACCATCGACAACACCTTTTTTCATAAAGTTGTTCACAGACTCAGCCAGAGTTCTTTCACTATGTGAGCCTGCTATCATTGTATTATATCCGCCTGAGTAAGCAATTTTATCTACTCCTTTAATAATTTCGGAGAAGAATTCATCTGCCACTTCAGGCAATACAAGTCCGATTATATGTGATTTCTTTTTAACAAAATTACGGGCCAGCATATTAGGTTCGTAATTAAGTTCTTTAGCAAGATTTAATATACGTTCTCTTGTCTCCGGTTTTACTTTATTATCA